>JAILID010000027.1 GCA_024695465.1 Lachnospiraceae bacterium | reverse complement strand
TTCCAGATGGACGGAGACCGCGATCCGCAGGCCCTTAAATGGCTGATCCTTCTCAAACTGCTTCTCGATTTCCGTCAGCGCCGGCATAAATGACCGTACCCACTCGATTTTTTTCCTTCCGGACGGCGCCAGCGCCGCGTCTTTAATATTGCTCATCACAGCATCCTTTCTTCATCAGTTATCCTAACCGCAGCGATCATTGTTCCTTCTGCCGGAACAGCTTCTAGAGATAGCGGTCCGCAATCTTTTGGACCTCAAAACGCGTCCTCTCCGTATCGATCGTAAGCATCCTGCGGTCCTTCATCACGAACTTCCCGTCGATCATGACCGAGGAAACCTCCGAGCCATTGGCCGAATAGCAGAGCGCGGAGACCGGATTGTTGGCCGGGAACATCGAAGGCTCCGTAAGATCAAGGAAAATAAGATCCGCGGCGGCCCCTTCTTTAAGCGCGCCGATTCTCCCCGGCTTCTTCAAGGCCCTGCCCGCGTTCTCCGTCGCCATCCGGATGACCTGCTCCGCCGGAGCCGCAGTTGAATCCAGGTTCAGGCCCTTGTGGATGATGGACAAAAGCCCCATCTCCCGGAACATGTTGAGCGTATTGTTGCTGGCCGTTCCATCCGTTCCCAGGCAGACATTGACCCCCGCCTCCAGAAATTCCCGGATGGGCGCGAAACCATTCCCCAGCTTCGCGTTGGAAGCCGGATTGGTGACGACCGTGGCCCCGGACTCCCGGATCAGGGCGATATCCCGCCCCCTCATCTGTACGCAATGCGCGAGAATCGTCCGATCATCCAGAAAACCGATATCGGAAAGGAACTCCACCGGCGTCTTTCCGCGGGCCTTCAGGCAGTTTTCCACCTCATTCACACTCTCCGAGAGGTGAATGTGCTTCAGCATCCCCCGTTTTTTCGCCTCCTCATTCAGCTGGACCAGCAGCTTCTCCGAACAGCTGTAGATCGCGTGGGGCGCGATCACGAATTCCGCAAGTCCTCCTCCGTACTCCGCCTGCTCGCTCAGCATCTCCTCAAAGCGGCTTCTGCCGTCCGTTTCCAGATCCTCGCCGACGAGCCCGCGCCCGATGACGGCTCGCATCCCCGCGTCAAGCGCCGCCCTGGCCGACTGGCCCCGGAACATATGCATATCGTTGAAGCAGGTCGTCCCGGTCCGGATCATCTCCTCGATGGCAAGAAGCGAGGCCCAGTAAGCCCCTTCCGCGGGGAGCCGATCCTCCACCGGCATACAGCGCTTAAAGAGCCATTCTTCAAAATCCACATCATCCGCGTAATTCCGCATCAGCGTCATGTAGGCGTGTGTGTGCATATTGACAAGACCGGGCATGACCAGTCGGTCTTTCGCGTCGACCTCCTCGTAATTCTTCCCTTCTTTTCCTGAAAATGAAATTCTCCCGTCCTCGACAAAAAGCTCCCTGTTGACGACGGCCAGCCCTTCATTTTCCGAAAGAAGAAGCGTTCCGTTCTTTATCCTAAAATCCATACATACCTCGCGTTTCCCGATTGACGCCTCCATAAACGGATAAAAGGCGCTGCCCTCTCAGGAATTTCTTCTCTTCAGCCAGGGCAGGAACTGGTCCGTATACAGATACATCAGCACCGCGGCGGCGGGGATCGATAAGAGGATCCCTCCGATCCCGAACAGCTTCCCTCCGATGATGATCGCAGCCAGCGTGAGGACCGGGGGGATCCCCAGTGAATCGCCGAAGAGCCGGGGCTTTATGACGTAGCCGTCCAGGGTCTGCAGGATCATGGTCAGGATAAGAAACCAGACCGCGTAAATCGGATTGTTGAGGACCAGGATGAAGGCCCCGACAATGCCTCCAATCATAGGGCCGAAGGTGGGCAGGATATTGGTCACCCCGCAGACCACCGAGACCAGGGCCGTATAGGGCATCCGAAGCGCGGTCATGACCAGCGCGTTCACCACGCCGACGATCACCGCGTCCAGAAGCGTGCAGCCAATATACTGGATCAGGATATCATGGCAGCGGGCCAGAAAGCTGTTCTGCTTAGCCAGCGTATCCGGCCTCACGGCCGCCCCCCTTAATTCCGCGAGGCCGCCCAGCATTCCCTTCTTGCCTGCCAGAAAATAAACGCCGAATATAAAGCCGATCCCAAGGTTAAAGACCGCTGACCCGATGTTTTTCGAGGCGTTTATAATGCTGCCGGCATTGCTCCTTAGAAGCTCGATCCCCTCTTCCGCATATTTCTCGACATATTCCGCCAGCGTGTCCAGATTGAGCTCGAATCCCAGATCCAGTCCGTCCAGCATCGCCATGAATTCCAGGATCCGGGTCTCATAGACGTCCGCGTTGGCGATGATCCCCGCAAAGCTTTCCGCAAGAGACGGAACCAGGATTAAAAGAAAGAGGGCAAAAAGCAGCGCCACCAGGACAATGCCCGCAACTACCGAAAGGATCCGGCGGCGGGATGCGTCTTTCATTTTCCCGAAAACCTTCTCCTCGAAGAACTTGACCACCGGATCCAAAAGGTACGCGATCACCAGTCCGCAGACAAGCGGCGAAAGGATCTGCATGACCCAATGAAGCCCGCCCATGACCGCCTTAAGGTTCCAGACCAGCGAGAAAAACACAATCCCCGAAAAAACGACGAAAAGATTTGCCGCCCAGCGCTTTTCCATCAGTTTATCCCATTTTTCCATCCTGTTTTCTCCTCTGCAAGCATCTCACGAAAGTTTCATATCCCCTTCTCTGACCCAGCCGAGCTTCCGGCAACCGAGGTTGATAAGCGGGGCAAGAAGCGCCGGCAGCAGGAAGGATACGCAGACAAGGCCCAGCCAGTCGAACGCGCCAATCCCGCTCTTTGCTCCCGCGGCCACGTCGTTGACCCAGCCGGTATAGACCCCAATCTGGCCGACCAGGCCGCAGGTGCCCATGCCGGAGCTCACCGCCGCGCCGTTCATTTCCAGCTTGAAGAGGCAGGTGGCGAGCGGCCCCGTGATCATGGAGGTCACGCAGGGCGCGATCCAGATGCGGGGATTCTTCACGATATTGCCCATCTGAAGCATGGAGGTCCCGAGTCCCTGGGAGATGAGGCCGCCCCACTTGTTTTCAGGAAAGGACATGACCGCGAAGCCCACCATCTGCGCGCAGCAGCCGGCTACCGCGGCCCCGCCCGCAAGTCCCGTAAGTCCCAGGGCCGCGCAGATGGCAGCCGAGGAGATTGGAAGCGTCAGCGCGACGCCCATCACCAGGGAGACCAGGATCCCCATGGCGAAAGGCTGCTGCTCCGTGGCCCACATGATAAAATCACCGACGCGCATCGCCGCGCTGCCGATCGCCGGAGCCCACCAGGCGGAGAGCAGGATGCCCGTCCCGATCGTCACCAGGGGCGTCACCAGGATATCGACCTTCGTCTCCTTCGAGACCATCTTCCCGATCTCGGACGCGATGATCGCGACAAAAAGGACCGCCAGCGGGCCGCCGGCCCCGCCCAGCGCGTTGGAGGCAAAACCGACCGTGATCAGGGAAAAAAGCACCAGGGGCGGACACTTTAAGGCGTAGCCGATCGCCACCGCCATGGCCGGACCGCTCATGGCCATGGCCAGTCCGCCGACCGTGTACTCCGTCCCCGCGACGGTCGCGACCGGCGTCGTCAACGGCCCGATCTTAAACTGGGTCCCGATCGTGTTGATAATCGTCCCGATCAACAGCGAGCAGAAAAGCCCCTGGGCCATGGCCCCCAGCGCGTCCACCAGATAGCGTTTGACCGATATTTCAATATCCTTTCGTTTCAGGAAAGCTTCAAAGCGCTCCATTTCATTTCCCCCTATCCCGAAAAACATTTGTTAACAGGTAAAGTTACACGAAAGATTCCAATCTGTCAAGAGGCTTTCCTCCCTTTAAAGCGTTGCAGGCCCCCAAAAAAAGCGCTATACTAAATGAAAGAAGCCGCACAGGCGTAATCCATGCGGCAGAAATAATCGCAAAGGAGGCGCAGCTGACATGTTCGGAAAGAAGAAAGCAGCCGCAAGGAAAACCTATGATCCTGAAAATGAAAAACCGGCTCTTCGCTGTTCCATCTGCACCGGCGAGCAGGTCGCGGGATTCAGGAATCTCGAAAACGGAAAGTTCACGGAGATCATGCTGGTGCGGTCGGAAAAGGACCTTAAGGATTTCAAGGACACGTACGGGGTCACGGAGATCGAGCGTTTCTATTGAATGAAGTATCTTAGCTGCGGGCGGGAAAATGAATCCGGCTCTTCAGCGTTTCCTTTAGCTGCTCCGTCCACTCGCTTCCCAAAAGCTTGATGAGCAGCCACAAGAGTTCCTGATGCTTCCCGTCCAGCTGGCGCAGCCGCTCGTAGCTTACTCCGAGGGATTTGATTCCCCCGTTCCGATATTCCGTGAGCGTTGAAAGGCCCGGCGCCTCCAGGACCGCGAAGAGATCGTCGACGAAAGCCCTCCGCTCCCCGGGCGCCACCGGCCCGATCCAGCTCTGAAAGGCCTCGCTGAAAAGCTTCGCGGTATCCGACAGCTCCTCAAGCCTCACGAAGGACGGCCCCATGACCTCCCAGGAAAGGGGCTGGTGCTGTCCGATGCCCTTTTCCGAGCTCGCGACGACTTTAGACGGAGCTTCCTGATCCAGAAGCATCCCGACGATAGAGGTCTCCGGAACCAGCTTGCGGATCCGGGAGCGGATCGCAAGGAAGCCCTCCCCCTGCAGAAACTCTTCCCGGAAGCCCGGCCCGTCAAAGCTGAAGACGCTCCGGATCCGCTCCCGAATCTCCGGCTTCGCCATGGCCGAGGCGTATACGGCAAGGTGGCCTCCCTTGGAATGGCCCCCCACCCGGAGCATAAGTCCGCTTCCCGCATGGATCAGGTTCAGATAATCTGCCGCGTATTCTTCCGAGGGAACAATCCCGCAGCTGAAAAGAAAATCCTCTTTCCAGCCGACGATCGTGTCGTCCGTTCCCCGAAAGGCCACATAGGAGATCCCGTCATCTGTCACGAATTCCACGGCTGAAAACTGGAGATTCCGCTCCGCGTCCACAATATTGACGTAATTCCTGACAATCATATCCCGGAAGCGGGCGGTCCCGGCCGCCTTCTTTAAAATGAAAGGCGCGTAGGCGATCATGCTCCGGTCCTCTTCAAGCTCTTTTTCCGTATGCGACGAGAAAAAAGATGCGGCAGCCTCGGAAAGCCGGGTCTCTCCCTGGCCGGGCGCCGGCACGGCTCCCTCCAGGTCCGCATAGGAAAGTCCGGACAGAATCAGACTGTCCACCTCGTTAAAAACGTTATCTGCTATCCGCAGGTCTCCCCGCCAATCCAGATAATCCATCAGGTTCGCCATCACCTCACCCCGCCCTTATCTGGGCTCCTTCCCCTCTTTAAACATCCGCATCATCTCGTTGGTCAGAGAATAGTCATCCGGCTGGAGAACCACGTCCTCCCGCCTTACCCAGGAAGCTTCCTTCAGCTCCCCGTCGTCGCGGCGGATAGTCGAATCCCCGTCCAGATCGCAATAAAAACCGGCCAAAAGGTCGTCGACAATCGCCCAGGGCTGGGACTTATAATAGCGGATATTCTTTACCTTAAGCCCTACCTCTTCCATCACCTCGCGGCGGACAGTTCCTTCCAGGCTCTCCCCGATCTCGGTGAATCCGGCGACCAGGGCGTAATAAGGAATGTCCCGGCCGGCGTACCTGGTGAGCACGATCTCATCCCCGTTGGTAACCCCGACGATCACGGCGGGGATGATCCGGGGATAAATGACCCGGCCGCAGTGGGGGCAGATCAGCGAGCGCTCGATCGTCCCGAAAATCGTCCTCATGCCGCAGCTTCCGCAATAACGGTTGTCTCCGTACCAGCGGGCCAGCTGCAAGGCGGTCCAGGCGGCGAAGACGAATTCCCTGGGCGTCTTCCCCGAAGCGCGGAGCGCCTTCAGCTCCGCGAAGGCATAGCCCTCCGGAATCGGAAGCTCTTCCTCCCTCCCCAGCAGAAAACGCGCTTTACCGTCAAAGCGAAAAAGGAAAACCGCCTCCGTCCCTTCCGGGAAATCCCCGTAAAGCGGCAGATGGATCTTTTCCCCTTCCCCGCCGGCCAGAAGGCGCCGGCCGTCAAAGACATAGACCTCGCTTTCCGCCCCGGGCTTTTCATCTTTCATATATTCATTCCGCAGAACATGCGGCGCGATATCCTGGATCATCCTCTCCTCCTTATTCCGCGCGCTCAAGCCCGCTGCGCTCATCAAGTCCCAGCATAATGTTCATATTCTGAACGGCGGCCCCCGAAGCCCCCTTGCCCAGATTGTCGAAAAGGGCCGTGACGCCCGTCTGGTTTTCATTTCCGCTGACGACCAGCCTTAGATGATTGGTTCCCGCCAACGAATTGGCGTAGATCGTCTTCCGGTCTTCTTCATAAGGCAGGACCGTCACAAAATGCTCGTCCCGGTAATAAGCCTGCAGCTTTTCGCAGACAGCCTCCGCCGTCGGGCGGCCGTTTAAAAGCCGGTTCTCCAGCATGATCGTCGTGGCCATACCCTTATAGTAATCATCGACGATCGGCATGAAGAAAGGCGGGTAGGACAGGCCGGCGATCTTCTGCATCTCCGGGATGTGCTTGTGGCGCAAGCTAAGCCCATAGATACCGGGAGCGTCCAGCTCCCCCGGCCGTCCTTCGTCCTCGTATTGGGCGATCATCTTCTTGCCCCCGCCGGAATAGCCGGTAAGGGAATAGCAGGTCAGGGGATAATCCGCCGGCAGAATGCCCATGCGGACAAGCGGGGCCGCGGAGGAAATGAAACCCGTGGCGTGGCAGCCCGGATTGGCCACCCGGCTGCTCTTCACGATCGCCTCCCTCTGTTCCCGGGAAAGCTCCGGAAAGCCGTAGGTCCATCCTTCTGCCGTGCGGTGGGCCGTCGAGGCGTCGATCACCCGGACCGCAGGATTTTCAATCAGGGATACCGCCTCTCTGGCCCCCGCGTCGGGCAGGCACAAAAAGACGATATCTGCCTCGTTAAGGAACTTTTTCCGCTCGGCGGGATCGTGCCTTTTCTCCTCCGCGATCCTTAAAAGCTCCAGATCCCCTCTCGCCCCGATCCGCTCATAGATCTGGAGGCCCGTAGTTCCGGCCTGCCCATCGATATATACTTTTGTTTTCATAAACGCGCACCTTCTTCGGACTTTCTTCCGGATCGCGGAAGCATAGCCTGCGACAGCGATCCGGTAAATATATGATCCGCCGCGGCGGAGGCCGCAGCGGATCCGTTTCAGGCATATTGTAGCACATCTGTTTTTCGGCCGCAATCCGCTTTATCCGGGCGGGAAGGGCCCCGGCCATGCTTTTTTCGATTCACTTATTTCACATCTTCCGCGAGGCCGCCCGCCGGATCGCCTTGCCCGCCTCGAAAACGGGAATCGTGGAAAGCGCCAGCCCCGCCGAGATCAGCAGTTCCGTAAGCGAAAGGGTCTCGTGAATTCCGAACAGCGTCTTAAAGCCCGGCATAAACGCCGCCGCGAGCGTCATTAGGATCGTGAAAATCAGCGCGCCGGTCATCCAGCGGTTGGAATTCTCCAGCATCTCCTTCCGGAAAATAGAACCTCCCCGGGAGCGCATATTGAGCGCGCAGAGCATTTCCGCGAAGCTGACGGTCAGGAAGACCATGACGACCGCATTCTCACACCAGCTTCCGTTGACGATCCCCTTAAACGAACCGTTCTCCAGATAATAACCGATATAATAGGCAGCAATCTCGACAGCCGCCAGATAGGTTCCCTGCCAGAGCATATTGACCCCGGCGCCGTGGGCGAAGATGCTCTCGTCCTTTGCGCGCGGTTTGCGCTTCATCAGGTCGCCTTCCGCGGGCTCCATTCCCAGCGCGAGCCCGGGAAGCGTATCCGTCACCATATTGATCCACAGAAGATGGACCGGCGTCAGGATCGTAAAGTTCAGGATCGAGGCAAAGAAGATAATGAAGACCTCCGCCATATTGGTTGACAGCTGGAACTGCAGCACCTTGCAGATATTTTCGTAGATATTGCGGCCGGCCTCCACCGCCCGGATGATCGTAGCGAAGTTGTCATCCGCCAGCACCATGTCGGCAGCGCTCTTCGTAACCGGCGTGCCGGTAATGCCCATGCCGATCCCGATATCCGCCTCCTTGATCGAAGGCGCGTCGTTGACCCCGTCCCCGGTCATGGCCGTTACCATCCCCCGCTTCTGCCAGGCGTTGACGATCCGGGTCTTATGCTCCGGCTGCACCCGGGCGTACACGGAATAAAGCGCAACCGCGTTTACCAGCTCCTCATCCGTATATTTGTCGAGATCCGATCCCAGCGCCGCCTCCCCGGCCCTCGTGATGATACCCAGATCCTTGCCGATCGCCACAGCGGTATCCTTATGGTCGCCGGTTATCATGATCGGACGGATACCGGCCATCTTGCACTTTTTGATCGCGTCGTAGACTTCCGGCCGGCAGGGATCGATCATGCCGTAAAGCCCGATGAAAATAAGATCCTGCTCCAGGCTCTCCGGACGGGTATCCTCCGGCAGCCTGTCGTAAGAGCGGTAAGCCGCCATCAGGCCTCTAAGGGCCTGGTCGGCGTAGGATTTGTTGACCTTGCGGATCTCCTCCTTCCGTTCCTCCGTCATGGGGAGGACCCGGCCGCCCCTTAAAACCCCGCTGCAGCGCTCCAGAAGCATATCCGCCGCGCCCTTGGTGTACTGAATGAAACCTTTCTCCGTCTGATGGATCGTGGTCATCATCTTGCGCTCGGAATCGAACGGAGCCTCCGCGACCCTCGGCTGGGCCTTCACAAGCTCGTATTTGGGCAGGCCGACCTTAAACGCGTAATTGACGAGAGCCGCCTCCGTCGGTTCACCGACAGAACTCTCCTCCCCGGGTTTAATCTCGGCGTCGGAACAAAGGGCCATGGCGGAAGCCATCAGCTTCTGATCATCCGTATACTCCTGCACGACCGTCATCTTATTCTGGGTCAGCGTTCCGGTCTTATCCGTGCAGATGATCTGGGTGCAGCCCAGCGTCTCAACGGCGGTCAGCTTCCGGATCAGGGCCTTTTGCTTTGCCATCTTGGTGACGCCGATCGAGAGAACGATCGTCACAACCGCCGGCAATCCCTCCGGAATGGCCGCGACCGCAAGCGCGATCGCCGTGACCAGGCTGTTTACGGCGCTGCTCCCAAGAAGCTCCCAGGAGAACGATACGTCGGTCAGGATCAGGGCCTGCACGCAGCCGATGATGAAGACGACCACGCAGATCCCGATAACCAGCCTGGTGAGAAACGCCGACAATTCCGCCATCCGCTTCTGCAGGGGAGTCTGCTCCTTGACCGCCATATTAAGGGCCCCGGCAATCTTACCCATCTCGGTATCCATGCCCACAGCCGTCACAACGCCGGTCCCCCGGCCGTAGACCACCGTGGAACCGCTGTAAAGCATATTGACCCGGTCGCCTAAGGGCACGCTGTCTTTTCCCTCCGCGCACATCAGCATATCCACGATCTTTTCCACAGGCAGGGATTCTCCGGTCAGCGCCGCTTCCTCCGACTTCAGGCTGTAGGACTCCAGGATGCGGCAGTCCGCCGGCACCGTATCTCCGGCTTCAAACCGCACCAGGTCTCCCACCACCAGGTCTTCGCTCTTAACCAGCTTGAGTTCCCCATCCCGGACGACCTTCGAAGTCTCAGCGGTCATCTCCATCAGCGCGGCCATCGCCGCCTCCGCCTTGTTTTCCTGCACCAGGCTCATGACCGCATTGATGATCACGACCGCAAGGATGACGAAGACATCCGTAAAAGCCCCGATGGAATAGCTGCCCCGGCTCTCCAGGATCGTCACGATCACCTGCACCAGAGCCGCGCCCAGCAGCATCAAAATCATGGGATCCATGATGGACTCCAGGAACTTCTGCCAGCCTGTTTGCTTTTCCTCCTCCTTGAGCCGGTTTTTTCCGTTTTTCTCCAGCCGGGCCGCGGCTTCCGCGCTGTCGAGCCCCTTTTCAGAGGTATGTAACTCCTGCATCGCTTTTTCCGGGTTTTCCAGATAATATTCCATGGCCATTTCCTCCATAATCCGCCAGCTCTCCCAGGCGAACGAATGGCTGCTCAGTCTTTCAGCGTTTTTTTCGGAAGACGCTCTTGTAAGCGTAAAGGCCCGTAAGAAGAAGGATCAGGCAGCCCGCAAAAAAGATGAGCCCGCTTCTCCTTTGGAAGGCCAGATAAAAACACGCGCCGATAAGGCCCCCGTAAACGACAATCAAAAGAGCCGCCGCCGAGATCCGGGCCGGCAGAGGCAGCTTTTGATCAAAAAAAACCGCCATGCAGCCTTCAAGAAGCATTTCCCCGATAATCTCCAGCAGCAATTCCATATAAGACGTCCGCCCCCTTATGTAATCATAAAAAGA
Source organism: Lachnospiraceae bacterium (assembly GCA_024695465.1). Lineage (GTDB taxonomy): Bacteria > Bacillota > Clostridia > Lachnospirales > Lachnospiraceae > Chordicoccus. Next base: position 4,273 of record JAILID010000027.1, on the reverse strand, counting down.
GTATACCATTTCCGGGCCGACAAAAAAACATAATTCTGTTTAAAAACACCAAAATCTGTAGTAATATAAAATCCGGGTTTGTAATAATCAGACAGGATCCCTAAAGGAGGGCCGCATCATGAGAATTCTTGTCGCCGAAGACGACGCCGATCTGAAGAAAATTATAGTAAAAAAGCTGTCCGCCGACGGACACGCCGTCGACGGCTGCGATAACGGCCGGGAAGCCCTTGATTTCCTGGAAAGCGCTGATTACGACGCCGCGATCCTGGATATCATGATGCCGGAGATGGACGGTCTTGCAGCCGTTCAGGAACTCCGCAAAAAGGGGAATGTAACCCCGGTCATCTTCCTGACCGCCCGGGACACCGTCTCCGACAAAGTCCGGGGGCTTGATTCCGGCGCCAACGACTATCTGGTCAAGCCCTTCTCCTTCGATGAGCTCAGCGCCCGCATCCGGGCCGTGACCCGAACCGTCTCCAAAACCCCGACCAATATTCACTCCCTGGCCGACCTCACCCTGGACACCCGGACCCATGAAGTCCGGCGGGCCGGGCAGCTGATCTCCCTGACCGCCCGGGAATACATGCTGCTCGAATACCTGCTCCGCAACAAGAACCGGGTCCTCTCCCGCCAGAAGATTGAAGATAACGTCTGGAGCTACGATTACGAAGGCGGCACCAACGTGGTCGGCGTCTATATCAGCTATCTCCGGAAGAAGATCGATGACGGCTTTGAGCCGAAACTGATCCACACGATCCACGGGATCGGCTACTGCATGAAAGAGGAGCCATGAAAAAACTGTCCATCAAACTGAAACTGACCCTCTGGTTCATGCTCTTCATGACCCTCCTGGCCGCCATCCTCATCAGCTTCATCTTTTTCTTCTCCAGGTCCCAGTCGCGCCGGAATACCGAAAACGCCCTGATCGCCCGGGTCAGCGAGAACGCCCTGGCGATCGGCTACGACCATGACGAGCTCATAATTGACGAAGATTTCCTTTCCTACCGCGGCGGGATCTACTGCCTCATCCTGAACGAAGACGGCCAGGTAAGGGGCGGCCAGACGCCGGAAGAGGCTCTGGAAAATGAAAAGCTCCGGGACGGCCTCCTCCGGGAGATCAGCCTCAACGGCGAAGACTACCTGACATACGACCTCCGAATCAGCGAGAAACGCCGGGAAATCTGGATCCGCGGAATCGTGAGCGAAAGCGGCGCGCAGCTCGAATCCGCCTCCCTCTACTCCGCGGTTTTCATTTCCATCCCCCTCCTGATCCTCCTGGCCGCCGCCGGCGGCTACCTGCTGGCCGGCCGCACCCTTATGCCGATCCGGGTCATCAGCGCCGCCGCCGAGGAGATCGGGGCCAGCGGCGACCTGTCCAGGCGGATCGACATGGACGAAAACGGCGACGAGCTCCACAGGCTTGCCGGCAGCTTCAACCGGATGTTTGAAAGGCTGGAGAAAAACTTCGAGGCGGAGAAACAGTTCACCTCGGACGCTTCCCATGAGCTCCGGAATCCCATTGCCACCATCCTGGCCCAATGCGAATACGCCTTTGAGAACGCCTCCGGCGAGGACGAGCTCTACGAGGTCATCGGAGACATCGAAAAGCAGGGCCGCCGCATGTCCCGCCTGGTCGAATCCCTGCTCTCCTTCACGCGGCTGGAGCAGCAGACCGAACGCGCGGACTTCGAGGATACGGACCTGAGTGCCCTCTTTTCCGGCGTCCTTGACGAGCAGAAAGCCCTCCCCGAGAAAAACATCACCCTGACAGACGACATCGAGCCGGGAATCCGCATGCAGGCCGACGCTTCCCTCATGACCCGGCTGCTCGTAAACCTGGTCCGGAACGCCTACCGCTACGGGAAGGAGAACGGACATATCCATGTAAAGCTTTCAGAAAATGAAAACCGCATCATCCTTTCCGTTTCAGACGACGGAATCGGGATCGCCCCGGAAGAGCTCCCGAAGATCTGGAACCGCTTCTACCGGGCCGACAAATCAAGAACGGCCGGCAAAGGAGCCGGGCTGGGCCTCGGGCTTTCAATGGTGAAGCAGATCGTATCCCTCCACAAGGGGGAGATCCGCGTCGCGAGCGCCCCGGGCGAAGGAAGCGTCTTCAGCGCGGAGTTTCCGGCAGCTCCCCTGGCATCTGTGAAGCCTTTGTGAACTTCATTTTTAAGCGTTTTTCTAATAATTCTCTAATCTTTCTACCGCATAATAAGGCCAGCTCAAACGAAAGGAGAGATTCGAAAGATGCTTAAGAAAAGACTTTTTCCAATACTATACGGGCTGCTCCTGACAGCCTTCACCGTCTACACGGTACTGGACACCTTTGTGATCACCCGGGTCTACGGAGCAGCCTCAGGCGTTGAGACAAGCGCGATCACCGTTTCATCCGCAAATACAGCTAAGAGCTCATCCGGCGCCGAAGCTGAAAGCGGCAGCCTCGAAGATACGGCAGGGACCGCTTCCACAGAGAACGCAGGCAGCGCGGACGCCTCCGGAAACACGGCGGAGACAGAAAGCTCTTCCAGGGGAAGCCATTCCTCCCGCAGAAACGAGGGACGGCACTCAAGGAGTGAAGCTTCCGCCGAAAACAGCTCTGAGACGGCTTCCACCGGCCAAAGCGCCGGAAGCAATTCGGCGAACAGCTCCTCTTCCGACAGCTCCACTGCTTCCTCTTCCGGGCAGACCGTAAGCGCCGACTCCTATCAGGACGAGAACATCTCCGTCAGCCTCACGGAATACCGGGTCAACGACACCACGGTCTATGTGGCAGACGTCGTGCTCTCCTCCGCCGAATACCTGAAAACCGCTCTCGCGCAGGGCCTCTACGGAAGGAACGTAACGGAATCCACCTCTGCGATGGCCGAAAGCAGCAACGCGATCCTGGCCATTAACGGCGACTACTACGGGGCCCGGCAAAAAGGCTACGTCCTGAAAAACGGGGTCCTCTACCGAAGCACCGCCTCCAAAAACCAGGAAGATCTGGTCATCTACGCGGACGGCTCCTTTGAGATCATCAACGAATCCGAGATCAGCGCTGAAGAACTCCTGGCCAACGGAGCCGTGCAGATCCTGTCCTTCGGCCCGGCCCTGGTAACGGACGGCAGCATCTCGGTCAGCACCGACGAAGAAGTCGGGCAGGCCAAGTCCAGCAACCCCCGCACCGCCATCGGCGTCATCGACGACCTCCACTACCTGTTCGTGGTCTCGGACGGGCGCACGGACGAGAGCGAAGGCCTCTCCCTCTACGAACTGGCTTCCTTCATGGAAAGCCTCGGCGCGAAAACAGCCTACAACCTGGACGGCGGCGGTTCCTCCACCATGGTCTTCAACGGAACCCTCATCAACAACCCGACTTCCAGCGGCAGCACGATCAAGGAAAGGAGCGTAAGCGACATTGTATACATCGGATATGAATGAAAATAAAAACCGGGCCCTTCGGACCGCAGCCATCTACCTGGGCGTCAGCCTCTTCACGGCCCTTTTCGGAGCTATTTATGAAAGATTCAGCCACGAAGTTTATTCTTACTTTATGATCTACGCATTCGCCTTCCCCCTTGCGGGCGGGGTTCTCCCCTTCTTCCTGCTGGGAACGGTAAAGACAAAAAGGTATCCCAACACGGTCTTACGCTATCTCTTCCACGCCGGGATTGCGACCCTTACCGTTGGGAGCATCATGAAAGGCGTGCTCGACATATATGGAACAACGAACTCGCTGACCAACTTCTACTGGTTCGCCGGGATCCCGATGGTCATCCTGCCGGTTTTCATTTTCAGTCTTCCGGAAAAAAAAGCGGAGGAAAAAAGAAATGAGGCGGCGCTTAGCTGGACCTGAGTTCGACAGACAATGTTCCCCCTTAAAAAAGCCCCGGTCCCGGATTGCGGGATCGGAGCTTTTAATTTTAAAGACTTGCCTGGCAATCCGACTGCGGCACCATGCTATTCAAAGCGAACCGTATTCGGCGCCGTTCTGAAATCATACACGATTGTGCCTTTCCTGACGAAAGAATCCCTCAGTTTCGCGGCTGTATATCCATTTTCGGTCAACAGCCACGCCGGACTGTCCATGAATACCGCGAAAGGATCGACCGCATCATAAAAGGAAATCGGGAATGAGTTGTTCCCGTGGTGCCCAACCTGAACATACTTCGCCTGCATTCGTTTTCCGTAGGTCTTAAGCAGAAAAGTTCCAAGCTCATCAGAATGCGCGTCGCCGCAGATCAGCAGGCTGTCTTTCCCGCCGCTGATTTTCATCACGAGCGAGCAG
>JAILID010000001.1 GCA_024695465.1 Lachnospiraceae bacterium | reverse complement strand
AACCGTAGAAACACCAAGTAAACAGGTAAAAGAGTACTATAAATTTTTTGGCTGTAATGTTCCCGCCCATGTAAAGGAAGAATCATTCAGAAAGGAACTTGGGCTGAAAATGTAGTCCTACTTTGGCTGTCATCTAAGGTTTATTAATCCTTGCAGATCATAGTTTTCATAAAAAACCCCAACTACCCAACTTGCATCATATTTTTGTAGTTTCACCATACCGAGCGACTTACCACCTGCAGTGGAAACTGGAACAACATAGGACTTTGAAAACTCCAAAGCATCGAGATATTTGCTTGCAGTATTGCTGTTAGAAGGCATGAATACTGGTAGAACATAGTTAAAATCTAATTCTACCTCTTGACCGTCAAAAAAACTTAGAATCTGATCATTATCAATCGAGTTCTTAATATCGTTAATGCTGTTAATTTCGGCAAACATATTTTCTGATTCTTCTTGATCTGTCTTGTCAGCACCGGTTTCCGCTGAAGCCATTGTTGGCAGCATAAAGGAAACAACCAATAAAACAGATACAAAAAATAGTATAAGTTTTTTCATATTCTTACCTCCTCTATTTCTGAGATATTGAAGCAGTGCCATCGTATCGACTTGTCTGTTCCGTACTTACCAATGTAGGATAATAGTATTCGACATAAGAATCTCTTGCTGGATCTCGCACCCTGAGTTTATTGCTGTTTGTATCTACAGCATAGCAGACAACGGCATGTCCGGACCTTCGAGAACCACTTGAATTATATGTTCCAATCGCTAATATTACAGGCATGCTATTGTTCATGCTGGTATTGAGTTGTGATAACGTTAGAACAGTAGAGGTTCTTGTGGCAGTATAATCATTTCCGGTTGCATATTCCATTCCGTTTTTATAATCAGACGCCCCACCGGTAAGATTAGGGTATGGTTCAGAACTTGTTCCCTTAACTTCTCGCACAATATCCCACTGATCATAATCCGTATACCCTAAATATGTAGCACACATTTTATTCATAGCGTAGCACTCCTATGTTGTGGAATTTTATCTGCAAATAAATTATATCACAGCTGGGGCGTGACTACGCTATTATTATGTCAAAAAACCATATAGAATAAGGTTTCTATAGACTTATTCATGTGGGAAGTATTAGTCAAAAATTAAAATTCTTCTTACCCTATTTGAAGCAAAAATGGATGGAGTGATTGATGATGAAACTTACCGTAGGCTTATGCTGTTGGTTGATCGCACAATGTACTCCGATCTTCTGTATCTCAAGGCTAACATCACAGATGATCCGATTGTGATTGAGAACGACGCTGAACAGGGATTGTTAGCGAATGGTTGGTTATATTATTACGGGCAGACTTGGGGAACAGCAACCGAAGATAGTCAGTTGGTTTATAACTACACTAATATTGCAAAGCAATTTTGTCAGTTAATAAAAATCTAAATACAGACAAACAAAAGTACCCGTACCACCATTTCTGACGGTACGGGTATAATTATCAAATATCCCTATTACAGGAATACTACTCATTTTTTGCTTTTACGAATACAAGTACCATTCCTATAATTGCTACTATGAGGAATATCGGTTGCCAACTTATGCTAAGGTCAAATACAGACTTAATCCCCATAAATTCAAACGATACGGATAAGAGCAAACTAAATAGAATAAGCGCAATACCTTGAAGTTGTCGCTTCACTATAACACCTCCTTATATCTGGAAAACATTATATCTTAAAACTGTGTTCATTGATTTTTTAACAAATCATTACATCTGTTTCAAGTTTGTATTTCAGAGAATCATTACTGTACATACTCGTAAATTACGGCTGGCTTATCGAAGCGGTAGTAGGTGTACAAGTTATAATTCTATCAGAATAAATAGTTTCTACAGATGTATTCCAAGAATCCAAATCATAAGAGCAATACACCAAAATTGCCACCGATGTTTTGTTATAAGGACAATCAAATGTTACACCTGGAGAAAAATCAAAAAAGGTTTCTTGCGCGGCATCGTCAAGTTGAATATTCCATGCTCGTGAAGTGGATGTCCCGGTTGTAGAAACGGTTGTATCTGTGGTATTGAATGATTTCGTATAATTCAATCCGAACTGTACAGTAAAATCTTCACCATCAAAAGAACCATCAAGCGATACTCCGTAGGAACTGCTTCCAGATGCAATATCTCTGGACGGGCCATAATCATCAACAGTAACACTTGTTGTCGAGGTTCCGATATTCACATACATACCTTCACCTTGATATTTTGATTCATAAGCAGCCCCAAGGACGCAGCCAGGGTAGCCTGTTACCGTTGCCTTAATAATGTAATAATCTCTTTGGCTATAATCTTGAACAGTATAGACTTTATAATTGGAATTTAGTTTACCTTTAGGTTCGCGAGTAGTAGTAACATCAAATGTACCCAACACTCTGGCGGTATAGGAAGATGCGCGTTCTTGTGTATCAACTGATATTGTTTCTTCACTATCAATGATGTCAGTAGCCTGTCTTGCTCTGATTACACTAACAGCTTCGTTAATCAATGTATCTTGATTTACAACATCATTTGTTCCCACATTTATAATGTATACACCATCAAGATTATCGCCGTATTTGTAATATAGTGTTGCAATATCCTTGCCAGGATCATCCATATCATTATTCATTTCAAGATTTTTAGAAACAGAAATTGCAATCCCAAGATCTTCAGCTACAGTTTTACCGCTATTATTGCTTGTATCAACAATGATACCACCATTGTTCAGAAAAGTTTTCATCTGTTGAACATCATATTCCCCAGAAGTAATATATTTTACATTGGATGTGTCAACATAGGTGTTCGCAAATGCCGCTACTGATAGAGTTGAAATCATCATTGCAGCGACAAGTAGACATGATAGTATTTTTTTCATATTATAATCCTTTCTTTCCTTTTTTGCATTGTTACAGCAAATCGTTGATATAAATGGTTTTTGTGTTTTCTTCCACGAAATTATGTGAAATGGCTGTTTCTTTCTCATATACAGTAAACTCATAATCAGTTTCAAAAGTAACCGATTTTCCATTGGTTGCAACACCATATGTGTTTTTATCAAAGGAGTAAGTATAGTAACTCCATGTAAGTGCTAAAAGCACATGATTTGTATAAGTTGTAATCAATGGATTTTGAATTGCGTTATTCTTGAAAATGTAGTCACCAGACGAATTAACATCAGCTACCCAGTCAAACGAAATCTCATATTTATAGCCGGGTAAACCAGTTTCATATTTGGCAGATGTGTATGAGCCCGAATATGAACTACCGCTACGAGTAACATTTGTCGAGTGTGTAAGCAATTCGTCAATATCAAAAGAGACTGTTATTGCATTATCGTATATACTTCCATCAACTTTTGCTACAGGAGCTACACCAGCCACAGTGTAACCGTCTGCATCCGTTGTAGGACTCAAATCAGATGCAGCAAATGCGGTTGTACTCATAGTGAGTAACATAGATATGGATATAATTAAGCAAAGTAATTTTTTCATAACCAAGCACCTTTCCAAATTTGAATTATAGCTGTTTTTTGAAACTCCGTGTATTGTGCGCATAACCTAATCATTTTCAGTATGGGTCATGCGCCGATCCTGCTAATTTTCAATCTCAACCTCCACATACAGAGTGAGAAATAAGCAGACCAGCGAGTAAACCCATACAGAGTGTTAAACACCATCATAGCCAATTCCACCTCCTGTATCGGTATTTGAAGCTCATGCAGCCCTCCGGCGCAGCCGCAGGGGGCGTACATTCCCTTTCACCTCATAAGTACGGTTTTATCGCCGTTGGTCGCAAAATTTTTTGAAAAAATTATTTTTTAGTTGAAAAAAGTTGTTTTCATCGGGACATAAAAAAACAGACAGGCGAAATGCCTGTCTGCTTCTTTATGGAGACGGTGGGAGTCGAACCCATGACCTCTTGAATGCCATAGGCCTTTTTTGCTCCGGAATGCTTTTGTACTCTCTATTTTTGTCAAAAGATGCAGGAAATACAAGGCTTTTCAAAAGCATTTTGGTGGTTTACATAATCTTTTGTGTTTTTTTGTGGCTGGTGTGACAAAATTGTGACAAGGGATCCATCATCGGACAAAGCTTTTTGTTATACTGCCATTTTCGATGCCATTTATAGTGCCACCAAATGGCACCATATTGCAACCTGTCTGCTTCGCCCTCCCTTTTCCTGAGTCATGACCCATTAAATTTTCACCAAACACCCGCGCCGGAGGTATTATACCCCCGGCGCCTTTCCGTTTCATTTTTACGGGTCATCACCCGATAAAATGAACTCAAAACGGCCGCTGTGCAGCCACCCTGCCATTAAGACTCAGTCCCATCATAAATCCTTCTCCCCTTTCTCTCCAGGCTCTCTACCGCGCTCTCTTGTTTCCTTCGCAGTTGTCTCCAGCCTTTTCTCCGCCAACTTCTTCAAAACGCTGACTTGATTCTTTTGCGGGCGGACCGTCATCTGCGGGACCGCGACGCCGTCCCACTCGGCCTGCTCCCTGCGGATCTTCTCCAGCTCATTCCTGGCCGACCAGTAAGCGCTCTCCGCAGCCTTCACGCTCCCAAATCCGTTCTGCTTCGGGATCCGCTCCAGCTGGTTTCGGCACTGGCTGATCTGTTTCTGCAGATCTTCGAGGTTCGTCTGCAGCTCCTTACGCTCCTTGTGATGGAAAACGGTCCTCGGCAGGGTATCGATTGCCTTCTGAAGCGTATCCTGCTGTTCCTGCATCGCGTACAGCCTGCGGTTGCACTGCCTCAGTTTCTCGTGGATCGGCAGGATCTTCTTGAAGCGGATCTCAGCCTCCGTGGAATCCGGCCGCAGCCCTTTCCCGCTTTCCTTCGGTTCTGAAAATGCATTAATGCTCCCGCCGGCAGCTTCCTCCGGTGTCTTCTCATCGCTCTTCATCAGGATCTCCAGGAATTCTTTCAGGACCGCAATGGCCCTCCGGATCACTGCCGCAAAAAGGCCGGGCTGTTCCCCGTGCTCTTTCACGGACTCCGCGACCCTTTTTATCACCTCCTCCCGTTTAAAATCTGTCACTTCCTCCTGTGTGCCGCCGACGATCAGCACCTGATCGACCGTGTGGTTCCACTCCTGCCGGAGAGCGTTGTCTGCCTTGATCTCGTTCTCCAACGGATTGTTCTTCCCGATCTTCTTTGTCGGCAGGTACGGACCGGAAGGATCGAAAACTTCCTGCCGGTCAAGTTCATCCGTCCCTGCCAACAAAGCTTCCTCACGGTATACGGGGAAAGCCCTGTTCTGGCGGCTGCCTCATTGATCGTGACCATCAACGGTCTTCTCTCTTCCTGCATCGCTCCACCTCCTTTCTGATAAATTCATTTTTATTATATAACACGTTATTTTATATTGCAATACTAAAAATAACATGTTATTATATCAATAAAACCAATCTTTTATTTAAAGGAGGGCACTATTATGGAAGTCAGGGATATGGTCATAGGTACCAACATTGCGCATGTAAGAATCGCAAACGGGGATACGCAAAGCTCTCTGGCGTCAAAATTAGGTGTATCACGCTCACTTATCGCACAGTATGAAACCGGACGAAAGCATGCTGATGACGCATTTCTTGACCGTCTTATTGCCCTGTACGGCTGCACAAAGGAAGAACTGATCAAAGTCTCCGCAGAGGACCTGAAGGAAGCTTCCTCCATAACGCAGACCGCAATGGGGGAACTCTACAGCAGGAAGCTTACGCACGATATGGTGAATGCTTACAAGGACCAGATGGTACGAAAAGGATTCAACCAGCTCTGCGTGTCAAACAGAATCAGCTATCATTTCCTGCTTTTACTGGAAGACTCTCTCCATGCGACAGCAGAGCTTGAGATTGATGGGGATTACCCGTTGGAACATTATCTTGATTTCAGCGAAGAGACTCTGGATATCGACCTGTACAGTATCTCCAAGCTTCACGTACAGGCAGTCGTTATACGCGATGGTTCCGCTTTTCCCAGAAAAGTGCGAATCCCTATGGAGGAATTTATGGAGATGCAGAATGACGTACTGGAGATCAGTAATGTTCTCTATACGAAGTATAAGAAACGGAGGAAAAAATGACATGGCCAGCATCACACGAATTTCCGATCGGTCTTTCAGGATAAGGGTATCGGAAGGTTTTGATGAAAAAGGAAAGCGTAAATACCTGACGGAAACATTCTATCCTTCGGCTAGAACCCCGAAAGCACAGGAAAAAGAAGCACGTCGATACTCAGAAGATTTAGAACGAAGGATACGCTCAGGACGAGACTATGATTCCGGGCAGCTGACATTCAGGGAATACACGGAAACATTCTGGAAACCACGTAAAATCGGAACGATTGAACAGACAATGCTTGAAGGATATATAAGCACCTTGAAACGAACTGTCTATCCTGCTGTCGGGCATTTGAGATTGAATCAGATCAATATCCTGCATATACAGAAGATCTATGACGAACTGACTGCCGCCGGAAAAGCGCCTGCCACCATTCGCCAGGTACATGCAGTTATCAGCGATATTTTCAAATTTGCCTATAAAATGAATATCGTAGCAGAAAACCCCTGCGGACGAGCAGTACTTCCGAAAATGAAACCTGCTCATGAAATCCGTTTTTTCACGGACGAGCAGACCCTTAACTTTCTGGAGGCACTGACCAATGGCTTCGATATTCAATATCCCGAACGGATTCGAAAGAACGGCCGCATTCTACCGGCTTATTCCAGGCACATAAATGTAAGCTTCCAGTGGATCACCTATTTTAACCTGGCTGTCTATGGAGGATTTCGAAGAGGTGAACTGGTCGGATTGACTTGGGCAGATATTGATTTTGATCAAAGAACGATTTTTATAAACAAAGCCAGAGCTCGCACGCAGGCAGGCGACATCACAAAAATGCCGAAGAGCACCCACGGTATACGAGCAATCATCCTGCCTGAATCCTGTTTTAAACTGCTTAGACAATGGAAAAGAGAACAATTAATCATTGCATTCAAACTTGGATACAGATGGAAAGGTTATTACCGGAAGAATGAATACGACAAGAACAATGTTTTTATTGACCTGCAAAGTGGAGTTCCGATGAATGTATCCACGCCTACCCACAAATTCAAGGAAGTCCTCAGCATGTACAACAAAACACATCCTGCGGACGAGCAGCTTCCTGATATCCGCCTGCATGATTTGAGACATACGTCAGCTACACTCCTGCTGGCAAACAACGTCGATATAGAGACAGTTTCCCACAGACTCGGTCATAGCAAGGCATCAACTACGCTGGATATCTACGGGCATGCAATGAAAAAGATGGATTCAAAAGCTTCCGACACCCTTGAATCCATCCTTTCAACTGCAAAACAAGCGTAAGATACCAACTCAAAAAAGCCGGTCTCCAAAAATAATCACGCAGTGTGACTAAATTGTGACACTTTCTGGCAAAAAGGTCACTTATTCCGCCTGTTTTTACCTTATAAAAAAACCGAAAACCCTTATTCTATAAGAGTTTTCGGCTTATGGAGACGGTGGGAGTCGAACCCATGACCTCTTGAATGCCATTCAAGCGCTCTCCCAACTGAGCTACGCCCCCAGCACGAATGTGAGTATAGCACACCCGTACTCTTTTGTAAAGAACTTTTTTAAACTTTTGTCACTTTCTCAATCCGGGGTCCCGCTGCCAGCGCCGCCGCCAGCTTGATAAGATCCGGGATGATAAACGGGAGCACGCACCAGGCCAGCGCGTCCGAAAGCGATACCGCCCCGTTCTTCGCCCCGTAGGCGATCATAAACCAGATTGTTCCGAAAATGAAAACCAGAAGGTCGCCCAACAGCAATCCGGCGCCCCGCGCCCACAGCTTTTTCCCGAACAAACGGGTCATGCCGCCGTAAAGAAGGGGGATGGCAGCCGCCGCCATCAGATAGCCGCCCGTCGTCCCGAAAAGGACGCCGATTCCGCCTTTCATCCCGGAAAACACCGGGAGCCCCACCGCTCCCATAAGAAGGTAAAGAAGAATCGCGTACAACCCGTTCTTCCACCCTAAAACGAGCGTGACCATAAAAAAACCAAACGTCTGGAGCGTAAAGGGAACCGCTCCCAGCGGAATCGTGATCCACGCGCAGATAGCTATGATGACCGCCGAAACCGCGATTTTTGCCATTTCAGCCGTACTTACCGCCTGTTTTCCCGTTTTTTCCATATTCTATCCTTTCCTTTTTTACTCGATTATGCTAAACTCTGCATGTCCTGTTTTATCTCGTGGGGGAATTGAAGCCTCCGCTGGGATAAACGCTCCGCAAGGATGCGCGGGGAACCGTTCTGAGAACTGTCCGTTATCGCCGACCCGGATCCGATGCTGCCCCCTCACAGAGCGGATAATAAAGATATTGCCCCGGCGCCATGGAAAGCAATATCATATGCCGCGTTCATCCGCGGCATGCAATTTTACAATCAGGAAGTTTAGCATTAGTTTTTCAAATTGTCAACATTTTTTTAAAGGGGTTTTACAATGATAAAAAAGGAAATTGTCCTGGGTGAACTGCTTCGATCAAACGACTATATTTCCGGCTCCTATCTCGGAAGAATACTGAACTGTACCCGAGCCGCCATCAGCGTGTACATCGGGCAGCTGAGAAATGAAGGCTATGTCATCGATTCCGTTACAAACAGGGGCTACAAGCTGATCAGCGCCCCCAACGCGCTGATCCGGGAGCTTCTTACGCCTTATCTGAACTCCAGGAGAACCAAAACCGTCCTCTGCGTCGATTCAACGCCTTCCACCAACCTGCTCCTTCGGAGTATGGCCGAAGAAGGGGCTCCGGACGGCCAGGTGGTCATTGCGGACTCTCAGACAAAAGGAAGGGGACGCCTGGGACGGGACTTCTACTCCCCCATGGGGAAGGGCATTTATCTCTCCATGCTCCTAAGGCCCGACTGTCCTCCCGAAAAAACGCTGACCTTAACTCCCTGCGCCGCCGTGGCCGCAGTCCGGGCCATCGAGAAGACAACCGGGATCCGACCCTCCATCAAATGGGTCAATGACCTGCTTCTGGGCGGAAAGAAGACCGCCGGCATTCTCACGGAAATGTCCATAGAAGCCGAAAGCGGTTCTATCTCCTATATTATCTGCGGCATCGGCATCAACGTGCTCGAAGATGAAACCGACTTTTCCGAAGAATTAAGGAATATCGCCACTTCCATCAAGCTCTACTCCGGGAAGACCTGCTTCCGCGCTGCTCTGGCCGCCGCCCTGATTGAAGAATTTGACCACATGCGGAAAAACTGGCTGTCTGACTCCAACGGCTATCTTGAAGCCTACAGGGAACTCTGCGTGACCAAAAACTGTGCGATCACGATCCATGAGCCCTCCGGAAAACAGCGGACGGCCCATGCCATCGGCATCGGAGATGATTTTTCTCTCGAAGTCGTCAACGAAGACGGCAGCCGCGAATCCCTAAAAAGCGGCGAGGTCAGCATCCGGCCCCTCGCTTAAGGCCGCGGCACGGTTCCCTCTCACACTTCCGAATAGTTGCCGAGGAAAATGAAGTCCGGGCAGGACGCCTTGATCCGCTCCAGCATCTTTCGGATCTCCGGGTCCGCACAGGACGCCTCCGCGTCTATATAGAAGCAGAATTCAAAATCCCTTCCCACCAGCGGGCTGCTTTCCAGCTTGAGCACATTGACCTCACAGCCCGCAAATTCTCCCAGAAGGCGATAGAGCGATCCCGGCGTGTGGGAAACCGTCAGGATCATGGATATCCGATTGGCCCCGGCGTAGATCAGCGGCTCCCTTGATATACAGACAAATCTCGTATAATTGTTGTCGCTGTCCGAAACCCGGTTCGCCAGGGTAACAAGTCCATAGGCCTCCGCCGCCTCAGGCGAGGCAATCGCCGCTGCCCCCTTCTCATCCGTCTCCGCCGCATAGCGCGCGGCCATCGCGGTATTGAGAACCGGTATGACCGGGATCTTCCCCTCAACCGTCTTCAAAAACCGGGAGCACTGGCCGATCGCCTGCTCATGGGATCTTATGCTCGTCACTTCCTCAAAGCTTGTCCCCGGCTTCACCAGAAGCTGATGGCGGATCAGGATCCGCTCGGATCGGATGATATAGACCCCGGCGCTCTTTAAAAGCTGGTAAACCGCCCGGACCGAGCCGAAGGAATTGTTCTCGATGGGAAGGATCCCGTAATCACAGAGGCCTGATTTCACCGCCTCGATCACGCCTCCGAAAGTCTTGAAAAACATTCTTCCCGCCAGAGGGAACATCCTTTTTGCCGCCTGCTCCGAATAGGCTCCCCGGACTCCCTGGCAGCCGATCCGGGCCTTTGTCGGAAATGTGACGTCGGCCGGCAGAAGACACATCTCCCTGCCCCCGATAGAAACCATCTTTTTTTCTTCCATCTCTTTACTCCTCCATAATCAGTTTGTGGATATCCCGAAGGCTCTTCACCGTCTTCCGGAATCTCTCCGGAGTCAGCGACACCGGTCCGTCGCAAAGCGCCCGCATCGGATCGTTATGCACCCCCAGCATGGCGCCATCCGCCCCCGCGGCGGCTCCTGCCCGGGCCAGCGAACCGACAAAAGTATAGCTTCCCGCGGCAGAAGACGGATCGATGATAACCGGCAGGTGGGTAAGCTCCTTCAGGACCGGGACACATGCAACATCCAGTGTCCCCGCGGCCGAAGGCTCAAAAGTCCGGATCCCCCGTTCGCACAGGATCACCTTGCCGTTCCCTCCGGCCATGATATACTCCGCGCTCATAAGCCACTCTTCATAAGTATTGGAAAAACCCCTTTTTAAAATGACAGGCTTGTCCGTCTTTCCCAGCGCCCGAAGAAGCGCGTAGTTCTGCATATTGCGGGCGCCCACCATGAGGACGTCAATCTCCTCAAAAAGCGGCAGCTGGGACGCGTCATGGATCTCCGAGACCAGCGGAAGCCCGGTCTTCTCCCGGGCCAGAAGGAGCAGGCGGATACCCTCGATTCCCAATCCCTGAAAGGCGTAAGGAGAGGACCGGGGTTTAAAGGCAAGCCCCTTCAGCAGATCCGCCCCTGCCTCCTTGACCGCTTCCGCGACAGACAGGATCTGCTCCTCCGACTCCACCACGGAAGGACCCGCAATCAGGGCAAAAGCGCCTCCCCCGAACCGGGCGCTCCCGACCCGGATCACCGTGTCATCCGGATGAAACTTTCGGTTCGCGTTTTTATAAGGCTCCTGTACCCGCTTGACGGATGAGACGATATCCAGAGCCGAGATAAGATCCATGTCGATCCGGCTGGTATCGCCGACAAGTCCCAGGATCGTCTGGCTGGATCCCACTGTCGGATGGACCGATATCCCCTGATCCTTCAGCCAGGACACAAGTCCCGCCAGCTGCTCCTCATCCGGCCGGTCTTTCAAGATTACAATCATGCTTTTTCCCCTTTCTTACGTTTCCATCCCACAGGACGGATTCAAAAAAGCCCCGCGGCCGGTCGGCCGCGGGGCTCATGCATCCTCTATCACATGCTCTCTCGCCTTAAGCCAACCTCAAAAACGCCTTACCCTCAAAAAAGGTAAAGCCGGCAAAAGCGAAGAAAAAGCTATGTGTGAAAATTCCGCTCATGACATCCAAATCCTCATATCCTGCAACTCACAAGTTTTCCTTACTCTACCATGTGTAAGGTTCCGTGTCAAGAAGAGATTCTGTCAAAAAATGCTGCATATCCGCCGGCATCTTCACGCCGATCCGGATACTGTTGCCGTTAAAGGGCTGATAAAACTGCATAAAACCCGCATGGAGCGCCGCCCGCTCCAGACAATCCACCGGTCCGCTGCCGTAGAGACTGTCTCCCAGAAGCGGGTGCCCGATATAGTTCATATGCACCCGGATCTGATGGGTCCTCCCGGTCCGAATCTGGATCTTCAGCAGCGCGTAATCCGGATACTGGCGGACGACCTCGTACTCCGTCAGGGCCTCGTCGCCCCCTTCGCAGGCGATTCTTTTCATTTCCCCCTCAAACTCCCTCTTGATCGGAGCGGCGATCCGCCCCTTTTGCTCCTCAAAAAAGCCTTCCGCCAGCGCGTAATAGACCTTGCGCCGACGGCCCTTCTCCGCCTGCTCCACCAGATGGGCCACCGCAGACCGGCTCTTGCCAAAGGCAATCAGCCCTGAAGTATCCTTATCCAGGCGGCCGATCGTCCGGATCTCATGAGGGTCATTGTTCATCTTATAGTACCAACAAAGATAATTAGCCAGCGAATCCGAAAAATGCCCGTGAGAGGGATGGACCACGATCCCCGCGGGTTTGTTTAAAATGATCAGATCTTCATCTTCAAAAACAATTTCCAGAGGTCCCTGAGAAGGAACGATGCGTTCACTGAGCCGGTCAGCCAGACGGACTTTAAGGATGTCCCCGGGCTTTAAGAGATAATTCACCCGGACAGGCCTTCCGTTTACGGTGATGCCATTGGACGTCTCATACTTGGCCCGGCTCACATCATGATGCACCAGACCGAAATCGTCCCGGATCACATCCCTGACGGCGCGCTTTTGAATCGCATCCGAAGGGCGCGCGATATACGTAAGAACTCGCAACATATTATCTCCTGACACTGTTTTTGTGCTATACTATACCTTATCTCAATACTGTCGATCAGCTAAGGAGCTTGCATAAGAAAGCTGTAAGAAAGGGCTCCTCACACGGAGGTTATTATGGAAATACATTACTACCGGGAATACAGTTATCGGCTCGGCCGCTTTATGGAATTCAAAACCTACGGAAAGCGCGGCAAGATCTGCCTCGCCTTCCCCTCCCAGAACGGAAGATTCTACGACTTCGAAGACTTCGGCATGCCGGATACCATGCGGCCCTGGATCGAATCCGGGGAGATCATGCTCGTAACCTGCGACGGGATCGATCAGGAGACCTGGTCTTTCTCCGCCGGCAATCCCCGCGAACGTCTCCAGCAGCAGGAGCGATGGTTCTCCTACGTCACCGACGAGCTGGTCTGGTCTGTTCTCCAGAAAAATGAAACCCCGGAAAAAGCGCGGGTCCGCAAACTCATGACCACGGGCTGCTCAATGGGCGGCTTCCATGCGGCCAACGCCTTTTTCCGCCGCCCGGACCTCTTCGACACCGTCATATCCCTCTCGGGCTGCTACAACGGCTACCTCTTCTTTGAACACTCCGACGATCCCCTGGTCTACGAAAACTCCCCCGCCGTCTTCCTCAAAGGTATGCCGGAAGACCACCCCTATATGTCCCTCTACCGCGCCTCGAACATCATTCTCTGCGTGGGACAGGGCGCCTGGGAGGACGAACTCTTAGCCAGCACACGGGAAATGGACGCGGTCCTAAGGAACCGGAACATCCCCGCCTTCGTCGACTACTGGGGCTATGACGTCAACCACGACTGGGTCTGGTGGCGCAGGCAGCTCCCTTACTTCTTAGGACGCGTTCCGGGTATCCGACAGGTAAACCCCTAATTTCGGAAGGGCTGAAAACGCGGCCTCCCGCCCGGCCTCATAAGTCTGAACGAGAGCTTCGATATCATGGCAGACATTCTTGATGCGGAGCTTCTCCTTCGGCCGGATGACCAGGCAGCCCCCTTCCAGCTCCCTCTTTTTGATATAGCGGTAAGTCCGGTTGTAGACGATATGCCTCTCCTCCAAATCCTTGACAACCGCCGGGTAATCCCGGTATTCCCTGCGGATAAGAGGCATCATCTTGTTGGGCTTCTTCTCATAATTCTCCGGCTGGGTGAGGATCACCACGTTCCGCTCATAGCCCTTGTGCTCAAAAAAACGCAGGGGAACGGAATCGGAAAGCCCCCCATCCAGATATTTCTTCCCGCGGATCTCCACCGGCCTTGACACCAGCGGCATGGAAGCGGACGCCCGGAACCAAAGCAGATCCCGCTCGTCCCCATACTTCAGCTTCTTATAGACAGCCCGCCCGGTCTCCATATCCGTCGTGCAGGCATAAAACTCCATCGGATTCCTCGCGAAGGTCTCGATATCAAAGCGGTCCAGATTCTTCACGATCTCCTTATAGCAGAAATCTGCCCCGAAGATATCGCCGGTTTTGATAAGCGAACTCACGCTGCAATAGCGCTTATCCTTCGCGAAACGCAGATTATAGCGGATCGCCCTCCCGTGCTGCAGGGACTTAATATTGCAGCCGAAAACCACCCCCGCAGAGGTACCGACCGCTCCGTCGAAGGTTATTCCCTCTTCCATAAAGACATCAAGGACGCCGGCGGTGAACATGCCCCGCAGACCGCCGCCTTCCATGACCAATCCTGTTTTCATTTTCCTAAACCTCATTCATTCGTAATCGTCACGCCGCGAAGAAACGCCAGATAGCCCCGATAGGTCTCATAGAGATCCGCCTTGGAAGTCGCCTCCCAGGGGGCGTGCATATTCAGCACCGCCACGCCGCTGTCAATTACATTCATCCCGTAAAGGGCAAGGATATAAGCAATCGTCCCGCCGCCTCCGAGATCGACCCGGCCAAGCTCCGCCGTCTGGAAGATGACATCCTCCCTGGCCAGGACGTTCCGAAGATGGGCGATATATTCCGCATTCGCGTCATTGGAACCCGACTTGCCCCGGGAACCGGTAAACTTGTTGAAAACCATGCCCTGACCCATCACGCAGGCATTCTTCTTCTCGAAAGCCGATGCGAAGCCGGGATCGTAAGCCGCGGAAACATCCGAAGAAAGCATTGCGGAATTAGCCAGGCAGCGCCGAAGGGCCAGCTCGCTGTATTCTCCCGTAAGCGCCATCAGCTCCGCCAGCGTATTTTCAAAAAATCTGGACCGCATGCCGGTCGCGCCGACGGACCCGATCTCCTCCTTATCCACCAGTATACAGCAGCCCGTCCGCGTAAGCTCGCCCGCGTTTTCCAGCGCTCTCATCGACGGGAACGCGCAGACCCGGTCGTCCTGGCCGTAGGCTAAGACCATCGAGCGGTCGAAACCGGCGTCCCTGGCCTTGCCGGCCGGGACGATCTCCAGCTCCGCCGAGATAAAATCCTCCTCCTCGATATCGTACTCATCCTTAAGGATTGCCAGGATCCCGCGGCGAACCGCCCCCGAAACCTTCTTCGCGGAAGCAGCTTCCTGCCTTTCATTTTCAAGCGCGTAAACCTGGCCGGCGGTCAGCGTATCATCCCGCTCCTCCGCCTCATCCTTCTTCCCCTCGACGACGAAAGCCCGGTGGCCAACCACCAGATCGAGCGCCTCGCCCTCGACGACCTCCGCCGCCTTTTTCTGCATCTGCTCCTGGGAGAGATGGATCAGCAGATCGGAAATGAAAAACACGGGATCATCCGCATCCTCCCCCACGTTCAGGATCGCAGTCGAGCCATCCTTGCGGACAACCACCCCGTGCAGCGCAAGCGGCAATGTCACATAGAGATACTTCTTGATCCCGCCGTAATAATGGGTATCAAAATAGGCGAGACCGCTGTCCTCGAAAAGCGGATTCTGCTTGACATCCAGCCGCGGGGAATCGATATGCGCGCCCAGGATATTCATCCCCTTCTCCAGGGGATCCGTCCCCAGCTGGAACATCACGATCGTCTTGTTCATCCAGACCGCATAGACCTTATCCCCGGCCTTCAAGCTTCCTTTTGCCCGGATGATCGGCCCCAGCTCCCGGTAGCCCTGCTCCTCGATCTCATTCACGATCGTATCGATGCACTCGCGTTCCGTCTTGGAGGAATCCAAAAACACCTTGTAGTCCTCCGCAAAATCATAGGCTTCCTTTGTCCGCTTGCGGTCATAAGACGCCCAAACATTTCTCCTGTTCAAAATGTATCCTCCCTTATCGCATTTATTCTTCGTCATCCTCCGAATTGCTGTCCTCCGGAAGTGTTCTGACCGATTCATAGGTCAGATCGTAAAGCGAATCCCAGGAACGCTTTCCCGCGGCGTTATCATCAAACTCGGCGATGAGCTGAGCCGCTTTGGGAATCGCGATCCCGTACAGCTCCATCAGCCGGTCATTCGCCAGCTCGGCCCGGGGATTCGGCTCCCTGCTGATGACATGTCCCTGAAATTTCTTATAAACTCCAGCCGCCTTCATGGCGCCGTAGAGCAGATTCCTCTTGAAAGCCGTCCGGCAGATGAGCAGGCGGTTAACCTTCACGAACTGTTTCAAGGTCCGGTAAATCCCGCTCACCGTCACCCCCGGATAGAAGGCGGCGATCACCTCGGCGTATTTCCGGGTCGGATGAACATCCGCGGCCAGATTCTCGCTGATGGGATTTTTCCCATCCATGACCAGCAGGCAGCGGTCAAACTGACCCTCGATCTCCGCATGCGGAAGACCGCTCTCCATCTCATGCCGGAAAATGAAATTATGGCAGATGGCGTCCAACGTAAAATGGCAGATCGAACCATAGACATAAGCCCGATGCAGAGGGTCTTCATTTTCCGAAAGCACCTTCGACGCGCGTTCGAAAAAGCAGCGGCCCGGCTGCTGATGAATACGGGTTCCGAGGCGATTCAGCTTCCCGCCGAAAACGGGATTGTAGTAGAAGAATATATCCGGCCCCTGCAGGCCGATCCAATAAAGATTGCACTCCGCCTCGGTCTTCATCCGGTACTCCTCCGGAAGATGACGAAGAACATCCTTGCCGAAGCGGTCATGCGTATATGTTGTAGGCATCTTTTCCAAAAACGGTCCGGGCGTCCTTACAGGGCGCTTAAGCCGCATCCTTTCCTAATTTATAAGACCATTTTTATTGCCGCAAGAAGCTCGTCAAATTCCTCAAAGGCCGGAAGATCCGGATTCTCCGCCTTGATCGCCTCCGTGCTCTTGAAGAGGAAACCGGCCTTCGACGCGCGGATCATCCCGAGATCGTTGTGGCTGTCCCCGCTGGCAATCGTCTCAAAGCCACAGGACTGAAGCGCCTTCACGGTCGTAAGCTTCGACTGGCTGCAGCGCATCTTGTAACCGCTGATCTCCCCGCCTTCGCCGACGATAAGCTCATTGCAGAACAGGGTCGGATAACCCAGCTTTTTCATGAGGGGCATGGCAAA
The DNA here is from genome assembly GCA_024695465.1 of Lachnospiraceae bacterium. Taxonomy (GTDB): domain Bacteria; phylum Bacillota; class Clostridia; order Lachnospirales; family Lachnospiraceae; genus Chordicoccus. The sequence goes on along the minus strand of JAILID010000001.1, from coordinate 9,805 downwards.
CTGCGTAAAGGTATCGCTTAAAATGAGAACCTGGGTGATACTCCTCAGCTCGTCCAGAAATTCCCTGGCGCCTGGAAGAGGATCGATCGTTCCGATTACTTCCTGGATCTCCTTCAGTCCCAACCCATGCTCCTTCAGGATCGCGAGCCTGTACTGCATCAATTTGTCATAATCCGGCTCATCCCGGGTCGTACGGCGAAGTTCCGGAATGCCGCTGGCCTCTGAAAACGCGATCCATATTTCCGGAACCAATACGCCTTCCATATCCAAACAAACGATATTCATAGCAAACCTCCATATATGCGCCGTATCGTACGGTGCTGCAGACCGCGCCGCGCTTATCGCTATCGCAATCTTTTTTTCATCACAATGTTAGTGTACCAAAAATAACGCGCATTTGCAATTATGTGTTATGATAAGTCTATAAACAAAAAGGAGTTTTTATCTATGAATGACGCTGATTTCATGGAAAGCCGGGTCCGCGAGCTTTCCGCCCGGGCCTACCGGAACAATTACCTGACCCACACCTCCTTCCTCGGCAGTGCCGAACAGGCCGCCTTCTTCGACGCGCTCCGAAAGCTGGGCGTCCCGAAAAATGTCCCCGAAGTCAATGGCTCCCGTTATCTGCTAAACGGCGGACATCCGGACGCGGAGCGGGTTATGGCCATCTTCCTCCCCTCTTACCTCACCGAGGAGGATTTTCTGAATTCGGAAAATGAAAACCCCGCCGTCATCTCCTGCATCAAGGCTGAGCCGCTGCTCCGCAAATTCTCCGACGACCTGACCCACCGGGACGTCCTCGGCGCCCTCATGAATCTGGGCATCGAGCGGGAGACTGTCGGGGATATCCTGATCGACCGGGAGGAGGCCTCCGCCTATATCTTCCTCGCCTCCGAGCTTACGAACCTGGTTGAGGAGGAGCTGATCCGCATCCGCCACACCTCGGTGAAGTGCAGCGCCATCCCGCTTTCCGCCTGCAGCGCCAGTCCGGAATTCGAGATCCGGGAGGGTTCCGTCGCCTCCGAGCGCCTGGACGCGGTCATCGGATTCGTCTTCCGGCTGGCCCGCGGAAAGGCCCAGACGCTCATTTCCCGAGAGGCTGTTTTCGTCGACGGCCGGCTCGCCGTTTCTGTCGGCATGACGCTGAAACCCCGGAATCGGGTCTCGGTCCGGGGTTTCGGGAAGTTCGTGTATGAGGGGATGATGAGCGAGACGAAGAAGGGACGGAGCGTGGTGAGGGTGAGGGTGTATAGGTGAGGGGGGAAGATGTTCCAGAAAGTTTTTCAAATTTTTTCAACACGCCAAAACCCCCGCAAGCTCATCGCCTGCGGGGGTCTTTCATTTCCTCTATTCTAATTAAGCTGAGCGGCCGATTACATCATCCCGCCCATTCCTGCTCCGCCTGCCGGCATCGGCGGCTGCGGCTCCTTGATAACGGAGACAGCCGACTCTGTCGTGAGCAGCGTGGAGGCAACGGAATTCGCGTTCTCGAGCGCGGATCTGGTAACCTTCACCGGATCCAGGATACCGGTCTCGACCATATCGACATACTCGCCGGTCAGGGCGTTGTAGCCGATGCCCGCACCTGCCTCGCGGACCTTGTTGACGATGACGGCGCCTTCCTCGCCCGCATTGACAGCGATGCGATAGAGCGGAGACTCCAGAGCCTTCTGGACGATCTTGGCGCCGGTCTTCTCGTCGCCTTCAAGGCTGTCAACCAAGCCTGCCAGATCATCAGCGGCCTTGATGTAGGCCGTGCCGCCGCCTGCGATGATGCCTTCCTCGACTGCCGCGCGGGTAGCGTTCAAGGCGTCTTCCATGCGGAACTTCTTGTCTTTCATTTCGGTTTCGGTCGGAGCGCCGACGCGGATGACGGCTACGCCGCCGGCCAGCTTGGCAAGCCTCTCCTGAAGCTTCTCGCGGTCGAAGTCAGACTTCGTATCCTTGATCTGGGCTTTGATCTGGGCTACGCGGGCCGCGATCTCATCCTTGTTGCCCTCGCCGTCCACGATGATGGTGTTCTCCTTCTGGACCTTGACGGATTTCGCGCGGCCGAGCTGTTCGAAGGTGACGTCCTTGAGCTCAAGGCCGACCTCGTCGGAAACGACCGTGCCGCCGGTCAGGATCGCGATATCCTTCAGCATCTCTTTCCTTCTGTCGCCGTAGCCCGGGGACTTGACGGCAACGACGTTGAAAGTGCCGCGAAGCTTGTTGACGATAAGGGTGGTCAGGGCCTCGCCCTCGACGTCCTCAGCGATGATGAGCAGCTGGCTGCCGCTCTTGACGACCTGCTCAAGGATCGGAAGCAGATCCTGGATATTGCTGATCTTCTTGTCAACAATAAGGATGTACGGATCCTCGAGGTTGGCTTCCATCTTCTCCATATCGGAGCACATATAAGCGGAAATGTATCCGCGGTCGAACTGCATGCCTTCTACGAGGTCCAGCTCGTCAACCATGGTCTTGGACTCTTCGATGGTGATAACGCCGTCCTTGGAAACCTTCTCCATGGCGTCCGCGATCATGCTGCCGATGGTGTCGTCGCCCGCGGAAACCGCCGCGACGCGCTCGATCTGGCTCTTGCCGCTGACCGGCTTGCTCATGGCTACCAGGGACTTGACTGCCGCGTCCGCTGCCTTCTTCATGCCCTTGCGGAGGATGATCGGGTTCGCGCCGGCGGCAAGATTCTTCATGCCCTCCTGAACCATTGCCTGCGCCAGAACCGTTGCGGTCGTCGTGCCGTCGCCGGCCACGTCGTTGGTCTTGGAAGCGACTTCGCGGATGAGCTGGGCGCCCATATTCTCAAAACCGTCTTCCAGCTCGATCTCCTTGGCAATCGTTACGCCGTCGTTCGTAATCGTCGGAGCGCCGTAAGACTTCTCAAGAACAACATTCCTGCCCTTGGGGCCCAGCGTCACGCGGACGACATCCGCCAGCTTATCAACGCCGGCCTGCAGAGCTTCCCTTGCCTCTACGCCATATTTAATATCCTTAGCCATGATTAATCCTCCTCTACGATTGCGAGAATGTCATTCTGGCGGACAACGGTATATTCGTCCTCGCCCAACTTGACATCAGTCCCTGCGTATTTTGAATAGATAACCTTCTGTCCGACTTTTACGTTCATGACAACTTCCTTGCCATCGACGACTCCGCCCGGACCTACGGCGATCACTTCCGCCTGCTGCGGCTTCTCTTTCGCCTGACCCGGAAGGACGATGCCGGATGCGGTTGTCTCCTCCGCCTTAAGCTGCTTTAAAACGACTCTGTCGCTTAACGGTACAAGTTTCATAATATTGCCTCCTTGCGAATTATCAATATCCAGCTGTTAGCACTCAGTTATTAGGAGTGCTAACATCTAAAAGGTAATATACATCCTTACGGCCCTCTTGTCAATACTATTTTTTAGAAAATGAAAAGCCGGCAGCACTAAAGCCGCCGGTCCTTCTTTCATATCCATCTGCTTATTTTTTCTCTTTGCCGAGTTTGACGTTTTCCATCTCCTCAAAGATATAATCGTTAAGCACTTTTATGTAGGTACCCTTCATGCCGGAAGATCTGGACTCGATGATCCCCGCGCTCTCGAATTTGCGGAGCGCGTTGACGATGACCGACCGGGTAATGCCGACGCGGTCGGCGATCTTGGAGGCGACCAGGATCCCTTCTTTCCCGTCCAGTTCTTCAAAGATATGCGTGATGGCTTCCATCTCGGAGAAAGAGAGCGTGGAAAAAGCGGACTTGACAACGGTGCGCTTGCGCTCCTCTTCGGCGTTCTCCTCATCGACGGACCTCATCATCTCAAGTCCGACAACCGTTGTGCCGTATTCGCTTACAATGATATCTTCGATGTCAAAGAAGCCGCTGGCCCGGTAGCAAAAGACCGTCCCGAGCCGTTCTCCCGCAATGTCTATGGGATTGATGATCGCCTGATAATCCTGCATCTCATCCCCCAGAAAGCCCAGGGTAAGAAGGTTTACGTTCTCCTTCGTCGACAATACTCCCAGGAAGCGTTCATTCAGGAGATTATCGATAAAGGTTCCGACCCGGCTGGACAGAAGCTGGGTAATTTCGGGGACGCCCTCGCAAAGCCCTACGCCAAGCACCTTGCCCTTCTTGCTGAGAACCAGTACATTGGATGCCAGTGTCTCTACCATCACGCTGCAAATATCGTTGAATACTACTTTGGAGCTGCTGGTGGTGTGGAGCAGCTTGTTGATCTTCCGGGTCTTATCCAAAAGTTGAACACTCATTTCGGATTCCTCTCTTTCTCGTCACGTTCGCTGAATTCCGATTCACTATTTTTAATCTTAGCACAAAAACACCGCCAAAACAAGCATTTTGGGTTAATTTTCTGAATTCATCGTTCATTTTTTTCGCGATAACCGCAGGCCGTATCGGAGCAGACAAGGAAACTGCCCTTTTCCGTCATATATTTTCCGCATTTCGGACAGCGTTTTTCAACCGGACGGGTCCAGGAAATGAAAGAACACTGCGGATTATTCTCACAGCCGTAATAACGGCGTCCTTTTTTCGTGCGTTTTAGAACCACCTGGCCCCCGCATTCCGGACAGGCTATGCCGATTTTCTCATAGAAGGGTTTCGTATTCCGGCATTCGGGAAAGCCCGGACAGGCCAGAAATTTTCCGTGAGGCCCGTATTTGATGACCATATTCCGGCCGCAGTTTTCGCAGATGACGTCGCTGACCTCATCTTCAACCTTCACTTTTTCAAGCTCGCCCTCGGCCTTGTCGACAGCCTCCTTGAGATCGGGATAGAAGTTCCGGACCAACGTTTTCCACTCAATCTTTCCGTCCGCCACCCCGTCCAGCAGGAATTCCATATTGGCCGTAAAATGAACGTCTACGATCTGCGGAAATTCAAGGCACATTATCTTATTGACCACTTCGCCAAGCTCCGTGATATAGAGATTCTTCTGCTCCTTGGTTATATATCGGCGGGTGATGATTGTCGTGATCGTAGGCGCGTAGGTGCTTGGGCGTCCGATTCCCAGTTCTTCCAGCATCCGGACCAGAGAAGCTTCCGTATAGTGGGCCGGGGGCTGGGTAAAATGCTGTTCCGGGTTCAGGCTGTCAAGCTCCAGCCTCGTTTCCTTCGTGATCCCCTTCGTCTCCTTGTTTCCGCCGCCCTTCTCGTCCTCATCGGTCGTATAGACGTCCAGGAAGCCCGCCTTGCGGATTTTCGAATCGGAGAGGGTGAAGTAATAGTCCCCTCCTTTGATTTTCACCGATACCGTATCATATACTGCGTTGGCCATCCGGCTGGCCGCAAAACGCCTCCAGATGAGCTGGTAGAGCCTGAACTGATCCCGGCTCAGGGATTCTTTGACCGCCGCGGGGATACGCCGTATGTCTGTCGGCCGGATCGCTTCATGGGCGTCCTGCGCATGGCCGTTCCGCTGCTCCTGCGCCCGCTCTCCGCTGCTGAGCGCGTCCGTTCCATAAGCCTCCGCGATATAGGTCCGGGCCGCCGCATCCGCCTCCTCGGCGATCCTTGTCGAGTCGGTCCGCAGGTAGGTGATGATACCTACGGTTCCTTCGCCTGCGATATCAACGCCTTCATAGAGCTGCTGGGCGATCCGCATGGTCTTGGATGTAGAGAAATTCAGGGTCTTGGAAGCTTCCTGCTGCAGAGTGCTCGTCGTGAAGGGCAGGGGCGGCTTTTTCTGCCTTTCCGAATGGCGTACTTCTTCCACCGCATAGGAGACGCCTTTTAATTCCTCAAGGATCCGGTCAAGCTCTTCCCGGGACGCGATATTCATTTTCTTATCCTGTCCGTAAAAATGGGCGGCAACCGGCTTTTTAATTCCTTCGGCGTTAAAGACCGCATCCAGCGTCCAATACTCCTGGGGAATAAAGGCCGCGATCTCATTCTCCCGATCGGCTATGATCCGGAGCGCGACAGACTGGACGCGTCCGGCTGAAAGCCCTCTTTTCACCTTGGCCCAAAGCAGCGGAGAGATCTGATAACCGACCATGCGGTCCAGCACCCGCCTCGCCTGCTGGGCGTCAACCAGATTCATATCGATTCCCCGGGCGTTCTTAAGAGAGGATTTTACTGCATTTTTCGTAATCTCGTTGAAAGTGATCCTCCGCATCTTCCCTTCATCCAGCTTCAGCGCGGTGACAAGATGCCAGGAAATCGCCTCTCCCTCCCGGTCAGGGTCTGTTGCCAGATACACGCGGTCGGCCGCTTTGGCCGCTTTCCGCATCTTGGCGAGCAGTTCTCCCTTGCCCCGGATCGTGATATATTTGGGTTCAAAATCATTTTCGATATCGATTCCCATCTGGCTTCTCGGCAGGTCTCGCACATGCCCCATTGATGCGATCACCTCATAATTCGAACCAAGAAACTTCTTAATTGTCTTCACCTTGGCCGGCGACTCGACAACAACCAGATTTTTTGCCACTTTATAACCTCCTGCACAAAATGGCGCGGAAATACTCCGCGTCAAGCATATCGAAAAAAACTATACAATAAACTTTTTTCCAATGCAAGAGAAATCTTTTTGTTTTGTATGCAAACGGCAAATTGAACGGCGTTTGCCGGAAACGTTCTGTAAGAAAACGTACCGGGCAGCAGGAAAATCAGCGCGTCTTCTTTATAAAGCGCCCCCTCCCGACTTCATCCGCATATCCGCCGAGGCTCAGTTCGATAAGCCCATCCATTATTTCGGGCGTGCCGAGCTCTGTCCGGGCGGAAATCTCTTCCGTTCCTTTCGGATCCGCGGTAAGACAGGCCAGGATCCGTTTCGCGTTTTCCGAAAGTTTTTCATCTTCTTTCGGAAAAGGAAAGAGCTCCAGCTGCTTGTAGTGCAGCTCACCGATTTTTCCGGAAAGAATCTTTTCCATTTCCCTGCCTCTCTTTTTCCGCCTCTCTGCCAGGTTTTCCCTGGCTGCCTGGAACCTGAGTTCCTCCAATACGGCCTCCGGCGCCCAGGCAATCCCCGCTCCCTGGGCGATCAGGTAGTTGCAGCCGTCCGAGAGGGCGTCACCGACCCGGCCCGGGACAGCGAATACATTTTTCCCCTGCTCCAGCGCGAAGTCGACCGTGATCAGGGAACCGGATTTCTTTCTCGCCTCCACGACCAGGACAATGTCAGCCAGAGCGCTGATGATCCGGTTGCGCCGCGGAAAATTATAGGAATAGGGCTGGGTTCCGGGAGGATACTCGGAGAGGATCCCTCCCCGGCCGATCAGCTCCCGATACAGTTTCCGATTCGTCTTCGGGTAACAGATATCCGCTCCGCAGCCCAGAACGGCAAAGCTTTTTCCGCCGGCTTCAAGGGCTCCCTGCTGGGCGTAGCCGTCGATTCCCAGCGCCATCCCGCTGATGACCTGAACCCCATGGGAGGCCAGGCTCCTCCCGAAAGCATCCGCCTGGGCGTGTCCGTAGGCGCTGCAGAGACGCGAGCCGACTATGGCGACCGTCGGAAGATCAGGATCCGGCATTTCTCCCAGCACATAGAGTCCTTCCGGCATTCCGGCCAATCCCTCAAAGCGTTTCGGCCAATCTCCGTCGTTTTTGTCCACATACCGCATACTGCCAACGGGCAGCTCTTCCGGTTTGAGATCTCGTTTAAGCACTGCCATTTCAATAACCCCAATATTTTTTATCGATCATGCGGCAGCAGATCGCCTCGCTGATATGGACAGAAGAGATCTGCTCCGCTCCGTCCAGATCCGCGATGGTTCTGGCCACCTTTACGATCCGGTGATAGCCCCTGGCTGAAAGGCTCATCTTGCGGAAAGCGTTTTCAAGAAGCTTCTCCGCCTTCTCATCCATCCGGCAGTACTCGTTGATCCGGCCGGCCGGAATCTCTGAATTAAAGTGCAGTTCCGTCCCTTTGAAACGTCGCTTTTGCATTTCATGCGCCTTTTGGACCTCCTGCCGGATCTCAGCAGAAGTCCGCCCTTGTTTTTCCCGCCCGGTCAGCTCCTCGTAGGTAACCTGGGGACACTCCACGCAGAGATCGATTCGGTCCAGAAGAGGCTGGGAGATCCGGTTGATGTATCTGCTTATGTCTCCGGGCTGGCACACACAGCGGTTCATATCCGGATAATAACCGCAGGGACAGGGATTCATGGCGGCCAACAGCAGAAAATTAGCCGGAAAGCGAAAAGTACCGGCGGTTCTTGAAATGATAATTTCCCGATCCTCGAGAGGCTGTCGCAGAATTTCCAGAACCTTGCGGGGGAACTCCGGCATTTCGTCCAGAAAGAGGATCCCGCGGTGCGCCAGGGTCAGCTCTCCGGGTTTGGGAATTGCCCCGCCGCCCGCCAGGGCCTGGGGAGACATCGTATGATGCGGCGAGCGGAAGGGACGGACGCCCATGATCGGCCTCTCCGGCGTCAGCAGGCCCGCAATCGAATAAATCCGGGATATCTCAAGGCTCTCCTCCCGGGTAAGCTCCGGCATGATGGAGGGAATGCGGCGGGCCAGCATCGTCTTGCCGGATCCGGGAGGGCCGATCAGGAGAAGGTTATGAAAGCCGGAAACAGCTACAAGGGCCGCCCGCTTCACCGCTTCCTGGCCCCGTATGTCGGAAAAATCAAGATCGTAACGGTTAAGCCCCGGATCGTTCCCGGCGGCCGCCGTATCCCCCGGCACGATCCCGCTTTTCAGATAGGAAAGAACATCCGGCAGGGAGGAAAAGCCCAGTGCGGACAATCCTTCTACATTCCTCGCTTCGGCCAGATTCGCGGCCGGAACCAGAAGGGTGCGGACCCCGATCTCTTTTGCCCGTATGGCTATGGGCAGCACGCCTGTGATCCCGGAAAGATTCCCTGAAAGGCTGAGTTCCCCGATCGCCATAACTCCCTCCAGCGCTTTTGCGGGAAGGACTCCGGCTGCGGCAAGGATCCCCAGCGCCACCGGCAGATCGAATCTTGATCCGCTTTTTAATATATCCGCCGGAGACATATTGATCGTGATCCTTTTCGGAGGCAGCGCCGTTCCGATATTTTTTAAAGACGTCCTTACCCGGTCTTCCGCTTCCTTTACCTGGCTTGTCAGACAGCCTACCATGGTGAACATCGGGAGCCCGTCCGAGACGTCTGCTTCAACACTGACTGGAATAACTTCGATTCCTACAATTGCGGCTGACAAAATTCTGCTGAACATTTCTTTTCCTCGTCAAACACAGCTGATTATTTCCTGGTGAAACCGCTTCATGCGGAAAATCAGCAGTCTGAATCCGCGCGCGTCCTCACAAAGTGTTTACAGCAAAACGGAAAGAAAGCCGTCATTTGCCGCAAATGCATTCAGGTATGTCCATTATATAGGAACAAAGATTCGTTTGCAAGTGTTCCGAACTAATGTTTACAAACCGTTCATAAATCCATCACGATTTTTGACAATTGTATACAAAAATAGCTGAGAAGAATTTTCAAAAAATCTGTTGACAAAATCGTTCTTATTTAATATAATAATCAAGCGTTCACGATGGAACGCAAAGTGAACAAGGGCGACGGGGTGTGGCTCAGCTTGGCCAGAGCGCCTGCTTTGGGAGCAGGAAGCCGCAGGTTCGAATCCTGTCACCCCGATTCTAGTATGCGGGTGTAGTTCAATGGTAGAACACCAGCCTTCCAAGCTGGACACGTGGGTTCGATTCCCATCACCCGCTTTCACCTTTTTTATGGGGTGACAGCGGCTATGTGCCTGTAGCTCAGCTGGATAGAGCAACGGCCTTCTAAGCCGTGTGTCGGGGGTTCGAGTCCCTTCAGGCACGTATATGGTGGGTATAGCGCAGTTGGTTAGCGCGCCAGATTGTGGCTCTGGAGGCCGT
>JAILID010000159.1 GCA_024695465.1 Lachnospiraceae bacterium | reverse complement strand
ATCTTGTCGAGCCGCCGGTTGTAACTGATCACACTGATGATCAGCACAAGGGCTGCGACGATAACCATGATTACAATATATACCATCGCGATTGCCATGCCGATACCTCCTCAAATACCGAAAAATCGTCGAAAATCATTGTAATAGCTTCTCGTGACGTCCACCAGCGTGCCGCCCGTCATCGTGAGTATGTATTTCATGGACAGGGTCGGCCGAATCTTCTTCACATGCTTTTTTGAAATGATGACCGACTTGCTGACGCGCAGGAATTCCCTGGGGTTCAGCAGCTCTTCCAGCTGGTACATGCGTTCCCGGGCCAGATAGGTGTCCTCCAGGGTGTGGATCTCGATGTCCTTTCCAAAGGCCTCAATGAAGATCACATCCCCCGCCGACAAGCGGATACTCTCCTTTTTGCCGTTTCTGGCGGACAGAAAGGCGGGATAGCGTTCATTTTCCATGATCTTATAGTCGGCCTCATCGCCGATCTCGACGCCGTGCCGGACAAGATAGTCCTTCACGGCGCCATACTCTTCCTCTGGGAGCTCTATTCGAAACTTCATCCGACCGCCTCCTTTCTCGCTTCCATCATAACAGATGGAAAAGAGGAAGGCAAGTCTCTGAAGACAAGATGCACTTTTGGCCGGAATGACTTGCATCGCAGATGTCAGGAAAGTTCATGGCCTTTCAATGTACAATCGCAATCGTTTTGTTGTCTTTATTACAAATTGCCGCCATCGGAGAGCATGGCCCATATAATGACGCCGCCCTCTATATGGCCGCGGTTATGAAAAAATTAAAATCAGCCGGCATCGACCTCGCCGCGCTGATGCGTGCGGAACGCAGGATCTGATCAGAAAGGCCGCGGCAAAAGCCGCGGCCTTTCGCTTTGTTATCCGTTAAATGCGCTGCCATTGACATAGAGCGTATAACCGTTTAAGTCGATCCCGCTCGTATCGCCTGCAAGAGATGATATATGGCTGTCGCCGCTTAATACCCAGCTGCTGTCTGCATCCATTGTGAGCGAGACGTTCCCGTCGCCCTGAATGGCGCCGCTGTAATGGACCGATGTAAAATCAAGTGCCAGCGAAGAAATCTCGTCCACATAGATGCTTCCCTCAAGCGTCTGGTTTTCCGCGGTAAAGCTGCAGTCGCCGCCATTTTTTCCGTCCTTGCCCCAGCGGCCGGCCGAAACGATCAGGAGGGAATGATCTTCGGAGAGCGCCAGCTCCGCATCGCTGAGATAGATCTTAGAGGCCGTATTGGTGCAGTAGAACATGGCGCCGCTTTGGCTTTCGATACTGCCGCCGGTCATGGAAAACTCGCTTGTCCCCTCACCCGCGTCCCCGGATGCGCTCTGATAGAGCAGGACATTGGCCTTGACGCTTCCTTCTTTGGTTGACTGGTCATTGCCGGTCAGCGTGCAGTTTTCCAAAGTTACGCTGTTCTTGCCCTCGATGATGACGGCCCTGGAATTTTCCGAAACGCAGTCGGCATTTTTCACAGTAATATCTGCCGTGGAGTAGATGGCCGGACAGCCGTTGGAGCCCGTAGAGGTATAGCTGCCGCCGTCGATCACCATGAGGCCGCCGCCCCGATCGGAACGAATCGCCGCCTTGCTGGCGCTTGTAACCGTGAGATTGTTTCCATACAGGGTGCCGCCGCCGGCTACCTGGACGCCGCCCGCGCCGCCGCCGCTTACGTTGACCGTGCAGTTATCAAGACGCGCGACGCCGTTTTCATAGGCGAAGACGCCGGTGGCGTTCTTCGCATCCGCCTGGATCGTGCAGTCGGTCAGGCTGACTTCCGCGTCTCCGTACACGCGCACGCAGGCGTTGACGCCCTTAAAGCTCGAGTCATCCGCGCTGGAGGCGTCTCCGGCCGTTTTGAGGAGAAGCGCGCCGGTCACGCTGGCCGTAACGCTGCCCGAAGCCTCCAGGACGCTCTGGTCTTCCCCGCTTGCTGTATAGCTGCCTCCTACGATCGCGTCGCCATCCGCAAGCACTGCCGCTTCATGCTGTTCCGACGTATCGTATTCCGTATTTTTCTCCTGCGCGGCGCTTTCAGCCGGAAGCTCTTCTGAAGCTTCCGTTTCTCCCGGCAGCTCCGCACTCTGAGCCGATTCCGCTGCCGCCTCCGCGGTCTGCTTCGATTCCGCTGCCGCCTCCGCGGTCTGCTTCGATTCCACTTCCGATTCCGCGCTCTGCGTCGATTCCGATGCTGCCTCCGCGGTCAGGGCAGGTTCCGATGCTGTTGCCGCGGTCTGCGTGTTTTCTGAACCGCAGGCAGATGCCGCAAGCATTACACAAACACAGAGCCCTGCCATTTGTTTCAAATTTTTTCTCTTCATGAATATCCATCCTTTCATTTCTTCCATTCGCCGGGGAGGGAGAAACCTATTCACCCGCGAAACATATATCGCCTGTATCAGCAGGTATTTTATTCCTGTCTTTCCGCTTTTGCAACCCACTTCACCAGATGTTCATATTAATTCCATGGTTTCTTCATGGATTCACGGGGCCTGTTTTAAGGATATCTGACGGAAGGTCTTCGGGGACTTCTGTTAACGTTACCTTCGATTTGCCATTGGCACATTCTTTTCTGTTTTCGAACCGCGGCCTGCAGCCCCGAAGACCGGGCAATATTATAAAACTATTCGATATTTTGACAGGGCTATCTCATTTTTGGATATTTCTATTCGATATTTTGACACTTTCGATTAATCCCTTGACTTCTCAAAATAATCGTTGTATAGTGCAGGCCAGGCGCCCGGAAAGATATTGCCTCCCTGACTCAAACATGCTATGATGCAGGAAGGAAAGGCCTTCTCCGGGACAGAGAAAACCCTGGAGGTAATAATAGTTGGCAAACGAAAAAGACATCGCTGAAAAGACGCTCCAATCCTATGAGGACGTGTTCGCGGACATCCTGAACGGGCTCCTCTTTGACGGGGAGCAGGCCGTCCGCCCCGAAGACCTCAGCCAGGCGAGGGCCAGGTCCGCCTACGCGGGAGAAAACCGCCTTCGCGAGCAGGAACGGGACGAGGCAAAATTCTGGAAAGACGCGGACATCCGCATCTCCCTTCTGGGCTTCGAGAACGAGACCGA
>JAILID010000158.1 GCA_024695465.1 Lachnospiraceae bacterium | reverse complement strand
AATCATACTCAGGTTTTATGTAGTCATCCATATCCCATGATACGATCCCTTTCCTGATTCTATTTTACGTAATGTACAGGGCAGACACAATTATGCGTTTTGCGCCTGCCCCCTGATATGATACGCTCATATCGGCAAAGGAGAAAATTAAAATAGAACGTAGAAAAAATATTTTGCAATTATGCGATGGTTTTTCGGCTCCCCTTATCCCATACGGGAACCGTCTGAATCCCAGTATTTCTCCCAGAATCGGCAAGATCAGGTGCTGTCCGAAGAGTATTGAACGAGGTTTTGATAGTTTTTTCAAAGAGTGATGAATCGCTGTAACCGTTGCAAATAAAAGGAGACAGCGAACTATGTCACTGTCTCCGGAATGGTGGAGATGACGGGAATTGAACCCGTGTCCGAAAGCATTTTCACCGGAATTTCTCCGAGCGCAGTTTCCGATTTAAGTTTCGCCCTTCTGCCCGTCCGGAAACGAACTGACCGAAGGACTATCCCGTTAGTCCCTTATGCGGCCGGGATCACGCATAAGGTTTTCCTGCATGTTTGACGTCCGGCACCGGGCCTGCAGGTGAACTCAGGCGGACGCGCGGGGCAGAACTAAGCTGCCAGTGCGAAATTATTGTTAGTTTTTGCGTTTATCTTTAACGGCCCTTTTTTACGAAGACTGGGCGACTTCGGCTCGCTTATCCAGTTTCCACACCCCCGTCGAAACCAGTGCATCCCCATATTATAACGCGCTGTGCGCGGCGTTATCTGATTCTGTCTTCGGTCCGCTCAGCGGCTTTCTGTTCGTATTCCGCTCTGACGGCTTCGATTTCTTCTCCAAGTTCATCGATTTCGTCTCTGAGGTTCTGCATTTTATCGCAGAACTCGATCAGCGCGCTGTCTTCCAAATTGCCTTCCTGATACTGCTTGAAGACGTATTCCGCAAGTTTTCTCTTCGTAACGGTGTATTCATTCTTCAACTCGCTCCGTTCACCCTTGAGCTTGTTGATTTCCCTCATCTCATCAGCCTTGTGTGCTGCGTTTGTCGCCGCCGATGTTGCTGCCTTTCCCAACTTGTCGAATAAACTCTGCATTATTTTCTCCTTGCTTGCTGCATTCTCCGCTCCGCGTCACGCTTCGCGATATCATGCCGTTTGTCGTAGTTTTTCTTTCCTCTCGCCACAGCCAGTTCGACTTTGGCTCTGCCCCGGTCGTTAATATACATCCGCAAAGGCACTAAAGTCAAGCCGTCCAGTGTCTGATACCCGATCAGTTTCCGGATCTCCCGTTTATGGAGCAAAAGCCTTCTGGGCCGCACGGGATCGACATTGAACCGGTTTCCCTGTTCATACGGGCTGATATTCATCCCCAGGATGAACACTTCACCGTTTCTGATTCTGGCGTAGCTCTCCTTGATGCTGACCTTCCCCTGCCGCACGGATTTGATTTCCGTTCCGGTCAGTTCGATGCCGGCCTCATAGGTCTCTTCAATGAAGTAGTCGTGCCTTGCTTTTTTGTTGTTTGCTACTAATTTCATTCTGATAATAACCCGATTTCATTGAATGGGAACAATCTAACAAAAGCCTTCCCCACGACACTGTCCTCCTGGACCATCCCAACATCCGGGCTCCGGCTGTCCAGACTCACGGACCGGTGATCGCCCATGGCAAAAATCTCATCCTCGCCGACTGTGAACGTGTTTCCGTTCGGATAGCCTCTGTATTCCGGCTCCTCTTGGTAGATATAGTCTTCTGTAATCAGTTCGCCGTTTCTGTATACCTGATCGTTCTCAAAAGAAATCTCATCGCCTTCGACGCCGATGACTCTCTTGATGAGGAGTTTCTTGGAACCGTCATCGTCATTTGTCAAATCAGACCGGAACACGATGATGTCTCCTCTATCCGGATGATCCTTGAACTTATATGCCAGTTTGTTTACAAAGAGATAATTGTTCTCCTGCAGTGTATCCAGCATGGAGGATTCCTTGACAATCGTCGGTTTGATCACAGCCGTGATTGCAAGCACAATGACGACCGCGATGATGATGTCTTTGATCAGATCCTTTACAAAACTTGATTTCCCGGAATTTTCGTTACTCATTATAAGTCTTTCCTTTAAGCTTCTCCCATGCCCTTTCGAATCCGGAGGGCAGCGGAGCCTGTATTTCCTTATTTTTGATTCCCTGCAGGATCGTGTACTCCTCCGGTATGTCTCCGAAGACAAGTCTTCCTGCATGAAGCAGCTGCGTGGTCACGCCGTAGCGCTTAAGCCGCTCGTTTGTAGCTCGTCCTGCTTTTGTCACGGCATACTTGGAATCTCCCGCCAGCGGGAATCCTTTGCTTGCCAGGTGTACTCTGATCTGGTGCGTACGCCCGGTTACCAGGTTGACCTCCGCGAGCGTGAATCTTCTGTCCGCGCTGTGCGCAAGGGGGCTGACCTCTGAGAGCGCGCTCTGTCCCGACTCGGACACGCGCACCCTGTTTTTGCTTTCATCTTTCTGCAGGCTGCCCGTAATGGTCATCTCCTTCGTCAGATCACCGATCACGATCGTCTGATAGTACTTGGAAACATGCTCCCTGTCCCGGATTAGCTTCGTCAGCTGCCTGAGACCTTCCGCGGTCTTCCCGAATATGACCAGTCCCGTTGTGTTCCGATCCAGCCGGTTCACAGGCGACGGCGTAAATGACTTCTCCCTGGAAGGATCATATTCATCCTTATCCTGCAGATACCCGCAGACCTGATTCATCAGCGTGTTCTTCTTCTCGTGGGAATCGCCGTGTGTCAGCAGGCCCCAGGGTTTGCAGACGATGAGAACGTCATCGTCTTCATATGCGATGGTAAACTGCCGTTTCGCTCTGTGCTTTCCCGGATCCCGGGTAAGTTCCTTCAGCCTGTCTTCGTCCATATAAAGACTGAGCACATCGCCCTCTTTCAGGACTGTGTCCTCTTTGGCGCGTTTGCCGTTGATTTTGAGGTCTTTGCGTATGATTTTATAAACAGCTGACAGGCTTGCTTTCCTCAGATATTTTCTGAGAAACCTGTCCAGCCGCTGACCTGCGTCATTGGAACCGATTTCGACTTTGACCATGATCCGTTTCTGCTACCCCTCCCATCGCGTTATTATACATAATATTGTACGCCATTACAAGTTGAACCGCATATATTACAAGTTGAACGGTACTATATTTTGTGGTATTGTATACATGGCAATTTAGACACACACAAAAAATTCAACTGGATTCATAACACTTCATAATAAAATGAAAGATTTTTTCTACAAAAACAATGATATCATCGTCGTTCTGATCATTCTGATCGCCGCGGGATTCCTGATTTACAACCGGATCGGCATCATCATGGACTATCCTGCCAAGCTTGCAGAGCAGCAGCAGGCTAAGGCGCAGGCGGCACAGGAAATCGAGGACGGCGAAGCATTAGAAGACACCGAAAACGTCAAGGAAACTGATAAAAATCAGTAAACAACATATAAGGAGGAAATAATATGTCTTTAGTTACAACTACAGAAATGTTCAAAAAAGCCTATGACGGAGGATATGCTGTTGGTGCGTTCAATGTCAACAACATGGAAATCGT
>JAILID010000123.1 GCA_024695465.1 Lachnospiraceae bacterium | reverse complement strand
CCTTTCATAAAAATGCTGCTATACGGACAGCTTACCAGCGTCTGTCCGATCCTCTCCGGGCCGGCTGATCCGCCATCCATAATAAAATAATGCTCTTGTTTGTGTTTACATTATATATTAAGGCATGACAAAAGTAAATTTACAAATATGCATTTTAGAGTTAAGATGTACTTAAGTCTGATACATTTAATATACAATCGTTCCCGGGAGGTCATTTTTCATGCTGAATCAAAGGTATCGCGCCTTCTCCATATCCGCAGCCGAAGGAAGTTTCACCAGAGCGGCGGAGATCATGCATTATTCTCCTTCTGCCGTGAGCCAGCTTGTTTCCGCCCTGGAAAAAGAGCTTGGATTTACGCTTTTGCTGCGTCACCGGCGGGGCGTAGCTCTCACTTCGGAAGGAGCCACAGTCCTTCCTGTTATCCGTGAGCTTCTGCATCAGGAAGAACGTCTCGAACAGCTTACAGCGGATCTGCAGGGGCTTTCCGTAGGTATGATCAACATAGGTGCTTACTCTTCCATCGCCTCCCACTGGCTTCCCGGACTGATCAACCATTTCATGACCGAATATCCGGGCATCAAGATCAGCATGATGGAAGGGATCCGGCAGGAAAACGAAGAATGGCTGAACAATCATCTCGTGGATCTCGCATTCTTCAGCTATAAGAAAGGCATGACCTACGACTGGATCCCCCTCGCGGACGACCCGATGGTCGCTGTGCTTCCGGAGACGCACCCGCGTGCCGGTGACGAAAGCTATCCTCTTCACGAAGTTCGGAAAGAGTCATTTATCATGCCGGCCCTTGGACGTGACGACGACGTTCTCGAATTGTTCCGCAAAAACCGGATCGATCCCAAGATCACCTTTTCCACCCTGGAAAACTTTGCCGCCCTTGCCCTGATCGAACAGGGCATGGGCATGAGCATCATGAACGACCTGATCACTCGTAATTATGAGTGCCGTGTCGTGAAACTCCCATTGGATCCGCCGCAGCACATCACCCTGGGGATCGCGGTCCCTTCATTGGACAGCGTCTCTCCTGCCGTACGCCGCTTCATCGATTTCGCTGTAGAACGGCTGCGCAAATAAGCCCTGACATAAATGTGCAGTATGTGTGCGATTTTTGGGGGCGGGATTTTTTGCAATACTGCTTGATTTAGGAGATGCCTGCGCGATATCGCTTCACTAGGAGATGCCTGCGCAATATCGCTTCACTATGCCTATATAAATTTGCGCATTGTTCCAATCTCTGGAAAGTCGGAAAATGTCCCCGATTCTAAAACCCACTCCGGTTGACATAACTCGACATTTTTCAATATTTCAGGAAAGTCAAAATCTGACACCAAAAAATCGGCCGATTTAGTTTACATAATCTTACATAATCTCGCCGTTTTTCAATATACGGAACATCTTAGATTTTGACACCATGGAAATCAGCTTTTTCAATGGTGTCAATTTTCAGGTTTTCCTTTATATTGAAAAACTCATACTTATGTGAACCATTTTCGTAGGTTTTCGGTATTTCCATTGGTGTCATTTTTCAGGTTTTCCTTTATATTGAAAAACTCATATTTATCCCCATTTTGTGCAAACCATTTTCGCGGGATCTCCGGGCTCCTGATGGGGATAAAAATTACAGCATACGCTCATTCGGAACAATATTCGTGCAGCGTAGAGTTTCCCTCACTTTCGGCTGAGTTTTTCCCACTTTTAGAGTAAAACATATGACACCTCTGCAAAAAGCATTCCCAACTTGCAAAGCGTCATTTACTGTCCGTATTGTATCTTGCATCAGATAAGCCTGTTTATTGCTTCAGACAATGTAAAACCGCTGATCACCCTTGTATTCCTGGATGATCAGCGGTTAAACCCAACACGTTTTGTCCGCGTATTATAGTATTATGGATTACAACTACATTTTGACCTATATGATCATCTCGGAATCAGAGGTGTCCAATAGTCCTGTCCATAGATATCTGTCAGTCTGTATGCCGCATTCGTCCCGGAACCGATCAGCAGATTGCTGATGCCGATCTCTCCGTCCACGGTCATACGGTCGAGCTCATAGTTGTCCATGAACTCACCTTCGTAGCTGTAATAATCACAGACGAAGATGATCTCGTCCCCGTCCTTCAGGAGCGCATTCTTCGCGACGGTTTCCGTGGTCTGTGCGTCGTAGTGCGGACGGTAGCCGCTGACATACCCGCCGGGAACATCATTGCTGAATGTAAGGAGGATGTCACTGAGCTCGCCGTTAACCAGGGCCGGAACATATCCATGGATCTCGTACTCTTCACCGTTGTCTGTGGTATCAAGATAATAATACGCTACGATATGATCATTCAAAGCCAGCCAGGTCTGGTCATATTTTCCGACCAGGCGGCCCTTGCTGTCGTAATCAAGGATATTATCGGTGCCGAGATCGATAAATCCTTCTCCGTCGTCATAGAGAACGCTGAGGACGGCATCCTGTACCAGATCCCAGTCTTCTTCATTGAGCGCCAGGACAGTCTGTCCTTCGTTATTGTCGAGCCAGAACATGCGTGTCGTATCGATATGGTTCTCAAACACATACTCTGCCGCACGCCGTACAGAATCTTCCTCAAGGAATTCGGTATTGGAATCATCCAGGCCTTTGACGCGTCCGTAGGAACCGCCTCCCAGAAGGCTTCCCAAAAGGGCCGATACCAGTTCATCCTGCGTACTGCTCTGGTAGCTGCTCCCCGAACCGCTGCCGAACAGGTTGGAGTACTCTGACAGGGAAATGCTTCCGGAACCCGAGGAGGAGCCGCTGCCACTGCTGCCCAGTCCTTCCAGAAGGCTGCCGAATCCGCTTCCGTAGCCGGATCCCGATCCGGAACCTCCGCCCAGGATGCTGTAAAAGTCAGTGTATTCAGAGTTGGAGCTGCCGCCGAACAGG
>JAILID010000111.1 GCA_024695465.1 Lachnospiraceae bacterium | reverse complement strand
AAGAATACAACTACATACTGGACGTCTATGAGGATGAAAACAGGGTAGACCGCCTGCGCATAAGAGTGCAGGAGTAACGGTGTATGTGAAAAGTTTTTTAAATACATTTATCTGAGTGACATGTGCTGCTTAAGTAGAGCCGATTTGTGTAAGCAGATCGGCTTTTTTATGAATCGGTGCCCGGACCATAGATCGAAAATATATCAATATTTGTTGACATGTTAAAACAATGATGTTAGTATATCAATGAAAGAATAAGCTGCGAGGTGCACTATGAGTAAGAATGTATGGAAAAATCCGATTGTTGCGGTAGAAGCGTTTGTTCCAAATGAATATTGTAGTACATGTACATTAACAATGAATGGACTCAAGTTATGGGCCCCCTTTAAAGAGTCAAATGGAGTGGCTGGTTGGCAGCAGTATAATCATCCTGCAGGACTTGATCAGGAGGCACATAACGAAGATGGATATGTTTATGTGTATGATCCTTACAGACTCATAAATCAGAATACTAAGGCAGGGAAAGCGATATATCCTGAAGATAACGCGCAGTGTTATTGGGAATTTACATTAACAAAGCCTGCTACAGATGAGAATGGTAACGAAATCATTCCTGTTGGTACGATTCTTTATAAGAACTATGAACAAGGAGGACTTCCGGAATTTTCTAAAAATCATAGTTAATATGATTATATTTTCTGTACTTTTACATTTGATGCCTGTATAAGCTTTATGCTTTCTTATTAAATCTTTTCTATGTGTTTTTATAATTGATTAACAATAAGTCTCTTGTGATTTGAGTGGAATCTCAGGAGACTTATTTCATGCATTCGTCACTTTCAATACACAGATGTGCTGAGGGCTGCCGGAATTTTTTTTAGCTGTTATTGAACAACGGTATGACTTTGATTATGTAATGAAGGGGTCACGTGATATATGAACAATCTAAATTCGGGTAAAAAGTATTGTATTAATCCGGAGTATGTCTTTAGAGAGATTGCAGGAGAGACTGTTATCGTCTCGGTGAGTGAAAATTGTTTGCTCACAAACACAGTTATTACTCCTAATGAGACTGCATCATTTATCTTTAAAGCATTCCAGACGCCTCATACCAAGGAAGATGTGGTCAGAGCTGGGCTGGAGGAATATGATGTAGATGAGGAGACTATTGTCAGAGTTGTAGAGGGCTTCGTTCAGGAATCGCTGAAACTTAAGGTCTTAGTGGAAGCCGACTAAAGAAAATCACATTGAGGGATATCTGATGGCCTTTAACGTTATTGAAAAACGACTGATTGACAACGCAACCCAAAAAAATATCCCTATCAGCGGCAGCATTGAATTACTTCCTTTGTGCAATATGGATTGCAATATGTGCTACGTCCGGCTCAGCCGGTCTGAAATGGAACAGCAGGGCCGCCTGCGCACGCCCGAGGAATGGATCAATATCGGAAGGCAGATGCTTGAGAACAGTGTGCTGTTCGTACAGATCACAGGCGGTGAACCGCTTCTATATCGAGGTTTTCGAGAAGTATACCTTGCACTGAAAAAGTTTGGTATCTATGTCACGCTCAACACGAACGGCACGCTGATTGATGAAGTCTGGGCAGACTTTTTCGCACACTACAAACCGCGGCGAATCAATATTACCCTTTATGGGGCAGACTCCTCGGTCTACAGAAATCTCTGTCATTACGAGGAAGGATTTGACAAGACAATTCGCGCCATCAAGCTTTTGAGGGAGCGCGGCGTTGACGTAAAGATCAACGGAAGCCTTGTAAAAGCCAACAGGAAGGATCTTACGAAACTCCTGGCTATGGCAAAGGACCTGGATGCGCCGATCCATGTTGATACCTATATGTATCCGGCAACGAGGGAGCGCATAAAGTCTTATGATTGGCAGTGCAGATTGACGCCGGAGGAGATTGCTGAGGCTGACATTGAGATATTGAAATATGATCATACAGATGAGGACTTCAGGTCATACGTCCGAGCGTTCCTCGAAAGAGCAGAGCATCCTGAACCTGTCAACGAATCAGCCGGGCGGATGAAATGCCTCGCAGGGAGAAGTTCATTTTTTATTAACTGGCAGGGGCAGATGCAGCCCTGCGTTATGCTTCCGCTTTTTGGAGCTGCGATTGGCGAAGGCGGATTTGCAGAGGCGTGGCGAAAGATCTCTGACAGAGTAAAAAATGTCCGGCTGAGCCAGACCTGTGCCGGCTGCTCCAAGCGAGATGTGTGCACGACCTGCGCAGCGTGCGCGCTGTATGAGAGCGGCAGCATTGACGGTACGCCCGATTATATGTGCAGATATACAGATCAGAAAATCAGGCGTTTTCAGGAAGAGTTGAAAAATGAGTAAAACGAAACTGTTTCAAATCGGTGATTTCTGCTTCACTCTCACATATCCTGAAGTGATAACGCCCCCGGATAATTTTATGCTGTTTGAGGTGACTGGGGGAAGACCGTCGTATTCTTTTAATATTGAACCGGCCGATCGGATCGACCGGTGCCGCGGGACAGTCGCGGCAAAACGGGAGAATGCCGTCATCTTTTCTGAAAACGGTCTCGAGAGCCGGCTGATCGGCACGGAGGGACAGGATGATTACTATGCCTACTACAGGGAAATCAGTGATAACCATGCGGAAATTATACTTGCCGTGGACACAATACCCGATTTGAAATACGATACAGTGTTCAATTCCCTCTTTGCACTGGAGCGGCATGAGATTGCCTATGACAGTCTGATCCTGCACTGTGCATATATGGATCACCACGGAAAAGCGGTCCTTTTTTCAGCCCCATCCGGAACAGGAAAGAGCACTCAGGCAGATCTTTGGTATAAATATCGGGGAAAACCTACAATAAACGGCGACAGAGGTCTTATACAGAGGACTGAAAAAGGGTGGCTCGTTCACGGGTGGCCGGTCTGCGGCAGTTCGGGGATTTGTCATAATATTTCAATGCCAATTCGGTCAATCGTGATGCTGGGCCAGGCAGCTGAGAACAGTATAAGACCCGTCTGCGGAGTTGAAGCTTTCCGGCTCCTTTACAGTCAAATCACTGTCAACCGTTGGAATCAGAGCCATGTCATGAAAGCGATGGATTTGATAGAAAAGCTCCTCTTTGAAGTTCCTGTTTTTCTGCTTAGATGCGACATTTCGGAAGATGCGGTCAAATGTCTTGAGGATTCTTTGAGCGAATGACATTCAGAGCCTTGCGGAACTGTATATAGAAGAGCACGCTCGTAAAGCAGACCTGGATAACGCTCTCGCTCGCCTGCATGATAAAGGTTGCAAGTCCGAGCATGATACAGGGGACAATGATCTCGGACTGGAGGGGAAGATATTCTTTCTTGAGCCTGAGATTTGTCTTTTTTCCGGACAGGAAAATCAGGCACCAGGTGGAGGAGACCGCCTGGGAGATGATCGTGGTGAGGGCAGCACCTGTGACGCCCATGCCGAAGCCGTAACCAAGATTTTTATTTATCTCACATGATAGATAAAACATGTGATATAATTAAAAAAATAGTTATGCCGACGGCGTCAAGACCGCTCTTGCGGGCAACTCGATCGCCGGGGCAGCGGATGCACTGAAGAAATTGTTTTAATCGGAGGATATAAAAATGAAAATCTACAGTATCTATGCCCCGGAATTCAAGGAATACGGCAGAGTTGTGGACGGCGTTGAGGTCGGCGAGATCGTCGATGCGCTGAACAAATATACGCCGCTCCCCGAGAGCGGGACCTGCTATATCCCGGAGGTGGCTGAGCTTCAGGAACTTCCCTCTTCCAAAAAGCTGGCGCCGACCCTCTTCGGCGGTCAGCCGGTTCAGTTCGGCTGCTGCAACGGCCATAACACGAAGCTCAATTGTCTTGAGTATCACAGAAATTCAGAGTTCAACCTGGGAACGGAGGACTTTATTCTCATTCTCGGCAGACAGTGCGATATGACGAACTGGAAGCTTGACACCGCAACCTGCAAGGCCTTCAAGGCGCCGGCCGGTGTGCTGGTAGAAGTGTACGCGACAAGTCTCCATTTCGCTCCCTGCCATGCTGATCCCGCAAAGGGGTTCCGCGTACTGATCGGTCTCCCGCAGGGCACCAACACCGAAATACCTGAGGTCGAGGGCAAATGCTTCGAGGACAGGCTGCTGTTCGCCCGCAACAAGTGGCTGCTGGCTCATCCGGAGGCTTCGCAGGCTTCCCAGGGCGCGTGGATCGGCCTGGTCGGTGAGAACATCGATATTGCCGGAGACATTTGATTAAAATTGTTCCTGTAAATGAAAAGAAAGCAAGGCTGGCGGGGTGGTTGGCCTTGCTTTTTTATGGTAAAATATAGCGGCAGTAAAGTTGCAGACGGAGGACGAACGGTATGAAACTGAATAGATATTATTCACTCACAGGCATTGCATTTTTGATAATGATGACAGCAGCAGGGATGACGGCCTGCGGAATGAAAAACAGTGAGCCGGCCGCAGAAGAGTCCGTGAAGGAATCTGTGAGCGCTGAAGCAGAGCCAGAATCATTGGCGGAATCATTGCCTGAATCTTTGATCGAATCATCACCTGAATCTCTTCCTGAGTCGATCCCTGAATCGATTTCGGAGCCGCTTCCCGAATCAACTCCTGAACCGGAAACTGATGTTCAGCAGGAAGAGCCGGCTCCTGAACCGCTCGAGTTTTATAAATGTCTTATAGGAGAAGATGCTCAAAGAGCATATGATGCAGATAATACTTATTCGCTTACCTGGAATCCGGACGGCTCATCTCAGTATGATACAATCACTGCAACATTATACAGATATAACTATATGAATGACAGCAGCAAGATAAGAACGGACATGGTCGTCAACGGGAAGACCTATGAGCTGGCTTTTCAGGGACCGGGCGTGGTTGTCGACATATTTGTGACAGATGTTGACAAAACAGACGAATACAAGAATATACTGGTTGCTCAAAGCGGAGATGAATGGGGGTATACGGTTCATATCTTTGCATATAAGGGTGATGAGCTTACAGAAATAAACACGGTTGACGGTGAACTTCTTCCGGAAACTTTGAACAGGGACGGTTCGTTTGAGACATATTTTCGCCGCACATGGCGGGCGGGAGACAACGATTTTATCGTATTTAAAGGTACCCACGGTGTTCACGGGCCGGATTATACACTGCTGGACGAAAAGGCCGGTGTGCTCGATAATATAAATGAGGGAGTCACTTCACATTTTACGGAAGGATATGAAGTGAGGCTCATATCAGATGTTTATTTTTATAATGACCCGGAAAAAAATGATTTTGGCGGAACAGTGAAAGCCGGTTCGGTTATAAATATTACAGGATATGGCGGTTTATACGGCGGTGCACTAAAATTTCAGTTTGGTGACGTTGAAGGATGGATTGAATATGTGGGACCTGATGTTTTGGAAAATTACTACTATTTTTGCTGAATGAAAGCAGGAGAGTTTTATGAAGGAAATAAAAATCAGCGATTTTGATGCGATTCGGATAGGACAAACCGAGGATGCTGAGGGAGGGACCGGCTGCACGGTCTTCATCTGTGAGAACGGTATGCGGGCAGGCCTGGACGTGCGCGGCGGCGGCCCCGCAGCCAGGGAGAGCCAGCTCTTGAACCCGTTGATGGCGGCCCGGACGATCCATGCGATCGTGCTGGCGGGCGGCAGCGCCTATGGGCTCGGGACAGCCAACGGGGTTATGGAGTACCTTGAGGAGCGCGGCATCGGGTTTGATACCGGTTATGCGCTTGTCCCGCTGGTGGCGCAGGCAGATATCTATGATCTCTCCGTGGGCAGCCCTACGGCCAGACCGGATGCAGCCATGGGCTATGAGGCTGCCCGGCGAGCGTTTTGTGAACCGAACTACCGGGACGGCTGCTATGGCGCGGGCTGCGGGGCGACCGTCGCAAAAATAAAAGGAATGGAATACTGCATGAAATCCGGGGCCGGCAGCTATGCGGTGCAGATCGGAGACCTGAAAATCGGCGCCGTCGTGATCCTCAATGCGCTGGGAGATGTATTTGACTGGAAAACCGGGCGGCAGATCGCCGGGCTGCTGAACGAGGAGAAATCCGGCCTTACAAGCACTTCCGAGGTGATGAAGGGCAGTTATAAGGTCGTCGAGAACAAGTTTGTGGGAAATACGACGCTTGCGGTCGTGATGACCAACGGACGGTTTGACAAAGCCCAGCTGTGCAAGATCGCCGGGATGGCCCATGACGGTTATGCCCGGTCCATCAATCCGGTCCACACTTCCGCTGACGGGGACAGCATTTTTGCGGTCTCGGTCGGCGAGGTGGAGGCGGACCAGGACCTCGTGGGGATTATTGCAGCGGAAGTTGTCGGCGAGGCGATCAAAAGAGCTGTAGAGAAGGCGGAGGGTTCTTTTGGGATTCCCGCAGCGTCGGATCTAAACAGATGAAAAAATAGCTTATATAATTACAAAATTAGACACTAAGGAGATTTGAAAAAATGAACGACTACGTATTAACCTGCTGCTCATCGAGCGATCTGTCCAAAGAGTATTTTACGAAGAGAAATATACCGGTGGTGTATTTTCATTTTGAACTCGGCGGAACACAGTATATGGACGACATGGGAGAATCTGTCCCGCCCAGGGAATTGTTCAGGCGGATGCTGGCAGGGGAGGACACGAAGACAAGCCAGGTGAGTATCGCGGAATATGAGGAGTTCTTCAAGCCGTTTCTGGATGAGGGAAAGGACATTATCCACGTCTCCCTGTCCGGAGGAATCTCGGGAACCGTCAACTCAGCTCAGGTGGCGGCCAAGAACCTGGGCGAAGCTTACCCTGACAGAAAAATCTATGTGATCGATTCCCTGGGAGCTTCCAGCGGTTACGGGATGCTGGTTGACAGGATGGCCGACCTGCGTGATCAGGGGATGGGAATCGACGAGCTTCATGAATATGCCGAAAACAACAAACTTCACGTCCACCACTGGTTTTTCTCCTCAGACCTCACGTTCTTTATCCGCGGCGGCAGAGTTTCGAAGACAGCCGGGACCATCGGAAATATCCTGGGGATCTGCCCGCTCTTGAACGTGGACAGCGACGGACTTCTCATTCCCAGGGAAAAAATTCACGGCAAGAAGAAAGTCTGCCACAGGATCGTGGAGAAGATGATCGAGCACGCGGAAAACGGTAAGGATTACTCCGGAAAATGTTTTATTTCCCAGTCTGACTGCTACGAGGATGCCAGATATGTGGCGGACCTGATTGAGAAGACGTTCCCGAAGCTTGACGGGAAGGTGCAGATATTCCCGATCGGCGCGACGATCGGCAGCCATACAGGCCCGGGAACGGTGGCGCTGTTCTTCTTCGGCGATCAGAGAGTCAAATAAAAATGAACTGACTGCATCCCGGAAACCCTATTTTCAACTTCTGTTTCATGTTTGAATGTGCTAAAATACAGACATAATTGTTTAATGAAATATTAAACACAGACGGAGGAAGCAGCTTGAGCACCAGCATACTCACTTACGCAATCATTCGGATCCTGACCCAGATGGGAAAGAAGAGCCTCAGGGACATGCACAAAAACTGTGCGAGGGCGAACGACCTGAGCCGCGAGTTCCTGATGAAGATCATCAAGGACAATAAGGATACGGAATACGGAAAACGGTATCATTTTGATCAGATCCACTCCATCGAGGACTATAAACGGCTCGTTCCGTTCAGCTGCTACGACGATTATGCACCCTACATTGAGCGCATGGTGGACAAGGGGGAGAAGAATCTGCTCACCACCTACCCGATCGTTCAGTACGCGGAGACATCAGGCTCCGTCGGTGTGCCGAAGAAGATCCCTGTGTCCAGGCAGTCGATGAGGATCTACACAAAATACACCATCACCCGCGTGACCGCACTGGCGGATGCCTGGCACATGGAACATTACGGAAGGCACCTGCCCATCGGGCGCGGCTTCAACCAGCTTGAGATCGTGGACAGGACGCTGCCGGACGGGACGCCTCTGGGCAACATTTCCGGGTCGGCGGCCAAATCCTACAAGCCGCTGTTCCCCTATTATCTGACCAGCCCGATCCCTGTGCTCTATCCGAAGGGCTACATGCCCATGATGTACCTGAAGGTCCGCTACATCCTGGCTGACCCGGACTGCACATTTCTCTTTGCCGTGTTCATGACGAACCTCGTCGACATGATGAATTACATCAAGCGCAACTGGGAGATGTTGGTGGAGGACATCCGGACCGGCACCTTCAATGAGGACGTGGAGATCGACCCCGAGATCAAGGCGGAGCTGATGAAGGTCACCAAACCGGAGCCGAAGCGCGCGGCGGAGCTGGAGCGGGAGTTCAAGAAGGGCTTCGATAC
>JAILID010000106.1 GCA_024695465.1 Lachnospiraceae bacterium | reverse complement strand
GTATGTGAGGACGATGTCGCCATTCTTGATCTGATGCTGTGAACGGCTCTTCGTCACATCCATCCGGTTCAGCTTCTTGATAAAGTCGCTCTTGCCGAGCAGAGCTCCGACGACCGCCAGCCCGCCGGCCGGAATGATTCTTTCATTCGTGAATTCGATCGAGATGTTCCTGTTTGTTTCCAGCGTGATGCGGCGATTTGTTTTCATGGGTAACGGCTCCTTGAGGTTGTTTTATAGGATGATTATACCATGAAAGATTTACACCTGACAGGTGTATTGTAAATTTAGCCAAAACGGCGCGAAAACCATTGTGATTACTTGCAGTTATAGACTATGTAAAGGATGAACTTCACGGATTCAGGGAATTATTTAGTACTGGATACCACGCTTGAACGCTCCGACTCTTTATTCTTATTTTGGTGCTCACTGCACATCTTCTATTGTAAAGAAAGGCATCCTCTTGCCGGGCATACGCTCACCCCACCTGGTTTTCAGGAACTCCTCAATGATATTCCTGTAGAACTCATAGTTTTTTTCATGCACAACAAATATGTATGCGCGATTCCCCCAACGATGCGCAGAGACAGCCAAAAGCCTAACGCCGGCCAAATCTTTCATGATGGTTTTGTCTTGCATCCAGCCTTCGTCATTTTTTCGTGACCGATGATGGTAATAGACTACATCTTTTCCGGCTTCAAAATAGTCTTTAATCTCTTCTCGGGAAATGTATTTATGGCTGCCCTTTCTTGATGTCCTCATCTTTCTCACAAGACCATTGTCCGGATCTACAAATACCAGTTTTGCACCTTCCAGCTGCCTTAACGCATTCTGGTGCCACCGTTCTCTTTCAGCCTCTCTCTCATTAAAAAATTTATCATCTGTATTCAATTTTTCATGATAGAAAATAAATCCTGAAAAAAGGCCGCTCTCCTCTACCATCTGAACAGTCTTCTCTTCACGAGCAATTGGAGCAAGTTCCTTCATTTTCATAAACAGCTCCGGATCATAGTCTTTCATCTCGGGCATGTTAAGATACCCTGTATGTAATCCATCAGTACGTTCATCATTTGGAGTTAAATACCAGTTAACTCCGATCTTTATGCCCTGACTGGATAGATATCGAAGAAGACCGTATTTCCCATAGTCGCCGATATCACCGATATACTGATTTTTCACACTTGTTCCTTTCTACTAAAAATTTTTTCCAGTATTTATACAAATAAAGAAGCTAGCATTCTATCCTATGAATTTTTGAATTAACCCATCTTATTAAACTTTTGCCAGCACATCTTTAATCATACCACTAAAACCTATTACTGAACCGCGCCCTCACCCCTTCATCTCCTGCGCCCTTTCGAGCGAGGCGTAGACACCGCCCTTCCTAAGCAGCTCCTCCCGGCTGCCGAGCTCCGCGATCCGCTGCTTTTCGATGACCGCGATCTGGTCCGCATTTCTGATGGTGGAAAGACGGTGCGCGATCACGATGCAGGTCCGCCCGCGGCTCAGCATGTCGAGACTTTCCTGGATGTGCCGCTCCGTCACCGAATCGAGCGCCGATGTGGCCTCGTCAAGGATAAGGATCGGCGGCTCCTTTAAGAAGACCCGGGCTATCGATATCCGCTGCTTCTGTCCGCCTGAGAGTACGACGCCGCGCTCGCCCACAAAGGTATGGTATCCCTCCGGCATCGCCATGATCTCATCGTGGATCTCCGCCTTTAAGGCCGCATTCACGACTTCCCTGTCGGTCGCGTCCGGCCTGCCGTAGCGGATATTTTCAAGAATCGTACCCGCGAACAGGAAGACATCCTGCTGGATGATCCCGATGTGTTTTCTGAGTCTCTCCTGCGAAATCTTCCGGACGTCGACGCCGTCAATTTTGACAGCCCCTTCCGAAACGTCGTAGAAACGCGGCAGCAGATGGCACATGGTCGTCTTGCCTCCGCCCGAAGAGCCTACCAGCGCGAGCGTCCGTCCCGGTTCGATTGTGACGCTCACGTCTTTCAGGACCTCCGTCCCGTCGTTATAATGGAAGCTCACATTTTCATAGCTGATCCGCCCCTGAACCTCCTGAAGCTCCACCGCGTCCGGCGCATCCTTGATCTCCGGCTCCGTCCGCATGATCTCGAGGAAGCGGGAGAAGCCGGCCGTCCCCTGCGTGTAGATCTCCATGAACTGGGTCAGCTTGCGCACCGGGGTCGTAAAGGTCGAAACATAGAGCGTAAAGGTCAGAAGATCCACCAGATCGAGCGTACCGTTCATCAGCATGCCGCCCCCGACCGTGATGACTGCCACCTGCATGAGGCCGATTGCCGCCTCCATACCGCCCATAAACCGACCCATGGCCTTGTAGTAACCGACTTTGCTCTGCTTGAAATTTTCATTTGCCGCGGCGAATTTGTCTTCCTCCACCTGCTCATTGGCGAAGGCCTTGGAGGTGCGGATACCGGAAATGCCGCTCTCAATCGCCGCGTTGATCTCGCCGGTCTTCTTCTTGACCTCACGATTCGCGTTCCGCATGTTGAGACGCTGCTTTAAGGAATAGGTGATCGTCAGCGGCAGCAGCACGATGAGCACCAGGGTAAGACGCGGATTGATGAAGAGCAGGATCACGAGCGCCCCGACGATTGTCAGCGTGCAGGTCAGGATATTTTCCGGCCCGTGGTGGGCCAGTTCGACGATCTCGAAGAGATCGTTTGTGACCCGTCCCAGGAGCACGCCGGTCCGGTTCCGATCGAAAAAGCTGAAGGACAGCCGCTGCATATGCGCGAACACGTCTGCCCGCATGTCGGCCTCAACCAGCGTCCCGTAGCCGTGGCCGATTACGGTGATGAGGTACTGGAAAAAGGCCCGCAGGAGATACGCGGCAAGGACGATCCCCATCACGATGAAAAATGCGCGGTAAAACCTCTGGGGCAGAAACTTGTTCATGGCCGTTCTTGTGATATAGGGGAAGGCCAGGTCGATGGCCGCGATCAGGGCCGACAGCAGCATGTCGATCGCGAAGAGCTTTTTGTGCGGTTTGATATAGGAAATGAAAACCGCCAGATCCGATTGTGTAAAGTCTTTTTTGTTCTTGATGCCCAAATGGATTCCTCTTTCTATTCTTTCTCATCAGACTGCCTTGCCGAAAGCGCCCTTGCGCGCTATAATAGTAAATAGCGCGGTTCGGTTCCGGGAGGAGTGCCCGCAAGGGTATTGCCTGTGTCCAGGTGCACCTTATTGATTATCCCTGTGGAACACGGGGCAGCCGGGCGCGTTGTTTTTCATTTTCCTGTATAGTATTTCCTGTCCGATCTTTCAATAGCGCATCTTAAGCACAACTTCCACCGGGGGCTTCACCAGGGACTTGAAGATCTCCGCGTCCTCCTTCCTGCCCACAATACCGCCGTAGTGTACCGGGATCGCGATCTTGGGCTGGAGGAAATTGATGAGCTCCGCGGCCTTCTTCGCGTCCATCGTGTAGGTGCCGCCGATGGGGACGAGGGCGATGTCGCAGGCAGCGTCCCGGGCGTCCTTCGTGAAATCCGTGTCCCCGGCGATGTAAATTCGTTTTCCATCAATCTTCAGAATATAGCCGACCCAATCCGCGCTCTTCGGGTGGAAGGGCTTCAGGTTGTTGTAGGCCCTTACCGTGTCAAATGAAACCCCCGCGATCGTATAGCTTTGGTTTGGGCTGACCGTCTCGATGCGGCCTGTGAGGGCGGCGGCTTCGGCGGCTTTGCTTTTCATTTTCTCAGGGACGACAAGCACCGAATCCCCGCGGCTTACCTTCGCGATATCTTCCGGAGAAAAATGGTCGTAGTGGTCGTGGGTGATCAGGATGAGGTCCGCGTCGCGCGGGGTCTCCTGCATATGAAAGGGATCGATGTAAATGATTTTGCCGTTGTCCCGGATACGGATGCTGTTTTGT
The DNA here is from genome assembly GCA_024695465.1 of Lachnospiraceae bacterium. Classification (GTDB taxonomy): domain Bacteria; phylum Bacillota; class Clostridia; order Lachnospirales; family Lachnospiraceae; genus Chordicoccus. Next base: position 3,933 of record JAILID010000106.1, on the reverse strand, counting down.
GTGAAAACGTCGATATTTTCAACCATGTTTGTTTCCTCCTTCTTAAGGGATTTGGTTTTTCAGTTTGCGGGCCTTGTTCTCCAGAAATGCCGTGGGGCGGTGAGGCATCCTGAAGGAGACGAGGCTCTGTTGGAGACAGGGGGCATGAAGGCGCTTTTCATTTTACAGCTTCTGTATCCTTCAAAAATTCTGTCAGCACCTTTTTCGCCAGATCCAGATGGTGCCCGTAGCAGTGATCGTCGCCGGGAAGCAGCAGCAGGCGGCTGTCGGGGTACTGCCTGGCGGCCTCAATCGAGCAGCGGACCGGAACCGCCTCGTCCGCGTCGCCGTGGATGAACAGCACCGGCTTTTTGCAGCGGCTGATGGCGTCCTCCACATGGATGAGCTGGGCGCAGCGGAAATAATTCCCTGAAAGCTTGTGGTCCCAGATCTCAACCTCGTCGGGGATATGTTCGGGATCGAAGGGCTGGCCCAGCAAGCTGCCTTTCCTGGCGTCTTCGGGAATGGATAGCGCCGGCGAAAGCGGAATAAGGCCCTTGTAGGCGTCCGGCCGCATGCCCGCGGCGAGTATGACAAGGAGGCCGCCCTGGGAATGGCCGCAGATATAAAGGTCCGTCACAAAGGGGAGGCTTCTGGCGTATTCCGTCGCGCGCATGACGTTGGAGATCCATTTGAAGAGGGTGTGTTCCCGGAACGCGCCTTCACTCTTTCCGTGTCCGTACATCTCGACCCGGAACGAGGCGCAGCCGGCGTCGAGAATTGCGTCCTTGACGCCGATGATGTGGGGTTCTTCCATATCCCCGGTGAAGCCGTGGATGAGGAGGACGAGGGGACATTTGTCTTTGCCCTCCGGCATGTCCAGTTTGGCGTGCAGATGGATGCGGTCATCTTCAATGAAGAATTCTTTCATTTTCCAAATCTCCTTTTCACAGCAAGACTTCATAAGTGCGTGCCCGTTCGCTGCAAGTAGATCAGCAGCGCGGCCTGCGCAAGGAGCATGAGCGGGATGCCGATCACAAAGACCGGCTTTCTGATTTTGTGGCGGAAGACATACATAGCGCAGAGGCCTCCTAATGCCCCGCCTATAAACGATAGTCCCAGCAGTGTTTTTTCTTTGATCCGCCACTTTCCGTGCTGTGCCTTCCACTTATCGAGTCCAAACGCGATGAAGGTAATCACATTGATGGCTATCAGGTATAAGGGCAGAATCTGCATTACGATTCTCATCTCATTTTTCTCCTCCTTATCCGCGGCGGCCACGAGGCCGCACTGGAAATCTCGTATTATATTGTACAACATTTTGAATAATCAGGCAAAGAAGGTTTTCATTTTCCTCCTCTCAGACGTGTTTTATCGGTAATTACATGATATACTGGTACTATGATCAAATCGGAGGTTCCGCATGAGCAAAAATATCCTTCTCACGACGTTAAGTACCCTTCCCACTAAGCTTACCGCAAATTATTATTCTGTCAATGCGGATGGTGATAAATACTTTCCGGGAATCGCCCAGCAGGAGGCCGGACGGACAGCTATATCCGCACCTCAGTCCTCCACAACCTGGCCCGCTTTGGAAAAATCACGATCCGGGCCATCATCGCCTCCGACTTCGAGGGCAGAAATTTTGCAAACCGCATGCCGGACGAGACGGAGCGCTGCTGCCCCAGCTTCTCGCTCTCGAAATCTGCCGCCAAAGGAAAGATCATTCCCCTGAAAAACTTAACGCTCTACCCGGAAAATGAAGAGATCGGGGAACTTAGCGCAGCAGATCCTTTCCCTGACGGCACCAGCGGAATCGCAATTATGTTCCTGAGTGATTTCAAGAAATCACCCGACAGCCTTCTCAAAGCGGAGCAGCGGCCCCAGAGATCTCCCATAACCCGGCTGACCCGCAACATCACCTGCACAAAAGGAGGTTATTTCCATGTCCTATTTCAGAGACCAACTGCCGGAGACCGGCAGGCCATTCAACGTACTGCTCCTGGGCCTCAGCATTCCGGGCAGCTATGACAGAGGTCGCCAAAAATATGTTCTGAGGGAAGGCACTTTTTATGCCGACGGGGAAAATTATCCCTACCTCTATCAACTGGAACCAATTCCGCGCATGCTCGCGTCGGATCTTCGCAAAAAGGAAGAGACACTTGACCTGATCATCATGCTGGAAACCGACAAAGCCGGGGAAAAGAGAATGGTTGTATTTCCGGACAAGACCGAGAAGCTGCTCTCAGCGGATCAGTATATGCGTAAGACGCTTCCCGCCTATATAAAACCCGCGCCCCGGTTCAAAACGATCCCCATCAATGAATATGCCCCCGCGGAGGGCATCGATGAGACGGTTCGCTGCCTGCGCTCCTTAAAAAATGAAACCCCCGATCTTCGTCTCTACCTGGATGAGCACGGCGGCTTCCGCGAGACGTCCCTCGTCCTCGAGGCGATGGTCTCCCTCCTGCGGAACGAGATCAACGTCCAGGAGGTCTACACAGTCCACTACACCGAAGGAAAAGCTGAGATCGTCATCGATCCCGCTCTGAAAATTTTTGATTTTGTCTCCGGGATCAACGAGTTCACCTACTACGGCCGGATCGAATCCCTGAAGCGGTACTACGAGAAGAATCCGGATCCCTCCGTTCAGGATCTGATGGCCTGCATCACGGACGTCGCTTCCGGCATCCAGCTCTCCAATATCTTAAAATTTGAGAGCGGCCTCGACGCCCTCGGGAGATATTTTTCAAGGGAACGCCCCCTCGACAGCGAGAAGACGCCCACGGATTCACCCTGCCAGTACCTGGCTCTCTTTGAGGAGGCGATCAAAAATGATTACGCCTCCCTCCTGACCCCGGAGAGGACGACCGCGGACGAGATCGCCTGGTGCCTCAAAAAAGGGTTTTACCAGCAGTGCCTTACCCTGCTGGAATTCAGGATGCCCACAGACCTTCTCGATCTTGGCGTATACTCCTATGACAGGAGCCGCCTCAGCGTTCCCGCCGACAGGCAGCCGGACTTTCATTCACAGGATGTGTTTGTCTTCTATCACGTTTTCCCCGACGGCCTGCGCCGCGCGCTGAGACTGGACAGTCCGCCCGAATTCAACGAATGGCTGCTCACCTTCCTGAAAAATCAGAAGTTTGAATCCATCTGGGCCAACGAGGAGCTGAGGGAGGAGTCTTCATATTTCCCGTCCAAGCTCACCTGCGGAGACTTCAGGACAGAATCCTTCCCGGTAACCGTCAGTGCCGAGGCCAGACCCCGGGTGTTCGCCTTCCTCCTCCTGCACGTCGCCCTGAGACAAACGCGGGTCTCCACGGCGAATCTCTCCGTGAATCACATTGTCGGGGCGCTGCAGTTCTATCTTAAGTGGTATGGGGAATTGTCGAAGGTTTTGGCAAATGAAAGAAAAGATTTTTTCCGGGAAAAATGATCTGAAATAAAAAAGCAGACGTATACAGCAGAACATATTAGTCAAAAAAAATTTATCCCATGATACAGCAGAAACCTTAAAAAACTTCAATAACAAGAAAAAAAGAGAAGCAGACATGATCTGCTTCTCTTTTTTATGTGTCAATGCCCTCTAACGCAATGTCATTTACTTAAGCAGATTCCTTTGAAAAACAGGGGTCTGCTTTTTCTTAACCCGTAACAAAAATAAATTTAAAAATGTACTTGACATGCCGCCCAAAATGTGCGGCGTTTTTTCTGATTACATCAGAAAAAACGCCAACTAATCAGGAAGAAAAAGCGTTCACCATTCACCTGATTAAGGAGGCACGGCATGCATTTTTCTGGTTACATCAAATCAACCCTTCTGGCAATCATTGATGAGATTGCCGCAGACCCCCGGGAGTTTGTCGTAAACCCCGGAAAGGACTTTACCCGCAATCGCAAGATGGGATTCCGGGACACCCTTCTGATGCTCCTCACCATGGAGGGGGATTG
>JAILID010000030.1 GCA_024695465.1 Lachnospiraceae bacterium | reverse complement strand
GAGGGGTAATCGATTGAATTCGCTGAGAGAAGCACGAATCATTAAAAAAGGATGTTCCTGCTGCTGACAGAAACATCCATTAGAGAGGAAGGCCTCCCTATATGTAGATTACGATTACATTATAGTGGGGCCTCTTTTCATTTTCAAGGAGGAAAGAGAGAAACTGAAAAAACGGAAAAAATACCACTACCACCGAATTTTTGCAAAAGACTTTAAAAATCAACCCGCAGATGAAAATGTTACTTTTCAAAGTGTTTTTGCATGGGTGGTAACTTTCGGTGGTAATTCATTTTGGGGTAAGAGCCCTCGGCGACTGAGAGCGAAATACTCCCTTTGCACAAACCTGCGGTTTATGACAAAGGGTATTTCGGCCCTGCGGGCGGCCGGGGTGCGTCTACGGCGCGAAAGGAGGTGGTGATATGGCGAGGCATTCATTTATTCGCATGTATAAGCTCCCGGATGTCTGCGGCCGCGTCGATTATATCTCAAATCCCTCACGCCAGGAGCACCTCTATGCAACGTACTCGACCGTCAAGCCGGAGTTCTGGAAGTATCTTGCCGACCAGGCTCAGTTCGATTTCTGGCGGTCCAACCAGCCGGACGGCAAATGCATCGAGGCTCGGGAGCTCATCATAGCCCTGCCGGAAAGTTTCCAGCGGATAGAGCCGGAAACGTTGCTGAAGATCTTCGCGGAAAAATTCCGGATCGAGTACGGGATGCAGTGCACGGCAGCGCTGCACCATAACAAAACAAAGACGAATTATCACATCCACCTGATCTTTGCAGACCGAGAGCCGCTCAGGGAGAAGGAAGTCAAGATCGCTTCGAGAAATATGTTTTATAACGAAGAAGGTCGGCATGTCCGGACCAAAAAGGAGATCCTGGACGCGGAGGGCAACATCCGTCCCGGCTGCAGGATCCTCCCGAAGGGATCCCCTTATGAGGTGCGGTATTTCTCGGCGAGGAAGGACGAATTCAAGAGCAATGTATTTCTCCCGGAGGCAAAGATGATGTACACCGACCTGATCAACGAGCTTGTGACGGATGAACTTGACCGGCAGGAAGTTTTCGATCCTGCCGGTCCGTATCTGCCGACAAAGAAGATCGGGAAGAACAATCCGTTGGAGAACGAGATCAAGGCAGACAACGCTCTCCGGCAGGAGTGGAACCACACGGTCGATCAGGTGCTGATCGCCGGCGGCACACAGGAGGAAGTGGCAGATTTTAAACGGGAGGAGGTGGTGAAGAAGGTCGCGGCGTCCGTGAAAGAACATGGAGAGCAGCCCGGACTTTTTGCGGCAGTGATCCGGAGGGTCATCGCGGTCCTGAAAGAATTCCTTGAGATCCTGATGAGGACCGACGAGAAGACACTGGAGGAACCTGCCGGCGGGAGCGTTCCCGCATTTCCAAATGCGGAGAAAAACGGAAAAGGCCCGCGGCCGGATTCCACGGAGGCAGAGGTCCGCTTCAAGAAGATCCTGCCGGTCCACGAGAAACTGAGGCAGTGCAACCGCAGGCTGTACGCGCTGCAGGAACAGCAGGAGACGCTTCAGAAGGCAATCGATACCCTGCCGAGAACCGTCTTCCATCACAAGGAGCGGAAAGAGCTGCAGACGGGCCTTGAAGAGCTCCGGAAACCGATCAGCCAGTGCAGGAGTCAGCTGGAGAGGATCCCGAAGCAGAACGGGTTCGGGAGCGTAAAGGCTGTGGAGAGCGCTTACTGGTCGGCCAGAAATGAGCTGGAAAAGATCCGCAGGGAGCAGGCCGAATGGGACGGCGTTGCGGTCCCGCAGATGCCGGTTCGCCCGCAAAAGAGCCAGGTCAGCGTTTTGAAGAAGCTGGCGGAGAAGCGGCTGGAGACGGTCGAGAATCAGAAAAGAGAGCGCGGAAGTGAGCGCGAAATGAAAGGAGAAAATAATTTGTGATCCATCCCGCTATGAGGCATTATAACAGCCGTTTTGAGCTCATTTTATCGGGTGATGACCCGGGAAAAAGTTATAACCAATGCAGACAACCAAATCCAAGAAGACCAAAGGTTGCAACCATGATCAGCAGAGCAAGTACCGATATAATCGTATCGAAGACAGTGAGGTGCTTGATGATTGCCTTTATAACGTTTATTGGGTAGAGAAGACTGTCTCTAAAGAATAAGATTGTCTCTCTGAGAAAGTGCTTCTTGGTATCAGGCCGTCCAACAAATCGTTTGAACACTGCATAAAGCGCCAGAAGAATAAGAACCGCGAATCCGGAGCAATAAAGAGCGGCGCAGAAATAGTCTTCCATACTGCTTGGAATAATTAATCCGAGAGATAAATACTCTACAGTGGTCATTCGTGTTACCAATACGATAACGAAGGCAATCAGACAGTAAAAGGAAGTTCTAAACAGAAAACCATATATAGAACGAAAAACTCCCAGAGTAGAACCCATGAGTTTATTTGGTGTAGAAGTATCCTTTAGATACGCATAGTTTAGAATGAGGAAGTAGTAAATAACTTAGTCAATGAAAATGCTGATTTAGTCAATTGCCTAGTCAATGGTGAAGTCAAAAACGCGGGAATTTATTAAGCGGCAATTGGAACGCTGGGACGAAAGAGTCGCTTCGGAGGTACCTGTATGAAAATCTATGTCGGTGTCACAGACAAGAACTGGTTTGACCTTCTCAAAGAATCAAATTGTGATGAAGTGAATTTTTGGAAGCCCGGGACTGGTAATTTCAAGGCTCTGGAATTTAATGACTTATTTCTCTTCAAACTACATTCTCCTTATAACTACATAGTCGACGGAGGATTTTACGTTCGTTTTTCAGCGCTTCCAACTTATCTTGCGTGGGAGTCCTTTGGCATAAAGAATGGTACAAGGACACTGTCGGAGCTGGAGGACCGTATCCGAAAATACAGGACACGCAATGGGATAGTGGGCGGTAATCCGTTGATAGGGTGCATCATCCTGACGGAGCCGTTCTTTTTTGATGAACAGGACTGGATCCCTGTGCCGGAAGACTGGAAAAATTCAATTGTCCAGGGAAAGACATATTCTCTTGATACTCAGATCGGAAAACGCCTGTATGATTCAGTGGCAGAGCGGATTCAGAGAACCCATACAGGAATATCTGCGACAGCGAGTGATGCCGCCCGCTATTCAGAGAGCATGACAAGGCACAGGCTTGGGCAGGGGGCATTTCGCGTGCTTGTCACGGATGCCTACCATCGGCGATGTGCGGTCACAGGCGAGAAGACCTTGCCGGTTCTGGAGGCAGCGCATATTAAGCCGTACGCAGATCAGGGACCGCATGTTACAAACAATGGTATTCTGCTGAAATCAGATTTTCACACCCTGTTTGATAAAGGCTACATAACGATTGACAGGGACTATCGTCTGGACGTGAGTCCGCGGTTGCATCAAGATTACGGAAATGGCAGGGACTATTATAAGTACCATGGGCAGAGGCTGTTTAACCTACCGGATCAGGAGAGCCAGAGGCCGGGCAGGGAGTTTTTGGAGTGGCATAATGAGAATGTGTTTTTAGGATAAGCTAGAATTGGTGTCTGTTATAGTAGATAGGATTACTGAATATGCACGGGATGTTGAGATGATTAGAGCATCATGAAAAATATATGCTCTGCGCTTGCGTAATATGTTAAACTTTCTTTAAAGTATTAGACACAGGCATCGAGATTCTGAAAACCATCTCTGAGGTTCTCCAAGTAATCTTTACAGACAAGCTAGATATTCGAAGGAGAACGACTATGTATAATCTAAGTCAGGACAATACTTATTAGGATGAATGTTAGCATTGGGCTATGTGAAGAGGGAAGAATAAGTGGAGATAGTTACTGCGAAAAAAGAGGATTTGGAAATCGTTTGTAAGATTACCAGATCCACAATCAAATCAATATATCCCCGATATTATCCGGCAGGAGCCGTGGAGTTCTTTCTGGCGCATCATTCGGATGAGCATATTGTGGCGGATATCTCTGATAATAAGATTTTTGTTTTATATGAGGGTGGAGAGCCGGTCGGTACAGTGACGATTAAGGCCAATAATATTAATCGTTTGTTTATTCTTCCTGATTACCAGCATAAGGGGTATGGGAAAGCTCTGCTTGATTTTGCAGAGAAGAAGATACTGGAAGTTTATGAATGTGTTCAGATCGATGCATCATTTCCGGCAAAGCGGATTTATTTGAAACGTGGATACAAGGAAATAGAGTATAACATCATCAAAACGGATAATGGTGATTGTCTCTGCTATGATGTTATGAGATTGGAGAAAAAA
>JAILID010000127.1 GCA_024695465.1 Lachnospiraceae bacterium | reverse complement strand
TACTACGCCCTCCAATTCTCATAGATATGGCTATTATATAACTTCCGGACAAAAAAGAAAAGAACATTCTTCTTATTCATCGATAAAGAGCTGAAAAAACCATAATACATAAGCCCCGGCTCGGGGCCCACAGCCGTCCGGCCGGAAGGCTGTGGGGCGGGCCGCAGAAAAGCTCCGTTGGGCAGTCTGGATTGAAATATTTGTTTTCAGACTGCCCGAAGCGGCCTTTTGCCCAAAAAGTGCCCAAGACGGACGACTGAAGCAAAAAAAACCGCCCGCACCCCGGCAGCATCTAAAAAAATCCGCCTCAACTATAAAAAAGCCTTGCAAGTCCCCCGCTCTTCTGTTACAATAAATCTCGTTGCAGGCCATTTGGCCTTATTCTGTTGCAAGGAGGTGTTATCGATGGCTGTTTGCTCTGTTTGCGGAAAGGGTGCTCATTTTGGAAACAACGTGAGCCATTCTCATAGAAGAACCAATCATATGTGGAAATCCAATATCAAGAGAGTCCGTATCCTTGTGAACGGCGCTCCCAGACATGCATATGTTTGCACGCATTGCCTGAGAGCCGGCAAGGTTGAACGCGCATGATGAACGTATTTTAAAAAGGAAGCCCGTCAGTTCTGACGGGCTTCCTTTTTCTTTATCCCTCCACAGTCTCTCCTGCTTCCGCCGTATCAGCCTTGTTTCCGGAGAAACGGTTGATGAAGTCCGGCACCATATCCAGAATCCGGGTGAGGCCGTCCTGGTTCTTTACGTTGACCATCTTCGTGGAGCCATTCGAGATGACGAGCACCGCTGTCGGCGTCACTTTCCCTCCGAGACCGCCTCCCGCATTCGGATTCTTGGAATCTGAACTGGTTCCGGCCCCCACGCCGAATGTGACATCCACTAACGGGAGTATGATCGTCTCCCCTACATGGATAGGCTCCCCGACCACTGTTTTGGATGTGACGAACTCGTTCATGCCGCCGAAAAGCGACTGGACGGTTCTCTCGAAATCATTATTGTCCATTATCAATCTTCCTCCTTCATATGCTTTAAATTGGATATCACATATCTTATGTTCTTATTCAGAATCGTTGTGATTGTCAGATAGGCGAGGTAAAAGAGATATACTCTCCCTCCCGCGTCGATCTCCCCCTCGAACCTGGCGCCGTTGAAATACGGGCGAATGGTAAAATCAGCGGGCTTTATGAGCGGGTAAATCGCTGATTTGACCGCCATGACATTCCCTGTCAGAGACGGATCCTCAAAGCCGAGCGTGAGATCCCCCTTGAGCTTTCTCGGCAGAACGTGGCGCAATAATTTGCCCGCGGTCTTTTTGAGAAAGACCAGGGCTCCCCTGGTTCTATCGTCAAAAAGAAAGGACTTCCACCTGCGCGCGAGCCTTAAAAGCCTGAGCGCTTTCCCGACCAGCTCCGCCCTCAGCGCCTCCAGCCTTCCCGGAAGGCCCAGCAGGCGGAAGAGCAGACAGAAGGCGCGCCAGATAAGTCCCGCTGCCCGGAAAAACAAAGAAACGCAAAAACGGACGACACGGCCGCTTCCGCTTAAGAAACCATCCTGAATCCGCCGGACCGCCGCATCCAGGTATTCCCGGGCCATCCCGGCCAGCGCCGAAAGGTAATCTCCGATCTGCTCTCCCTGACTTCTGCCGCTATTCATTTCCTGTCCGATTTCCGCAGAAGCCTGATCTTCATTTTCCGCAGAGACCGTATCCGTCTCTGCCGCCGGCCCGCTTTCCGATGCCGAAGCTTCCCCGACCTGCACCTCCGCAGCATTTTCCGCTTCATGTCCGGACTCCTCGGAAGAAATTATTTCTCCCAATTCCGCCGAACCCTGGCCTTCCGTCAGATCCAGCGCGGCGTAGGGCGTATAATCGTCTTTGTCGTTATCCTTCAGTTCATTCAAAAGCTTTATCAGCGACAGACCGAAGATTCTTATATCCTTTCCGACAGAAAGGCCGTCTCCGCTCCTGTATCCCGCCTCTGCCTCCAGCTCCAGCATATGAAAAAGCCAGGAGACCCGGAGGGTTCCTCCTCCCGCGCCTTCTTCTTTCCCGCCCCGGATCCGATAGCGGAAAGGGACAAACAAAAGAAGAAGCAGGAGCAGCAGAACGATCAGGAGCAGTATGAGCAAAATAATTCCGACCGTCCGCAAGACGGCAAGCAAGATCCCCATCTTCATTTCCTCACATGTCCGAATTTATCGTAAGCGGGAGATTGTCCCGTCTCTAAAGCGCCTAAAAGTCTTTCAGCTAAAGGCATCCCGCGGGCTGCAGCGAAAGGACGCTTGCTTCCGCAGTCCGCGCTCAAAACTTCCCGGCAAGGTAAGCTTTGACATCCGCGCCGCCCGTCTTCTGAAAGCACTCGTCCACCAGCTCCAGAGCCATCTGTTTCGCCTCCGATCTCGAAACGGCGATCCCGACGACGGGGGGCAGAACGGCGGCCGCATGGGACTGGGCGAGATAGGAAGTGTTGATGATCTCCAGCATATCGCTGCCGGAAGACAGGGTAATGAGATAATACATCGAGACCATCTTCCCCGAATCCAGTTTTTTCATGATCTCGGCGGCTTTCTTTTCGCCTACGCCTTTGCCGATAACAAGATCCTTCATCCATTTTATCATTTTTCAGTTCCTTTATCTACCTTTTTTGTTCAAACGCTTCAAAAACTCTTTCGGCAATCGGGACCGCGGTCGAGCTTCCCGGGCCGCCGTCCTCCGCGAGAACCGAAAGGGCGATCCCTTCTTCCGAAAAACCGACAAACCAGGAATGGGTCCCTACGCTCCCGTCGCTTCTTACATATTCTGCCGATCCCGTCTTTCCGTATACGGCGCAAGGCAGTTCCGAAAGGCGGGAAGCGGTCCCTTCGCTGACAACCGCCCTCATGAGGCGCGAGAGCGTCTCCGCCTCCTCCTCACTGATCAGCCTTCCGTATTCTTTCGGCTTCGTCTCAGAAGCATGGGTCCCGTCCCTGCTGACCGTTCCCCGGACCAGATAAGGCTGCATGAGCACGCCGCCGTTGGCGATGGCCGAAACCGCAAGGGCCATCTGGAAAGGCGTAGCCAGCGTATTCCCCTGGCCGAAGGCCGTCTGCATGATGAGCCCCTCCGATTCCCCCTCCCTAAGTGAAAACCGGGCCGAGCGGTTGCTTAAGGCAATCGGGATATCCTTGTTGAAAAGCAGGCTTTCCGCCGCGTTTTTGAGCCGGCCCGCGCCTTCCTCCAGTCCGATGGCGGCGAAAGCCGAGTTGCAGCTGTTGGCGAAAGCGGATTCCAGATCTTCTTCCCCGTGGGCAATTCCCTCGAAACAGTGAATTGTTGACTCTTTCCCGGCAAGCTCCCCGCTGCATTGAAAAGAAAAATCCTCATAGTTTTCATGGCTGCGGATATAGGCGAGGGCAGTGACGATCTTAAAGGTCGAGCCGGGCGGATAAAGCCCCTGCAGCGCCCGGTTCAGGAGCCTTCCGCTCTGCTCATCCTCCACAATGGCGTTCCAGTCGGCGTCGATCGTGTTGGGATCGAAATCCGGTTTGCTCACCATCGCAAGGATCTCCCCGCTTGCCGGGTCAAGGACGGCCACCGCCCCCCGGTAATCTCCCAGCGCGTCATAGGCGGCCCGCTGCAGATCCGCATCCAGCGTCGTCAGAAGTATGTCTCCGGGATTCCTTTTCCCCTCAAACTCGTTGAGGATCCGGTCGATAACCGCGTTATGGGAAGAAAGGAGATCGTAATTACAGATGGATTCCAGACCGCTCCGGCCCCTGACGGCAAAACCGACCACATGGGCGAAAAGCCGCCCGTAAGGATAGGTCCGGATCTCCGCGCCGTCTTCCGCGAATACCGTCTCCGCGAGCACCTCCCCGTTCCGGGAGAGGATATCCCCCCGGATCACGTATTCGTTCAGGGTATCCTGCCTCTTATTGTAAGGATTGGCCAGGACCCGGTCCCTCAGACAGACATTGAAATAGATGAGATAGCCGACGAGGCTGATGAACAGCATAAGAAAAGCGCCTGAAATAAAGAGATAGGGGCGGTTCTGCTTCCGCCAGGCCTGGTTCAGGAGCTGCTCTTCATCCTTTTTCGCTCTTGCGTATTCTTCTTTTCTCCGCTCTCTTTCCTCCTGTGCCGCGGAAAAAGCTTCGGACTCAAGGCGCTGCGCCTCGGCCCTTTCGCGCTCTTCATTTTCCAATCTTCCCGGAGGCGGCACCGGGGTCACGCTTCTTCTGTCAGCCATTCCGCGCCTCCTCCTGCCTCACCTTTTCCCTTGCGCTCATCCTGACCATCTTCTTCTCATATTCTCCTTCATCTTCTCTCAAAATATACAGTCCCTCCACAATCGCGATCATGAGGATCGTGCTCATGACGGAGCTTCCGCCGTAACTTACGAGAGGAAGCGTGATGCCGGTCAGGGGAATAAACTTCATGACCCCTCCGACCGTCAGGAAGACCTGGATCGCGTATTCTGTCCCGAGGCCGATCGCCACCAGCTTGTAAAAGGTGTTGTGGATCCGCATGGATATGGAGACGATCAAAAGAAACGTGCTCATGCAGATGAGCAGCAGGCAGATGGCGAAGATTCCGCCCAGCTCCTCGCAGATCGCCGCGAAGATCGCGTCCTTCGAAGCTACGGGAATCATCCCCGGACTTCCCTGTCCCAGTCCGCTCCCGAGCCAGCCCCCCGCCCCGATGCCGAAAAGGCCCTGGACGATCTGGTAGCCGGAAGTCTCATAGACCGCAAAGGGATCCCGCCAGGCCACAACCCTCGCCCTCACATGGCCGAAGGCGAAATAAGCGAGAACCGCCGCGGCGCTTCCGCCCAGGAGCCCGGTCAGGGGGTAGCGCAGCTTTCCCGTCGCCACGAAAACGACGACGATGCAGGCCGTAAAAAAGACGAGCGCCGTCCCCAGATCCGTGGAGAGGACCAGGATGAAGACGTGGACGGCGGCCACAGCTGCCGTCAAAGCCGCCGAACGGAAGCTGTTGTCCGCGGCCATCTGGGCGGCCATAAAGAACACCAGCGTGAGCTTGACCAGCTCCGAAAGCTGAAGGGTGAAGCCTCCGATTTCGATGGAGAGCTTCGCTCCCCCGCTCACGGCCGCCAGCGCCAGCACCCCCAGAAGGGCCCCGATGCCAAGAATGGCGTAGAGCCAGGTGAGGCGGGGCAGGAATTTCATTTTCCGAATAAGAACCGGCACTAAAAACGCGATGATCGTAGCCGAGGCCGCGATCACGAACTGCATGAACGCCTTGTCCAAAGAGAGCCTCGCAATCATCAGAAATCCGATCCCCAGCAGCATCAGCATATTGTTGACCAGCAGCATGGAGGCGTTCGGATAGAGCGAACGGTAGAGACTCAAGGTGATCATAAAATAGATGATCACGGTCGCGGAAAGAAGCAGGAAGCCGATATCCCGCAGATGGAGAAAGAGCAGGAGGAAGCCTGACGCCATGAGCATATGGGTGATGAGCATCTGCCGGCGGATCAGGCGCATCCTGGCCTCCTCGCTTCTCTTCCCGAAATAGAGATAGTCCTCCAGCGTGAAAAAGGCGATCAGGATGATAAAAAAATATCTGGAAAGCTGGGTCAGTACGTTCATTCCACCTCCCGATTAAAATGTCCTTTCGTATATCCTCCATCGAGCCGGACCGTTTCGCCGCGCCGGAAAGCCGCCTCGAAAAGCTCAAGGCACTCCCGCGTCTTCTGTCTGTCCTCGTCGGTAAAATGAAGGACCGCGTCCCTGAGCCCCGCCCTCTTTAAGACGGCGGCTTCCCCGAACAGCGCAAGGACCTGGCTGTTATAGATCACATTATAACAAAACGCGCATTCGCATCGCACCGGCATGACAAAGCCCTTGCGGTCGGTAAGCGCAAGAAAGCCGGGCCGGCCCGTGCAGGCGCTTTGGTTCTTCCGAAGGCACTGGGCGCTGATCATGAGGGGGATCCGCCCGTAGACCATGACCCGGCTCCTTTTGTTGTCCCGCCTCAGGATCTCCTTGCGGTTCAGCTCAAAGGGCAGCGTATCGCCCATAAAGCCGAGTTCCTCTAAGAATTCTTCCGCCTTCCCGTTCATGGTGTAGAGGGAGCTGTCCGCCCTGGCCATTTCCGGGTGTCCGAAGGATCGGAGCCCGGCCGCGGATTCAAGATTCCTGACCAGGAAGGCTGCCAGTCCCTCCCGCTTCAAGATTCCCGCATTTTTCGCAAAGAGAAGCGTCTTCCCCTCTCTTTCCACGTAAGGAAGCGCGATTTCCGCTTTTTTCCCGCATTCCCGGCAGGCCGCAAGAAAGCGCTTCGCCTCCTCCAGGGGCTCCCGGCCCATAAAGAGCGCGGCTTCCGCCGTCACCGTATCAACTCCCGGAAAATGAAGGGCCTCCTCCAACTGTTCCGCGGAGCTGACGATGGCCGTCAGCTTCCAGTCCTTTTGGGCGCTTACTTCTGTCTGAGGGTCCATTTGCCTTTTGGAGGCAGCTTCCGGGACAGGCGTATCAGGAGCCAGACTCCCGCCCGCGCGCTCCCCGGCAGCTTCCCGGCGGAAGGGTGAAAGAAGCGCTTCCCGGATCCCCTCCAGCGCTTCCCGGCGGAGCGCGTTTAAGCTGCCCATGGGGACGAAAGCGTCCCGGCTCTCACAGCTGAGCGCCTCAAAGAAGAATCCCGTCCCGCCGGTCTTCCGGATCTGTTCCAGAATCCGCTCCTTCTCAAGGGGAGCCTTCCGGGCCGCTTCCGCCCGGGCGCCCCGGGCGCAGAAGGAAACCTCGCCCATAAGCCCCCGGGCTTTGAGCTCAAGCCGGATCGCTTCGCCGGATACGACGCGGACGCTTCCTTCCAGCGGGATCTCCTTTTCCTTCTCCACGTACTGCTTCCGGATCCGGGCGTAGAGCTCGTTCCGCCTGGCCTCCTCCCCCCTGCTCAGGGAGCGGCTTCCCTTCGTGACCATTTCCGGTCCGTTTCGTCGTACAAGATAGCCCCCGGTAAAAACGGTCCTGGAAAATAAAACCCCCAGCTCCTCCTCGTCACGGGGATCGACCTCAAAGCGGCCGCCCTTTTCAAGGAGATCCAGGTACTTCCGATAGATCGCGACGACCCCGGCCGCGTATTCTGTCTGCTTCATTCTTCCCTCGATCTTGAGGGAAGAGACGCCGGCTTTCTGAAGTTCCGGCAGGAAATGAAGGGCGCGCAGGTCCTTAAGGCTCAGCAGCTCTCCCTTTTTTTCCCTTCCGCCCTCGGAGCTTGTGTAGAACAGGCGGCAGGGCTGCGCGCATCTTCCCCGGTTCCCGCTCCGGCCGCCCAGCATGCTGGAGAAAAGACAGAGGCCCGAATAGGAATAGCACAGGGCCCCGTGGACAAAGGCTTCCAGCTCCAGCCCGCTTTCCCGGCGGATCCGCGCAAGCTCCTTCAGCGAAAGCTCCCGGGCCGGAACGACCCGGGTCACGCCGAATTCTTTAAGAAGTCCGGCCCCCAAAGGCCCCGTCACCGTCATCTGCGTGCTGGCGTGAAGGGGCAGCTCGGGAAATGCTTCCCGGATCGTCTTCAATACGCCGAGATCCTGTACGAGCACCGCATCCAGGCCCGCCCTGACGTAAGGAGCAAGATAGGCCGGCAGCGTCTGAATTTCATTTTCCTTAAGAAGCGTATTCACCGTAAGATAAAGCCGGACTCCCCTTAGATGGGCGTAATCCAGGGCTTCAAGGAGCTCCTCCTCTTCGGGATTCTTCGCGAATGCCCGGGCTCCGAATTTCGTGCCGCCGATGTAGACGGCGTCCGCTCCGGCGGCGATCACCGCCTTTAGGCCCTCAATCGATCCGGCCGGCGCCAAGAGTTCCATACCCATAAATTCCCTGCTCCTTTAGCGGCAAGAAGGACGACTACCCTGCCGTAATCGCCCTCCCGTTTACAATCTCAGTTCTTTCGCGTCATCTGCGTTTCTTCTGTCCGTCAGAATACTGCTCGTTGTAGTTGGCCGTTAATACAGCGTCATACTTCGCTTCGAGATCGGCAATCTCCTGCCTGAGCTCCATGATCTCTTCTTCCTTGCGCCGAAGCTCTTCGTCATAGAGGTCAGCCTGGGTCTTGGCTTTAAAATAATCGTCCGCGATATTAAGCGCCAGCATCTGTGAACGCATGTCGGACGTCATATGGCTGTAGGCCCTCTGATCCGAAAATTCTTTCATCTTATTGCTGAGGTAAGCAGATACCTTCTGCAGGTACTCCTCGCTCTCATAGCCTGTCAGCCGGGTTATCTTACCGTTAATGACAACGGTCACAGTATTCTTTGATGACATGGGGCGCCTCCGTTCTATTCCATATACTTCCTATATACTAATAGATTTCACTAAAAAAATCAAGTCCATGCGCTCTTATTTCAGCTGATTCTGTCATCCGGGAAAAATGCCGGCGTTTTTCCCCGCAAAACAGCGGGCAGTCTTTCCGGGCGCAAAATGCCTACTCTTCGCCGCTGTAAGGAAGCCCCAGATGAAGCGCGGCAAGCTTCGTCGCCATCCGGCCCCTGGGCGTCCTCGTTATGAAGCCGTTCTTCAGCAGGAAGGGCTCGTAGACGTCCTCGATCGTACCGGGATCCTCTCCGATCGTCGCGGCCAGGGTATCAAGCCCTACCGGTCCGCCTCCGAAACGCAGCAGCATCGTCTCAAGGATCCTCCGATCCAATACCTCAAGGCCGTACTGATCCACCTGCAGAAGATCCAGCGCGTCCTCCGCCGCTTCCTTCGTGATGATCCCGTCATAGCGGACCAGCGCGAAGTCCCGGAGCCTCTTGAGCAGGCGGTTGGCAAGACGCGGAGTCCCCCTTGATCGGAGCGCCAGCTGCCGCTTTCCTTCCTCCACGATCTCCACCTGCAGCAGCTTCGCGGACCGGTCGACAATCTCCATAAGCTCCTCGATGCTGTAATACTCCAGATGCTCGATGACTCCGAAACGATCCCGCAGCGGAGCGGTCAGCATCCCGGGCCGGGTGGTCGCCCCCACCAGGGTAAAGTGGGGAAGATCGAGACGTATGGATCTGGCCGAAGCCCCTTTCCCGATCACGATATCGATCGCGAAATCTTCCATAGCCGGATACAGGACCTCCTCCACCTGGCGGCTCATCCGATGGATCTCGTCCACAAACAGGATGTCTCCCGGCTGAAGGTTATTCAGGATGGCCGCCATCTCTCCCGGCTTCTCGATCGCCGGACCCGAAGTGACCTTCAGATGCGTCCCCATCTCATTCGCGATGATCCCCGCAAGAGTCGTCTTGCCGAGTCCGGGCGGACCATAGAAAAGCACATGGTCCAGCGAATCCCCCCGCATCCTTGCGGCGTCGATGTATACTTTAAGATTGGATTTGATCTTTTCCTGACCTATGTAATCCGCAAGACGCTTCGGACGGAGACTCTGATCGATCCTGCCATCCTCCGCCGTCGCCTCAGTCGTCAATTTTCTTTTTTCAGGCATAACAATCCTTCCTGCCGCGAGGCGGATCCTTGTCCGCCGTCTTTCTTCTTAATCAAGCGGGCCCCGCTTAAGGCTCCGCGCCTTTTGCCCGCGGCCCGCCCTCTTTACAGCTCCCGGAGGGCCGCCTTCAGAATGGCCTCTACATCCAGCGGATCCGTTCCCGCCCCCAGGACCTTGCGCACCGCCTTAAGCGCGTCTCCTCTGGGATAGCCCAGCGCCGCAAGGGCCAGAACGGCCTCGGATTCCGGCGAATCCTTCCCATCCGCCAGCGCCTCCTCCGTCAGTTGGACCTTCTTTTCAAAGGCTTCTTCCAGATCCAGCTTGTCCTTCAGCTCCAATATGATCTTCTGCGCCGTCTTCCGTCCGATTCCCGGCGCCTTCGCGATGGAGGAGGCGTCGTCGGAAAGGATCGCAAAGCGCAATTCATCCGCCGACATTCCCGTCAGGACCCCCAGCGCCCCCTTCGGCCCGATCCCGCTCACGGAGAGCAGCAGCCTGAAAAGCTCCAGCTCATCCTCGGTCCGGAAACCGAAGAGCTGCATCGCGTCCTCCCGGACCGAGAAATGCGTGTAAGCCGTCACTTCATCCCCGGCCGCCAGCCCCTCCGCAAAATGCGCGGGCACAAGAATATGATAGCCGATCCCATGGTTGTCAAGAACCACCGAATCCGGCCGCACAGCTTTCAACACTCCTTTAATATACGCATACATATATGTTCTCCATCTTGGCTAACAGGATTCCCTTATTCCCCTCGTGCGGATCCTCGGAATAATGACCGCATCCGCGATCCCGACCAGAAAACCCGCGGCGAGGCCGGAAAGCATGAGGATCGGCAGATACCAGCGCCAGGGAAAGCCGGATACGATGAGGGCCGCCAGAAGCGTCTGGGCTGCCGTGTGCGCGGCCCCTCCCCCGCAGCTTACGCCCACAATCGAAAAGCGGCCGGAGGCTTTCAGAAGCGCCATCACGAGAAGGCTGGCGGCCGCGCCGGAAAGCCCGTAGGCAATGCTGAAGAGGTTCCCGAAGAGGAATCCCAGAAGGACCACCCTGACCGCCGAGATGAGCAGGGCTTCCCGCCAGGAATAGAGGTAGAGGATCGCCGCGATCACCAGGTTCGCAAGCCCCAGCTTCATGCCCGGTACCGGCAGCGGCTGAGGGATCAGGGATTCGACATAGCCGAACAGGATGGCCAGGGCCAGAAAGAGCCCCAGATAGGCGGTTCGGCTTCCGCTTCCTCCCCGATAGGAACTTCCCTGCTTTTCCTTCATCCTTTCCTCCCCTCGCTTCCCCGTCATGATACGACTGCGTCAAGTCCGTCCCCTGCCGATGAATCCGAATTGCGGATTCGAAGGATAACCTTATTGGGCAGGCAGACGATCACGCCGCCCTCCGCGCCAATGGACGCTGAATACACACAGATCTGGTCCGGACAATCCGCATGGATCATGCGGACCCGGCCGTCTTTTATCTCGCAGCTGTTGCCCCCGCCGATCTTTATCACCCGGTCCTGATCGAGCGGGTAGATGCCGATCTCCTCCCCGTCCAGCAATACGGACAGATAGGGATCGGCGTCTTCCGCCTCTTTTATATCTCCCCAAAGCATGGCGCAGGGAATCAGGATCAGGGAGATGATGAGAACCATATCCGCCTTTGTCGGAAATATCATTTTACACCGCCGTTCATTTGCCGCCCGCAGGATGCCCGCAGCCTTGTCCAAAACTTTCATCGTCTGCTATAATAACACAAAAACCTTGTTCCCGCACCTCTTTTTCCTGTATAATGGCATCTATAAGGAGAACTGCTATGAAAAAAGAACTATTATCCCTAAGCGGCGTCCCTTTTTTTATGCCCGAAGGAGTCCCCTTCGCCGCTTTGGACATCGATCCGACGACCCGTTTTTACAGGACAAGCCTGCTTTCCAGGGTCTTTCTCATAAAGGGCGGACCTCTTCCCGATTCCCCGCTCACGGAGATCATCTACTCGCTCGAACAGGAATCGGATGATTTTGATATTCTGGAGGACCTCGCCAAAGAACTTAAGGACACGCCTCTTCTCATCACCTACAATGGCAAGGCCTTCGACCTTCCCCACCTGAAGAAGAAATGCGAACTCTATCGGATTCCATCTTTCGTCTCGGAAAAACGCTGTGAAGATCTCATGCTGACGCTTCGCCCCTATGCCCGCCTCTTTTCCCTCAGGACCCGGCGCCTTTCCGATTACGTCTCGCTCCTTCCTGAAAATGAAAACCTGACGGACAACGCGCAGCGGGCTCTGGCCGCGACAAGCCTGAGGGCTTTTGCCGTTCTGGTCCAAGGCGGTTTTTCCGTAAAACGCGGCAGCTGCCTGGAAGGGGAAGCCTTCTTTGAGCTGGCCCCCAAAGTCCCGATTCCCTGCCGGCTCAGCTTTTCAGAAGATCCTTTCAGCCTGTCCGCATCGCCCGAAAAAACGGAGCTCAGAGCTCTCCTGCAGGATGGGCTGCTGCGCAGATATTACAGGGACTATAAAAGCTACCGTTTCCTGACCCATGAGGGCTACGCCGTCCATCGGTCCGTCGCCGAATATGTCGGCAGTGATCGGCAGAAGAAAGCGACCCGGGAGAATTGCTACTCCTATGTGAAGTGTTCCGAAAAGTTCCTCTCCAACCCGGAAAGCATGAAAAGCTATGTGCTCTCCGCCCTCATCTGGCTGTCCCGAATCTGAATCCATATCCGGCCCGGAAGCGCTCCGGAGAAAGAAAAACCTCAGAGGCCAAAACCCCTGAGGTTATTATTCCTGAATCCTTTACCGCTTCCCACTCTTTATTCTGTGGTATAAACGGAATCCTCCTCCATCGGGCGATCCTGCTCAAGAGCCTTGATGGAGAGGGAGATCTTGTGCTCATCGGCGTTGAAATCAACGACCTTAGCCTCGATCTCCTGGCCGATCCGAAGGACGTCCGAAGGCTTATCCACATGATCCCTTGAGATCTGGGAGACATGAAGAAGGGCATCCACGCCCGGAAGAAGCTCGACAAACGCGCCGAAATCGGTCATACGGGCAACGCGGCCGTAGACGACGCTCCCCACACCGAAGCTGTTGGCTGCCTCGATCCAGGGATTCTGCTCCGGGAACTTGAGGGACAGCGCAATCTTCTCACCCTTGATATCCTTGATGAGGACCGTAAGGGGCTCGCCGACCTTGAAGATCTTTCTCGGGTTCTCAACTCTGCCCCAGGACATCTCCGAAATATGAAGAAGTCCGTCAGCGCCGCCCAGATCAACAAAAGCGCCGAAATCCGTCACGTTCTTGACGACGCCTTCGACGACATCGCCCTGCTGGATGCGCTCAAAGAGCTCACGCGCGGCTTCCCTCTTCTGCTCGACAAGGATCTCGCGGCGGTTGCCGATGATGCGTCTTCTGCGGGGATTGAACTCGGTGATGATAAACTGGATTTCCTGATCCTGATACTTGGAGAGATCTCTCTCATAGACATCCGAAACGAGGCTGGCCGGAATAAACACTCTGGTATCCTCGACGCTGACGGTAAGACCGCCCTTTAAGACCTGCGTGACGACCGCGCTGAGCACTTCGCGGTTGTTGAAAGCCTCCTCCAGTCTCTTGGAACCCTTCTCCGCGGCAAGTCTCTTGTAGGTAAGAACAACCTGTCCATCCCCGTCATTCACCTTAAGGATCTTGACTTCCATCTTGTCGCCCGGATTGATAACCGTAGTAAGATCCTTATTATCATTGCTGTACTCATCTCTCGTCAGCACGCCGTCGGCCTTGTAGCCGATATTCAGGTATGCCGCGTCGGGCTTGACATCAATGACGGTGCCTTCAACAACCTCTCCGTTCCTGATGGTTTTGAAGCTCTGATCAAGCATCTCCTCAAAGCTTTGTTCTTCTGACATTTGAAACAACCTCCTGTATTATAGTATTAGGCGTGGAAGCTCCAGCAGTAATACCTACACAGCTTTCGGATTGGAAATTGACGGTTACCAAATCATCGAGTGTCTGTATATAGTAAGTATTCTTACACTGGTCCCTGCAGATATCGTAAAGCTTCTGTGTATTGGAAGAATGTCGGCCTCCAATCACGATCATCGCATCCGAATTCCGGGCCAGTTCCATTGCCTCTATCTGCCGCTCTTTTGTGGCGTTGCAGATAGTATTTGTAACTACTATATCATACCCCAAACTCTTTATAATTTCAACTAATTCTTGAAATTTTTCGTAATTAAAAGTCGTCTGGGATACAATCCAGACCTTTTGCCTATTGCCTACATGGAATTTCTGTGCTTCCTCGCAGTTTTCAATGACCGTGCAGTCCGACGAAGCCCACCCCCGGATGCCCTCAACCTCCGGATGCTTCGGATCCCCTATGATAACGACATGACAGCCTTCCCGGCTTTTCTCCGCGACGATCTCATGGATCTTTGTGACAAAAGGACAGGCCGCGCTGACGATCCGCGCCCCCGTGCGTTTAAGCTTTTCCGTCATCTCCCTGGAAACCCCGTGAGAGCGGACAATGATAACGTCCCCGGGACCCGGATAACGTCCCTCCTCCTCGCAGAAGAGGTCGTCGTTGATGATGTGAACGCCCTTGTCCGCCAGATCCCCCACAACCTGCTCGTTGTGAATGATCGGGCCCATGGTGTAGACCCGGGATCCTTCCCGGGCGATCTCATCATAGACCAGCTTCACCGCCCGCTTGACGCCGAAGCAGAAACCCGCGGTCTTCGCAACCTTTACTTCCATTACGCTTCCTCCCCCGGGACAAGGGAAAGGATCGCGTCCGCGACCTCCTCGATGGTCATAAAGGAGCTGTCGATGAGCACCGCGTCCTCCGCCCTTTTCAGAGGGGATTCCTCCCTGTGCATATCCCGGAAATCCCGCTCCTCGATATCCCGGATCAGTTCCGAAAGCTCAGGCGCTTCCTCCCCCTTGTCAAGATATTCCTTCCTTCTCCTCTCCGCCCTTATCCGGGAGGATGCGGTCAGATACACCTTGACCTCCGCATCCGGAAGGACCACCGTCCCGATATCCCTGCCGTCCATGACGACGTCGGTTCTTTTGGCCAGCTCCTGCTGAAGGCTTACCAGCTTTCTCCGCACTGCCGCATTAGCCGAGATCCGGCTGGCCATCCGGCTTACATCTTCGTTTCGGATCAGCCCGCCGACATCCTCGGCGCCCAGAAGAATGTGCTGCTCGCCATCCCGGTATTCAATAGAGATTTCCGCCTTGGCGGCGCAGGCCTCCAGCGCCTCCTGATCCTCCGGATCGATTCCCTCCCGGATCACGAGGAGCGCCATGGCCCTGTACATGGCCCCGGTATCCACATACACGCTGCCCAGCTTAGCGGCCGCTTTCCTGGCAATCGTACTCTTTCCGGCTCCGGCCGGACCGTCTATCGCAATGTTCATTCCCTGCTCCTTCCGATATTTTTCGCGCAGGACGCCGCCGTCGACCAGGCAATCTGCAGATTATACCCGCCGGTCAGCGCATCCAGATCCAAAACTTCTCCTATAAAATGAAGACCCCTCACCTTTTTCGCCTCAAAGGTTTTCGGGTCGATCTCCCTGACGGAAACGCCTCCCTTGGTCACAACCGCCTCCTCGTAGCCCCTGAGGGCTGTAAAGGTAAGGGGAAAGCGCTTAATGGCCGCAAGAATCGCCTCCCTCTCCGTCCGGGTAACCCCGTTCGCTTTCCGGTCCGGCTCAAGCCCGGCGGCTTTAAGAACCGCCGGAAGCATCCTGGACGGCAGCATGGGCGCTAAGGCGTTTGCGGCTGTTCGATTGGGATTTTCCTGAAAGAAAGCCACCAGCTTTCTGTCCATCTGCTCATCTGTGAGCGCGGGTTTGAGATCAATAGCCGCCGTCAGGGGCTTCCTTCCGATCATCGGCCCCAGCCGGGCGCTGGCGGACAGAACCAGAGGGCCCGAAACCCCGAAATGGGTGAACAGCATCTCTCCTCGCTCGCGGAAAAGCTCTTTTTTCCCGCTCCGGACAATCAGCTCCACATTCCTAAGAGAAAGGCCCTGAAGCGCCCGAAGAGACTCCTCCTTGCAGACAATCGGAACCAGAGAAGGATAGGTCTCCGTCACCTTAATCCCGAGCTCCCGGGCGAAACGGAGGCCGTCTCCCGTCGAGCCTGTCGAGCGGTAGGAAAGCCCGCCTGCTGCGACGACAACCGCCTCCGCCGGAATGAAGAATTCCCGGGCTCCGGAGAACCTTTCTCCGTCAAAGCGATGAACTCCATTCACCGAATCCAGCGGAGCTTTCCCGGCCTTTCGGACCATAACGCCGACGGCAGCTCCGTCTTCGACGCGGATCCCGGCCGCCTGGCAATTCAGCAGGACTTCCGTTCCCGCTTCCTTCAGCTGCCTTTTAAACATGTCGATCACATCATAAGAGCGGTCGGAAGACGGGAAAGCTCTCCTCCCCCGCTCCACCTTCGTCTTCAATCCCCAGGATTCAAACAGGCGGATCAGCGCCTCCGGGTTCAATTCGCTCAGCGCGCTGTAGAGAAAGCGGGGATTATCCACAACGGCGTCCAGAAATTCATTTTCCGTACAGGCGTTGGTAAAGTTGCAGCGGCCCTTCCCGGTAATAAACAGCTTCTTGCCGAGCTTTTCATTCTGCTCGATCAGCGTCACCTGATTTCCGTCCCGGCTCATAAGGACCGCAGCCATCATTCCCGCTGCCCCGCCGCCGATAATGACTATTTTTTTCAATAAAAGCTCCTTTATAACGACAAAAGGCCGCTAAGAAGCATCGCTCCCGCGGCCTTGATTCTGCTGTTTATCTTATACCGGATAAGCCTTGTTTTCCGCGTCAGCGGCCCCGGCGTCCGCGCCGGTCTGCTGGGCTTCCCTGTACTTAAAGTAGTCCATGGCTACCTCCGGGAACAGGGCGTAGGAGAGAACATCCTCATCCTGCTGCTTGTAGGAAGCGATCTTCTGCTCATATTCTTCCAGCATATCCGGAATCAGGTCCGCCGGACGGCAGGTGATCGGAGTCTCGTCCCCGATAACCTTCTTCTGGATCTCCGGATCGAAGGGCTTGGTGGACTTGCCGTAGCGGCCGAGGAACATGTCCTTAGTCTCCTTCGGAACGACTTTATAGCGCTCGCCGGTGACGACGTTCATAACGGCCTGCGTGCCGACGATCTGGGAGGAAGGAGTGACCAGAGGCGGATCGCCCATGTCCTTGCGGACGCGCGGAACCTCTTCGAGCACTTCGTAGAATTTATCTTCCGCCTTGAAGTTGGCCAGCTGGCTGGTCAGGTTGGAAAGCATGCCGCCCGGAACCTGATACTGGAGGGTCTTGATGTTGACGCCCATGTTCTTCGGGTTCATGAGGCCGTTCTCCAGATATTTTTCGCGGATCGGACGGAAGTAGTCGGCGATCTCGGCGAGCTTCGTAAGATCCAGACCGGTATCGTACTCGGTGCCGCGGAAAGCCTCGACCATAACTTCGGTCGCCGGCTGGGAAGTGCCGAGCGCGAAGGGGCTGATCGCGCAGTCAAGAATGTCGGCGCCCGCCTCGACTGCCTTCATGTAGGTCATGGAGGCGACGCCGGAGGTGTAATGCGTATGCATCTCAACCGGAAGCCTGGAGCCGGCCTTCAGCGCGGTGACAAGCTCGGTAGCGGCCTTCGGGACAAGGAGTCCGGCCATATCCTTAACGCAGATGGAATCAGCGCCCATAGCCTCGATCTCCTTGGCCATGTTGGTCCAGTAGTCGAGCGTGTAGGCGTCGCCCAGCGTATAGGAAAGGGCGATCTGAGCCTCCGCGCCTTCCTTCTTGGCCGCCTTGACGCAGGTCTCCAGATTCCGGAGATCGTTCAGGCAGTCGAAGATACGGATGATATCGATGCCGTTCGCGACGGACTTCTGGACAAAATAGGTGACGACGTCATCCGGATAGGGCTTGTAGCCCAGGATGTTCTGGCCGCGGAAAAGCATCTGAAGCCTGGTGTTCTTAAAGCCCTCGCGGAACTTGCGGAGACGGACCCAGGGATCCTCGTGGAGGAAGCGAAGGGCCGCATCGAAAGTAGCGCCGCCCCAGCACTCCACCGCGCGGTAGCCGATCGCATCGAGCATCGGAACCGCCGGAAGCATCTCATCGGTCGTCATACGGGTAGCAATGAGACTCTGATGCGCGTCGCGCAGGATCGTCTCTGTAATCTGAACAGGTTTTTTAACGTCTGCCATAATTCTCTCCTTGTTCTAATTTAGATGCCGAAAATAGCCATGAACGTACCGGCGGCGACAGCCGTACCGATAACGCCCGCGACATTCGGTCCCATCGCGTGCATGAGAAGGAAGTTCGTCGGATCATATTCCGCCCCGACCTTCTGGGAAACACGCGCAGCCATCGGGACGGCGGAAACACCGGCAGACCCGATCAGCGGGTTGATCTTACCCTTGGTGATCTTGCAAAGAAGCTTGCCCAGCATAACGCCTCCGAAGGTACCGAAGGCAAAAGCGGCCAGACCGAGAACGACGATCTTAAGCGTCGAAACGTTCAGGAAAGCCTCCGCGGAAGTAGTCGCCCCTACAGACGTACCCAGAAGGATGACGACAATGTACATAAGGGCGTTGGAAGCGGTGTCCGTAAGCTGGCGGACGACGCCGCTTTCGCGGAACAGGTTGCCCAGCATCAGCATGCCGACGAGGGGAGCGGTCGTGGGCAGGATCATGCAGACCACGATCGTGATGACGATCGGGAAGAGGATCTTCTCAAGCTTGGAGACATTCCGAAGCTGACCCATCTTGATCTTGCGCTCCGCGTCTGTCGTAAAGAATTTCATGACCGGCGGCTGGATGATTGGGACCAGCGACATATAGGAATACGCCGCAACGGCTATCGGGCCCAGAAGCTGGGTCTGGCCAAGCTTGGAAGCCAGGAAGATGGAAGTCGGTCCATCCGCGCCGCCGATGATCGAGATCGCCGCAGCCGACCTGCCGTTAAAGCCCAGGGCAATCGCCAGAAAGTAAGCGATATAGATGCCGAACTGCGCCGCCGCGCCCATGAGGAAGGAAATCGGGTTGGCGATC
The DNA here is from genome assembly GCA_024695465.1 of Lachnospiraceae bacterium. Taxonomy (GTDB): domain Bacteria; phylum Bacillota; class Clostridia; order Lachnospirales; family Lachnospiraceae; genus Chordicoccus. Next base: position 3,212 of record JAILID010000127.1, on the reverse strand, counting down.
AGCGGACCGAAGTCCGTCATCGCGCCGACGCCCATAAAGATCAGGGACGGAAGAAGCGACCATTCGTCCATCACGTAAAAGTAGTAGAGAAGTCCGCCGATGCCGTTCGATGTCTCGCTCGGCGCCGCGATGATATCCGGATAGATATTGACCAGCAGCATGCCGAAAGCGATCGGAACAAGGAGCAGCGGCTCATATTCCTTCGCGATTGCCAAATAGAGGAAGATGAGAGCCACCAGAATCATGATGTAGTTTCCTACAGTCAGATTCAGAAAGGCTGTCTGCTGTCCAAGATTTGACAGTGTTCCTAAAATATCCATTTACTAGCCTCCGCTTTTTCAGTTCATGGTAGCGAGAAGATCGCCGCTCTCAACCGCGTCGCCGGTGCCGACATTGATGCTGGCAATCGTCCCGTCCTGGGGAGCGACAACCGGAATCTCCATTTTCATGGACTCAAGAATGATGATGCTGTCGCCTGCCGCAACCGTCTGGCCGACATTCGCGACGATCTTAAAGACCTTGCCCGGAACCTGGGCCGTAACTTCCACGCCGCCGGCGCTGCCGGAAGCGGCCGGAGCCGGAGCGGCCTTGACCGGGGCCGGAGCGGCTGCCGGAACCGGGGCTGCCGCCGGAGCCGCCGGGGCTGCCCCGCCTGCGGTCTCCTCCACTGTGACGCTGTATGCTACTCCGTTAACTGTGATCGTATAATTCTTCATTGTGCAATTCCTCCTTAAATTATGTACCGCTTTCCTTGCGGACGCGCATCAGCGCCATTTATTTGTCTTTAATCTTCTAACCGAACGGACGACAAAGCCTTCTGCGGGCCTGTCCTCCGCCGCCGCGATCGCCGCGGCGATAACCGCAATGAGAGCCGGATCGTCCTCTGCGGCCGCTTCATCCGCAGTTTCCGCCTTCACCGGAGCCGGGGCGGGCGCCGCCTTTACCGGAGCCGGAGCTTCCTTCGTCTTCTTTGAAGGGGGAAGAGACGCCTGGTTCACGAACTTGAAGCAGTAAATAATAAGCGAGAGCAGAATGAGAACCGAGAATACGACCAGGATACCGATGATCGTGTTGCCGCCCGCTGCGGCCATCTTCTGCCCGAAGGTCTGCTGGGAGTCGTCCTCGTACTCGGCGATCGTCGTCTTGTAGGGCTGGCCTCCCTGATCGTAAGAGATCGTAAGGGCCATCTGCCGATTGTCTTCGCCGGTCATAATGATGCGGCTCGTATACTCGTAGCCCTTGCGCATGGTCTCATCCACGACCGCGTTCACGCAGGCCCCGTGCCGTTCCGTAAAATACTTCCAGCGGGCGCCGAAATCATTGTCGAACGTGAAGCTGATGAGAACCTGATTCATCTGTTTGAAGGTGGCGAAATCCTCGTATTTTGCCTGGACAAGCAGGGCGGCAAAATTCGCCTCGGTAAACTGCCGGACGCTCTCGATATTTGCTTCGCGGATGGCCGCCACAGCCTCCGTCTCAATCTGGGAGGAAGTTTTCTCGCAGCCCGTGAAGACAAAGGCAGACATGACAAGGGCAATCACGGCAAATGCCAGTCTTTTAATTTTCTTCATCTTTCCGCCTTTCTCATATCGTGCCGTGCTTCTTCGACGGACGGCTTTCCCTCTTGGTGTAAAGCATCTCAAAAGCGCCGATCAGATACTTTCTCGTATCGGCCTCCTCGATAACCGTATCCACATACCCTCTGGCGGCTGCAGAAGATACGTTGTTCTGGAGCTCGGCAAAACCCTTCTGAACCTCAGCGGCCTTTTCCCCGCCGATCATCTTGGCCGCCATCTTCGCGTCCATCGCCCCGATCGACGCATCCGGCCAGGCGTAGACCATATCCGCGCCCAGCGCCTTGGAGCCCATCATGATATAGGCGCCGCCGAAAGCCTTGCCGGCGACAAGCGTAACCTTGGGCACCGTGGCGTTCGCGTAGGCGTGAATGAGCTTCGCGGCCATCGCCGGAAGCTGCTTCTCCGCCTTCTCGCTGCGGGCGTAGGAAGAAGCGTTGGCCACCGTAAGGAGCGGAATGCTGAAGGCGTCGCAGAACGCGATAAAATCAGCCGCCTTGCCGGCGCAGCATGGGCAGATCGTATCCTTTAAGCCCCGGTTGGCAACCGCGCCCACCGTCTGGCCGTTCAGACGCATAAAGCCGGTCGTCATGTTGCCGCCATGGGCCTTCTTCGTCTCGAAGAACATCCCGTTATCGGCGATCTGTTCGAGGATCGCGGCTGCGTTATCCTTCAGCGTCGAAAGATTCGGAGTGGCCCGGTTCAGGTCGTCCGTGCAGGCGACGACTTCGCCGTCGTCTTCGTTGTTGAGCGGAAGCAGGCCGGCGAGCGTACGGACCGCCGCGAGAACTTCTTCTTCGCTTCCGATAAAGTCCGCATTGCCGGCCTTGGCCTGATATTCCGCCGTCCTGTTGTCGAGAACATCCGCGCTGCTGCCTTCGATGGCGTTCGGGCTGTTGACAAACATTTTGGCCTTATCGGTCATGAAAACGAAATCGGAAAGAGCCGGGATAAAAGAGAGAGCCCCGCCGCAGTTTCCGGCTGCAACCGTGATCTGGGGAATAAGGCCGGAAGCGCTGCTCATGGCGGCAAAAATCTCGCCGAGAGCGTTCAGGGCATCGGAAGACTCCTCAAGTCTTACGCCGTTGGAATCGAGAATCCCGATGATCGGGGATCCGGTTTTGGCAGCCATATCATAGAGACGGACAATTTTTTTGGCGTGCATTTCACCGATTGTGCCTCCGAGCACAGATGCGTCCTGGCTGTAGACGTACACCGGGCTGCCTTCGATCGTGCCGAAGCCGGTAATAACGCCGTCGGAAGGAGCGGCTTTCGCGCCAAGGTTGAAATCCGTTGCGCGTGCTTTCACCGCGGCTCCAACCTCAACAAAGCTGTTTGCGTCAAGCAGGGAAGCGATTCTCATGCTTGCTGCATTTTGTGTATCACTCATCATTAGTCCTCCATAATTCTTAAAATGCTAAAGCGAACACCATAATAATATATCAAAAAAAAAATTTTTTCAACCACTTCAATGATGAAAGTAGGAGAAACAAAAAATGTAACTGTTCAGCACCCCTCATAAATCCACGGCTTGCAGGCCGGAATGCTTGCATTCCGGACAAAAACCGCGGATTTATGAGGGGCGGGCAAGACGCGAAGCGTCTCTGACCGCCCTCATGAAGCGGCCGCCTGCGGCCG
>JAILID010000090.1 GCA_024695465.1 Lachnospiraceae bacterium | reverse complement strand
GGGCCGCGAATGGCAGTGCGGCACCGTGCAGCTCGACTTCCAGCTGCCGCACAACTTCGGCCTGACCTACCGCGACAAGGACGGTCTCCTCAAGGAGCCGGTCGTCCTGCACCGCGCGATCTTCGGATCCCTGGAGCGCTTTATGGGCATCCTCATCGAGAACTACAAGGGCGCGTTCCCGTTCTGGCTTGCGCCCTGCCAGGTCGGCATCGTCCCGATCCGCGAGGAGCACAACGCCTACGCGAAGGAGATCTTCGATGAGCTCCTCTCCATGGGCGTCCGCGTCGAGGCTGACTACGAGGATACGAACATGAACGAGAAGGTCAAGGAGTACAAGCTCAAGAAGACCCCCTACATCATCGTTGTCGGCGACAAGGAAGCCGAGGAGAAGACCGTGTCCATCACGGTCCGCGGCACGAAGCGCCAGATGCACGGCGTCGATCTTGCCACCTTCTATCAGATGGTTAAGAAAATGAACGACGAGCATATGCAGGAGCTCATCACGGAAGCTGAATAATCAGGTCAGACGGCAAATCTGTTTTTCATTTGCCCTAAGCATTCCGCAGGGCTGGGAGCGGATTCGCATTGGCTTTATGCCGTGTGAAGCGGCGTAAATCCGGCGCGGGAAACGGGAAAACATAAACTGTTTTTCGTTTCTGATAGAAGGAAATAGAGGAGCCGTCTTCCCTGAAAGAGAAGACGGCTCTTTGGAAAGAGGAAGGTATGGATAAATGGCAGGAACGATCCCTGGCCCGGAGGGAAAGGCGGAGAAGGCAGCTCAGGATACGCATTGCGGCCGGAGGAATCGGGCTGATTCTTGCTGTCGCCGCGCTTTTCGCATGGATATTCTCCAGAAGCTGGGAAACGGAGAAAGCGGATTCTCCGGTCCGTATCGTTACCGTGATCTCCGAATCGGAGGAGGAGAGCTCATCAGAGTCCCTGGAGATTTTCTCTCCGGCCCACTCCCCGGACGTCCGGGATGTCTACGCGCTTGACCCTGGAAACCGCGATTGGAATTATAAACCGCAGGAAGAAAAAACGGTTTATCTCACATTCGACGACGGCCCTTCTTACATAACGCCGATGGTGCTGGAGGTTCTGGAAAAATATAAAGTCAGGGCGACCTTCTTTGTCACCTCCCAGAGTCCTCCGGACGCCCATTATATATTGGAAGCCTACCAGAAGGGCCATACGATCGGACTTCATTCCTCCAGCCATTCCTTCGAGATCTACGCCTCAGAAGAAAGTTATTATGATGATCTTCGGCGGATCGGAGAGGTCGTTCGGGACCAGATCGGCTATATTCCCTGCTTTATCCGCTTTATCGGAGGTTCTTCCAACGAAAAGTCCGGAAACTATTCCAGGGGAATCATGACCCTGCTTTCGGAGTCTGTCCAGGAGAAGGGCTATCAGTATTGGGACTGGAACGGGGATCTCGGAGATGGGACGGAGGTCACGGCGGAGCAGGCCGTTGAAAACGCGCTTTCCGCGGCTTCCGGGACCATCGTCCTGCTGGCGCACGACGGGCCGAATAAGGAATCGACGGTGGAGGCTCTTCCGAAAATTATTGAGGGCTTCCGGGAGAGAGGATATGTCTTTAAACCGCTGACCAGAGAGGCGACGGTGATCCATCATACGGTTTTAAACTAATCAAAAGATACGCCATACAAGAGCCTATAAGCTCGTGTATGGCGTATTTTTTAATCCCGTTTGATGACTGTCGCCCAAAGCCTTTTGGTTAAAACCCTGAGCGAAGTCCTCCAAAGGCAGTTATTTTTTCTTTTCGAACATGCGGTAGTACTGGATGCATTCGTAGCCGTTTAACAGCGCGCTGTATTCGCCGGGCTTATCATAGGCGTGCCATTCGCCGTCGTCGGCGAGAAAACCGGTTTCGTTCATGGCCAGGATCTGTTCATTCAGCCCGTCAAGGTAGAGATCCATCGCGGAACGCCTGATTTTCGCGAAGCGCGTCGTCTGGGCGCCGAGGAAATTGGGGCTTAAGAAGGCGATGGGGTCGTCGAGGTCTTTATCCCGCCGGTAGAAGGCCGGTGAATTTGTCCAGATGACAAAAGGAACCTTGAAGTAGTTCTCTCCCAGGGCGATCGAATCGGCTTCGTCCGGGTACCTGCCCTTTGCTTCCAGGAACGCTTCGAAATCTCCGTCAAGGGCCGGCTGGTGGTCTCCGAAGAAGGTCAGGATAACCGGCCGCTTTATCTTGCGAAGAGACTTGACGAGGAAGCGGAGCGCGTCGTCGGAGGCTTTCATCAGCGACTCGAAAGCCGTCACGTCGCGGTAGCGTTTGAATTCCTTCTCCATCTCGACAATTTCCTTTTTCGCGTGCTTCATGGCTTCGAGATCATAGCTTCCGTGGTTCTGCATGGTCACGTTGAAAATGAAGACCGGATCCGTATTCTTTTCCAGGACCCGGAGCAGCTCTTCGTAATTGCTCCGGTCGTCGGTGTGCCCGTAGATCATCTCCCGGGCTTCCGGATAGGCGCTGATATCATAAAAGTGCTCGAAACCCATGGCGGCGTAGACTTTGTCCCGGCGCCAGTTGGAGCGGTTTTCCGGATGCATCGCAATTGTCCGGTAGCCTTGTTTGGAAAGCTCCTTGGGCATGGACGGCCGGTTTCGGAAGTCGTATTGAAGATAGGGGATCGATCCGGGAACGAAAGCCATTGAATTGCCGGTCAGGTACTCGAATTCGGTCCGGGCGGTACCCCCGCCCCGGGTCGATACGAAGGTCCAGCCGGTCAGGAGGGTCCCCTTGTCATTTTTAAGCGCTTTGAAGAAGGCCAGATCCCTTGAGGCCGGCGGAAAAGGTCCCAGAACGCTAAGATCGCTGAAGGATTCGTTCATGATGGTGATGAGGGAAGGCTGGACCTGATATTTCGAAGGATTTTCATTTTCCGCTGCTTCCGCAAGCTCGTCGAAATGCCGGAGCCTGGTTTTCACCTTGTAGCGCTTGTAGCCTCCGGGGGTAGGGATCATAAGCTTCTGCAGTTCGATGAGGAACATGAGGAGAAATCCGTAACTTTCGCTCTGGAGGATCGCCCGGTAAGGCTTCGGCTGAATATTGACCAGCTTCTTGAGATCTGTTTTCTGTAAAATGAAAAACATGAGGACCAGCAGAAGGGCGGCCAGGACAAGCCGCACGATCCAGCTTTTCGGGAATGGAAGCAGAATCGCCTTGAAATTCAGGACGAAAGAAAGAACCGAGAGGAGGATCGCTGCCGCAGCCGCCAGGATGCAGCGGAAGGGAGGTGTGATGTCGTAGGCGTCGGATACCGCCGCGGCCGTGCCGATGGCAAGCAGGTCGGACGGCGTTATGGGACTTCTGCGGAAACGAATGATAAAGTAATTGGCTATCCCGAAAATAACCGCGAAAGCGAGCAGAAGCGTGACGCCCATGGCCGGAAAGGGAAAAAGGCAAAGAAGAAAGGCTCCTGCAAGGAACCAGATCAGATAGTTATATAGGAGATAGATGGGCTTCATTCTAAGAAGCCTGGAATTGCAGCATGCCTCGCACAGGGCGAAGGAAAAAAGTGGAATAAGTAGTAAAACCGGAAAAAACATAGAAACACCTGCTTTCATGGATTGTCACAAGGGCGGCGGCCATAGATAGGGCAAGCGGCAAATCATACCGCCGTCTGCCGGAACCGTTCCGCGGGGATGCGCGCGGATCTGTATTGGGATTCTGCCGCGTAAAGCGCCGCGATTCCAGCGCGGGAAACGGGAAAAAGGAAGTTTTTCTCATTTCCTGTAATATGATAGCACAGGATTGGCAAAATGAAAAGCCAAAGAGTGCAGATCGCGCGCCGGAAAGGAAGGGCTGCCGCCGATGTGAAGCAGGGAGCTGCAGCAAGGCGGCAGGAATCAGAGATATTTGCTGATGACTTCCGTCAGGAGGGGGAGGATCTGTTTTTTTCTGGAAAGCAGATCCTTCTGGAAGGAATGCTCTTCATTTTCCCCGTTCGGAAACGCTTCAACGGCCCATGCGGCGTGATTTCCGCCGGCAAAAATGACGGAACCGTTCTCCAGGATGCTCGTGAAGACCAGGACGGAGAAGTCCAGCTGCTTTTTCGCCGCGAACTGTTCTACGACCGGCTGAATGGATTCGGCGTCGCTTCTGATCTCATCGGTTGAGGATACGATAACCTGGGAGATGGAGAGCTTGCACTCTTTGATGTCGTAGATCTTCATATCCTGGTTGATCATCTCCTGGTAGGTTTTCCCGCTTGTGTTGGCGGTGACGGCGAACATTTCGCGGGCGAAAACATCCAGGTCGAGATCCGCTATGGCCGCCAGGATGTTGGCGGTCTGGAGATCTTTGGGGGTGGTCGTCGGGGAATGGAAATTCATGGTGTCGGAAAGCAGGGCTCCCAGAAGCAGGCCGGCCAGATTCTGGGGAATCGGGATCTGGTTCTCGCGGAAAATCGTGGAGACGATCGTCGCGGAGGAGCCGACGATTTCATTGCGGAAGGAAACCGGCTGGGTGGTTGAGAAATCATTGATCCGGTGATGGTCGATGACTTCAAGCACCCGGGCCTTCTCGATGGCTCTTACGGATTGGGAAAATTCGTTGTGATCCACCAGGATGATCTGCTTGTTCCTGCAGTTCATGATATGGTAGCGGCCGATGTATCCGAGCAGCTTCTTCTCATTGTCCACCACCGGATAGATGTGGTAGCGGCTCCGGAGCATTTTCTTTCCCACATCCTCCGCCAGCTCGTTGGCGCTGAAGGAGACGAGGTTGGTCTCCATGATATACTTCGCGGGCGGGGCAAAATAGATATAGCGGGAAGTGTTCATGGCCCCGTGGCCTGAAAGAATGATCGGGCAGTGGTATTCCCGGGCGATTTCAATGACGTCGGGAGCGACGGTATCCGCCCAGACTATGATGAGCATCCCGGCTCCTTTTTCGATGACCCGCTTCTGGGCGTCCTTATCGTTTCCGAGGATGACGATCCGATCTTTGATCTGGTAATCGTCGAGCTGGGCGTTTCCGGTCATCGCGATCAGGCTGACCTTGCCGTTTATATGCATGTCCGCGTCCTCATAGACGAGGCGCCCGTCCAGGGTGCGGACAAAATTGTCAAGGGGGGTCCTGGAAAGGATATCAATGTTGGAATGGGTGTCTCCAAGGCCCACCTCGCCGATATCCCCTTTGGTCAACAGGCCCAGAAGGTGCATCTCGTCGTCGACGATGCCGCAGTAGGTGTGTCCGGATTCCTGCATCTGCCGGAGGGATTCGTGAATCGTCGTGTCCGGCTTGATGAAGGTCGGAGGATCCAGTTTAATATCCGAAAGCCGGACCCGGGCGTCGGTTAAGAGCGTCGGTTCCGGAAAGCCGAAGCGTTTTAAAAGCCACGCGGACTCGGCGTTGACCGGTCCCAGGCGGCAGGGGATGGCCCGGATTCCCATGGAACGCTTGAAAAAGGCGTAGGCGATGGAAGAGGCGATGGAATCCGTATCCGGGTGCTGGTGTCCGGTGACGTAGACAGGTTCTGAAGCAGCCATAAGATTCTCCTTATCATGAAAATATTATCCTTACTTTACCATAGATGCTGAAAAAAACAAGTGAAAGATACGCATACGTTTTCATTGACGTTTTTACCGCAAGAGGCTAAAATGGATTTGTAAGACAAATATGGAAAAACGGAGCTTGAAAAATGAAAATTAAAAGATTGGAACGAAATGCGCCCTGCTGGTGCGGAAGCGGAAAGAAATATAAGAGCTGCCATCTTGCTTTTGACGATAAGCTGCGGCGTTATGAACTGATGGGGCATATCGTTCCGGGACATGAACTCATAAAGACGGAAAAGGACATCGAGGGGATCAGAAAGAGCGCGGTGATCAATATCGCGGTCCTGGATGAGATCGGAGAGAAAATCCATGCCGGCATGTCCACCCAGGAGATCGATGATATCGTCATGACGACGACTTCGAAGATGGGCGGGATCCCGGCGGATCTGGGTTACGAGGGCTATCCGAAGAGCGTATGCACCTCCGTCAATGACGAAGTCTGCCACGGAATTCCCTCGAAGGACGTGATCCTGAAGGACGGGGATATCGTAAATGTAGATTGCTCGACGATCCTGAACGGTTATTTTTCGGATTCTTCCCGGATGTTCCTGATCGGTGATGTGAGCCCGGAAAAGAAGCGTCTTTGCGAGGTGACGAAGGAATGCGTTGAGATCGGGCTTTCTTACGTGAAGCCCTGGACCTTCCTGGGGGATATGGGCAGCGCCGTGCATCAGCACGCGCTTAAAAACGGATATTCCGTCGTCCGGGAGATCGGCGGACACGGGTGCGGAAACGCGTTTCACGAGGAGCCTTTTGTCTCCTATGTCTCGAAGCCCGGAACGGAGATGCTGATGGTTCCCGGGATGGTTTTCACAATCGAGCCTATGGTAAATATGGGAAAAGACGGCATTTTCACGGATGCGGATAACGGATGGACCGTCCGTACGGCGGACGGAAAGCCCTCGGCCCAGTGGGAAATTGAGGTGCTGGTTACGGAAGAGGGGGCGGAGATCCTTTCTTATTAAATGGAAAGAGCGGTTTCGAAGGAACGGAGCCGCCCTTTTTGTCGTATTTTGTTGGAGATAAGAAGAGGGTTTTTCATTTTTAGTAACATTTCACGAATGGATAAATCTTTCGGGGTAATGTATAATGACACAAAATGAACATGCCGCGGCAGGCGCCGCCGCATGATGGAGAGGTGCGAAATGCTGGAACGTATCTGCGGTCCTTTCGACATAAAGCGGCTGTCTTATGAAGAGATTGACTGTTTGGCAGAGGATATTCGAAAATTTCTGATCGAATCGATCAGCAAGACCGGAGGACATCTTGCTTCCAATCTGGGGGCTGTCGAACTGACGCTGGCTATGTACAGGGTTTTTAATTTTCCTTATGACAAGGTGGTATGGGACGTCGGGCATCAATCGTATACACACAAGATCCTGAGCGGGAGAAGAGACGCGTTCGGCGGCCTCCGCCAGTACGGGGGGATCAGCGGATTTCCCAAGCGGAAGGAGAGCACTTACGACGTGTTTGATACCGGGCACAGCTCCACGTCGATCTCGGCGGGCCTTGGTATCGTCCAGGCGAGAGACCTTCAGGGGGAGGACTACAAAGTCATCTCGGTGATCGGCGACGGGGCCCTGACCGGGGGGATGGCTTATGAGGCCCTTAACAATGCCGGCAACAGGAAAAGTAATTTTATCATTGTCCTGAATGACAACAGCATGTCGATCGCGCCGAATGTCGGAGGCATGTCGACCTATCTCAGTACGCTCCGGGCCGCGGAGGGCTATAACCGGCTGAAGCGGAGCGTCGCGGACCGGCTGGAGCTGATGCCTCATATCGGAGCGCCGGTTGCGGACGCCCTGATCCGGGCCAAGAATACGCTGAAGCAGATCGTGGTCCCGGACGGCATGCTCTTTGAGGATATGGGGATTACCTACTTAGGCCCCGTGGACGGACACGATGTAAAGCAGCTCGCCTCGATTTTTGAGGAGGCGAAGAAGATTCCGAGAACCGTGATCATTCACGCCGTCACCAAGAAGGGGAAAGGCTATCCGCCTGCGGAGGAGAATCCGGAGCGTTTCCACGGCATCGGAAAGTTTGACGTTGAGACCGGAAAGGAGCTGGGCGGCAGCAAGGGACCGGGCTATACCGAGGTTTTTTCCAAAGAACTTGTCAGGCTTGCCCGGGAGGATTCGAAGATTGTCGCCGTGACGGCGGCCATGCCGGATGGAACGGGTCTCAAGGCCTTCGCGGAACGCTTTCCGAAACGTTTCTTTGACGTCGGCATCGCCGAGCAGCATGCGGTGACCTCGGCGGCGGGGATGGCTGCGGCCGGCCTTAAGCCGGTGGTGGCCGTGTATTCCTCTTTCCTGCAGAGAGCTTACGATCAGATCCTGATCGACGTATGCCTCCAGAATCTGCCTGTGGTCTTTGCGGTGGACAGGGCCGGGCTGGTCGGGGCGGATGGGGAGACGCATCAGGGGATCTTCGACCTGACCTATCTCTCCTCGATTCCCAACATGACCGTGATGGCCCCCAAGAACGCGGATGAGCTGAGGAGCATGCTGCGCTTTGCATTTTCCCTGAAGGCGCCTGTCGCGGTGCGTTATCCCAGGGGCAGGGCCTATGAAGGCCTTTCGGAGTTCGCGGCTCCTGTCGAGTACGGGAAGGCGGAGATGCTTTACGAGGAGGAAGAGATCGCCCTCATGGCGGTCGGCAGCATGGTCAGCACGGCGGAGCATATAAGGACCAAGCTGAAAATGAAAGGCTTCCGCTGCACGCTGGTCAACGGCCGTTTCATAAAGCCGGTGGACTTTGCCATGCTGGACCGCCTGGCCGCGAAGCACCGCGTGCTGATTACGCTGGAAGAGAATGTTGCCCGGGGCGGTTTCGGCGAGCAGGCGGCCGATTACGCTTCAAAGGCCTGTCCGGAGCTTAAGGTGATGAAGATTACGCTCCCGGACGCCTATGTGGAGCACGGCGACGTCTCCATCTTAAGAAACGCGCTTCAGATTGACAGCGACTCCTGCCTTGCCAGGATCGAGGAAGCGCTTCGCGAATACGGTTTGTCATAATTTCAACATACGATAAAGAGGAGCGGTTATGGGTGGTTTTTTTGCGGCGGCACTGAAAGAGGATTGCGTATTTGATTTGTTTTTCGGCACGGACTATCATTCCCATCTGGGGACGAGAAGGGCCGGCATGGTTGTGTTCGGCAAGGACGGGATGAACCGGGCGATTCACAATATTGAAAACAGCCCCTTCCGCACCAAATTCGGATCGGAAGTAAATGAAATGCACGGCAATCTCGGTATCGGCTGCATTTCCGATTATGAGCCCCAGCCTCTGATCGTGCGGTCCCATCACGGGACCTACGCGATCACGACCGTCGGGCGGATCAATAATAAGGACGAGCTGACGGATAAGGTCATGGCGAGGCGGGGGGTTCATTTTCAGGAGATGAGCAGCGGCGAGATCAACGCCACCGAGCTGGTAGCCGCGCTCATCAATGAAAAGGACAATCTGATCGAGGGGATCCGTTACGCCCAGGAGGTGATCGACGGCTCCATGACCTTCCTTCTGCTCACGCATCAGGGCGTCTATTGCGCCCGGGACCGTCTGGGACGGACTCCGCTCGTAATCGGGCGCAAGGAGGAGGGCTACTGCGCTTCCTTTGAATCCTTCGCCTATCTCAATATCGGCTATCGGGATTACCGGGAGCTGGGACCCGGGGAGATCTGTCTCATGACGCCGGAAGGGGTTCATGTGCTCGTTGACCCGGGAAGAAAGATGCGGATCTGCACCTTCCTGTGGGTCTATTACGGCTACCCCGCCTCCTCCTACGAGGGCGTGTCGGTTGAAGCCATGCGCTGCCGCTGCGGCCACAATCTCGCCCGGCGGGATCAGCTGACCCGGGAGCATATCGACAACGTGGCCGGGGTTCCGGACTCCGGAACCGCGCATGCGGTCGGCTACGCCAATGAGTCGGGTGTTCCTTTTTCAAGGCCCTTCATCAAGTACACGCCCACCTGGCCGCGTTCCTTCATGCCGACAATCCAGACGAAGCGCGACCTGATCGCCAAGATGAAGCTGATTCCCGTCCATGAGCTGATCGACGGGCGGAGGCTTCTGCTCATCGATGATTCGATCGTTCGGGGAACCCAGCTCCGCGAGACGACGGAATTCCTCTACCGGAGCGGAGCGAAGGAAGTCCATGTCCGTCCTGCCTGCCCGCCGATCCTGTTCGGCTGCAAGTATATCGGTTTCTCCCGTTCGACCTCGGACATGGAACTGATCGGACGGCGGGTGATACAGGAACTGGAAGGCGGAGCGGTTGACCGCGCGGTCCTGGATGATTACGCGAATCCCGATTCGGACCGCTATCATCAGATGCTTGAAAGAATGCGGGAGCAGATGAATTTTACTTCCCTCCGTTTTAACCGGCTTGACGATCTGATCGATTCGGTCGGGATCGGAAGGGAACGGCTCTGCACCTATTGCTGGGACGGAAAAGAATAAGGAAATGAGGGGCTTTTTATGGAAAAATGGCGTTTATATGACCGGGAAATGCGCAGCAGCGGCCGGGTGATCGATGAGACGGAAGAGATCCCGGAGGGCTTGTTTCACGCCGCGGCAGATGTCTGGATTCGGAACGGGGAGGGGAAGTACCTGCTGGGCCGGCGCTCGTCTCTTTCGACAATGGGTCCGCTCTATATGGCCCCGGTCCATGGGAACGCGCTTTCCACGGAGTCCAGCTTTCTGACGGCTTACCGCAAAGTGCAGGAGACGCTGGGGATCAACATCCCCGCGGATGCGGGGAAGGTTGTGGAAACCCTCTTTCTGGACGATCCGGAGAAGGGCTGTTATCGGGAAATGAGGGACGTCTGGATCTTTGAGTGCGAGGCGGCTCCCCGCCTTGACCTGGCTCCCGTAAAAGAATTCGAATCGATCGGCTGGTATACGGCTGATGAGGTCTCGGCGCTTTTTGGGTCCGGGGAAGCGGATCCGTCTGCGGCCTATTTCGCCGAAACGGTTGCCCCGGTTCCGGGCTTTGCGGTAAAGCGCCTTGGCTATAAGACGGTCAGCGAGTCGGTCGCCGAGCTCACCAGGATCCTGCGCTATCCGGATATCAACGGCCAGCACCGCCTTTTTGGAGGCAAGCTCCTTGAGATGATTGATGAGATCGGAGCCATTGCCGCCATGCGGCATGCGGGGATGAATGTGACTACGGTGTCCATCGAGCATCTTGAGTTCAAGAGGGGGGCTTTTCTCAATGACATGATCGTACTCATCGCCAAGGTGACGCATGTCGGGAAATCCTCGATCGAGGTCCGCGTGGACACCTGGATGGAGGACCTGCCAAGCGGGAGAAGGACGATTATCAACCGGGCCTTCTTCACGGAAGTCTGCATCAACGCCGAGGGCCGGCCGGTTCCGGTTCCTTACGGCCTGATCCTGGAGACCGAGTCGGAGAAAGCCCGCTGGGAAGGCGCCGAGAAGCGGGTGCGGCAGCGGAAAAAGGCGAAGAGAGAAGGCTATTAAGAAAGCAAACCCCTGCAGGATCGTTCCTGCAGGGGTTTTGAATCCCAATGGGGTTCTTTGCTTGAGGGTTGGGTCTTATACGATAAATTTGTCCGTGACGGACTTTGTAAGGACGCTGATCTTTACAGCCGCATTGCCGGAAGCGGCGCAGCCGTGTTCGCCTTCCGTCGGGAAAATGCGGGAAGCAAAGGTTTTCTCTCCGCCGTTGATGAAGAGTTCAACGGAACTGGAGTCGATGTAGGCGTCGATCTTCTCCAGCGGATTATCCAGCGGAACTTCGAGGGTTTCGAAGACCTTCTCGTTGAAGCGGATGTCCATGCCGGAGCGGTCGACGGTCAGCTTGCGGGCAGCCGCGTCATAGCGGATCGTGAAGCCGCCGGAATGATCCGCCCTGGTAAAGAGATTGAGGAAGGCGTCTCCCCCGGCGAAGGAAGCCTCCACATGGCAGGCTTTCGGAAGGATTCCGTCTGCCGGGGCTGCCTCGGCCGCCAGCTTCGCGATCTCGGCGACCGGCGTCTGGATCAGCTTTCCGTCCCGGATCCGAAGCTCGCGGGGCAGGCACATCGAGCCTTCCCAGTCTTCCGGCTCGGTCGGATAGTGGTTGTCCGGCAGGCCCAGCCAGGCGATGAGAACGGCTTTGTCCGGATCCGCCACGTTGGCGGCGCACTGGGCGGCGTAGAAGTCGAAACCGAAATCAAGGTACTGGTAGTCACCCTCCGGAGTGAAGGTCAGCGTGTCGTAGTCCATCTTTCCGATGAGATAGACGTTATGGTTGGTGGAATTGCCGCGGCCTGGCAGGGTCGTGTACTGCGGCGAGAAGATGAGGACGTCCTTTCCGCTGATGTTCACGATGCAGGGGCATTCCCACATGCCGCCGAAGTCCTCGTAGCCGGGAACCTTCAGCTGGCCGGCGAATTTCCAGCCCGCAAGGAGCTCCTCCGATTCGTAGATGAGCGCGGTTCCCTTCTTGTCCAGGGTCTGCGCGCCGATGAAGATGTAGTATTTCTTCTTTTCGGGCACGTAGATGATCTTGGGATCCCGCTGGTGTTCGGAATAATCATCGCGCGGGCCGAAGAGCGGTTTTTCAAGTTTTTCAAGCTTGCCTTCGCCGTTCATTTTCGCCGCGCAGGTGAAGGGCGTGCGGACCCAGTTCTCATCGCGGTGATTGCCGGTATAGAAGAAATAAAGGTCGTCGCCGAGGGCGAACGCGGATCCGGAATGGCAGCCCTTGTTGTCATAGAAATCACCGGGAGCGATGCCGATGCCGGCGTTGTCCCAGCTTACAAGATCCGGTGAGATCGCGTGATACCAGTATTTCAGTCCGTGAACGGCTCCCCAGGGAGTCCACTGGTAATAAAGGTGCCACTGGCCTTCATAATAGGCAAATCCGTTCGGGTCTGAGGACAGACCGGTCATCGGCTGGACGTGGAAGGTCTGGCGATAACCGGATGTCTGGATGCGCGCGTACAGATCCCTGATCTCGTCCGGGTTTTCCAGTACTCTGTAGCGTTCTTCAAGAGTCCACTGCTTCATAGGTAATGCCTCCTTTTTTTATAAATCATACTCTTAATAATGTAAACGAAAAATGGGAAAAATACAATATTAAGGTTTTCATTTTCCCCAAAAAATGATATGATTTTCATAATAAACGGCGTAAGCCGGATATAAATACGAAAGGCGGTAGCAAGGGAATGAAAAAAGTATTCGCAAGTGATTTTGACGGGACGCTCTATTTTTATAAGGCGGAGGTGAAGCTGCCCCCCGAATCGGTTGAAAAGATTAAGGAATACCAGGCGGCGGGAAATTATTTCGGGCTCTGCACCGGACGCCAGGTCGGAGGACTGACCCCGTTTATCAGCGGGCATTTTGTTCCGGACTTCATGATCACCAGCACCGGCTCCAACATTGTCGATAAGGACATGAAGGGCATCCGGAAGCTTTTCGTCGACCGGGACGTGATCGACCGGATCGTGAAGGACGTGAAGCCCCGCGGCAATCGGATCTCCATCGATATCGACGGAGTGATCAATGTCTTTGAGGAGATGGATTATCCGGGCGAGTACAATGTGATCAGCGGGATGGACGACGCGCCGCAGGGGCTCGTACACGGCGTCGGCATCCACTGCGAGACGCTGGAGGAGGCCGCGGCCCTCACGAAGGAGATCAATGACAAGTACGGCGACTACTTAAACGCCTTCCAGAACGTGATCGAAGTTGACATCGCGCCCAAGGGGACCTCCAAGGGCGAAGCGATATCGGTTCTCCGCAGCTATTACGGGGACTGCAAGGTTTACGGCATCGGGGATTCGCTCAACGACCTTCCGCTTCTGGAGGCTTCGGACGTCTCCTACACCTTCCCCTACGCTCCGCAGGAGGTGCAGGCGAAGGTTACGAAAGTTGTGCAGAACATCTGTGAAGCGCTTGACGATTCCATGAATGACGAGGTCTGACAGAAAATGGGTGATGTATATGAAGAACTGCTGGTAAAAAGAAAAACGACGGCAGTGGAAAGCGCCATGAAAGGTATCGCCTACGGTCTGACGGTCCTTCTCTTTGCCGCCGCGATTCTCTTTTTCGGTTTTCCGGCCCTCATCCTGGGTTCGCTGATGCTGCTGGTGGACTATTTCCTGGTCCCCAAGCTGGATGTCGAATACGAGTACCAGTACGCGAACGGGGAGATCGATATTGACGCCATCTACTCGAAGCAGCGCCGGAAACGCCTTGCTTCCATCAGCCTTGTGGACATGGAATGCATTGCGCCTCTGGGTTCCCATTATCTGGACGGCTATCAGAACGGCTACTCCGTACTGGACTATTCCGCCCGCGACCCGGAAACGCGGCCCTTCGTGTTCGTGCGTCCTTCCGACCGCAAGCTTATCTACATGCAGCTTGAGGAGGACGACATGAAGAAAGATATCAAGACCCGCAAAATGAGGGCTTTTCATGAAGATTAGGAAAATGAAAACCGGCTCGGAAAGCAAGGCGGTCCCGCTTTTTGCCGCCTTGCTCGGCAGCCTTATTTTGCTTACGTCCTGCGCCCTGCCGCTGCTTCCGGGAAACGGAACGGATTCCGAAAGCGGGCAGGCGGCCGCCGGGGAGAGCGGGAACGCATCCGCTTCCCTTTCGGAAGCCCCGCTGCCGGAGGCCGGGCCTCCTTTTGAGGGGCAGGGTACCGCGTCAGAGGCGGAGAAAGCGGCCAGGCTTTCCTTTCGGGAAGCGGATCTTCACAGCGGCGATCTCATCCTGGTAAACAGCCGCTATCCCTATGATTTTAACGCCAACGCCGAAACCCTGGACCTCTCCAATATCCTGGAGAAGCAGAGCTATCGCTACCAGGTGGAGAAAGAGGAGTACGCGGTTGCCGGGAGGATTCTGCCCCATCTCGACGCGATGATCGAGACCTGCGATACGGCTATGAAGACGCAGTTTACGGGAATCACCTCCGCCTACCGCTCCTATGAGTATCAGGAAGGGGTCATGAAGGAGATCACGGAACTCTACGGCGAGGATTACGCCTCCCGCTACGTCGCCGCGCCCGGCAGCAGCGAGCACCACACGGGGCTGGCCGTGGATGTCGGGATCTTCTATGAGAATGGACTGCAGGGGACTTTTTCGGAAAGTGAGAATGCGGTATGGATGCGGGAAAACTGCTGGCAGTATGGCTTCATCCGACGCTACGCCGAAGACAAGACGGAAATCACCGGGATTTCCAACGAAGCCTGGCATTTCCGCTACGTAGGGCTTCCCCACGCCTTCTATATGCATGAGAACAATCTCTGTCTGGAGGAGTATCTGGACCTGCTCCGGAACGAGACCGCGGAAGACGAACCTTTGCGGATCAGCTGCGAGGGCAGAGAGTACCGGGTGTTCTTTACCCCGGAAGAGGAAATCGATAAGCCGGATACGCCTTATCAGGTGTCCGGGAATAATGTGGACGGCTTTATCGTGACGATTGGATAAGCAAAAGGGGACATGATGCCGTCAGGCTTCATGTCCCTTATGATAATTCGTCCTCGATTTTCTTTATATAGACTTCCAAACGATTGAAGCGGGCCAGCCGGGTGCCCAGCCGGCACCAGAGCGCGTATTGGGGATTTGCGGCGAACAGCGCCAGCATATCGCTGGCCGCGATGGTGAGGAAGCGCTTGCGTTCGTCGATAAACCATTTTTCTTCGGTCAGTTCGAAGATATGGCAGTGGAAAAGATCGGCGAGCTTGATCAGGTTTTCCATGGACGGATAGGAGATTCGATTGGTCCAGCTGTTCAGGGTCTGGGGGTTGATGCCGGCCCGGTGGGCGGCTTCCCGTTCGTTCCATCCGTTTGCGCTGAGGAAACCTTTCAGATTCCCGGCAAGAATCGCCTTCCTGTGTTCAGGAGATTCCATATTGTACCTCAATTACTGAATTTACTTTTTTCCTATTCTAAAGAATGATCTGCCTGAGAAAAAGACTTTGACGGCTAAAAATGGATTTATGGGACTTGAAAATCCATTTAAAATGGATTACCATGAATTAATCATTTTAAAATAAGGAAAGAGGGATAGCGGATGGACTTGCCAAAGATTAAACTGAAAGCAGCCAGAGTAAACGCCGGTTTGACGCAGGTCGAGGCGGCTGGGGCAATGCATCGGAATAAGCAGACAATTATCAACTGGGAAACCGGCGCGACAGAGATTCGCTACCGTGATCTTGCAGCTCTTTCCGAGCTTTACGGCATACCTGTCGAATATCTGGAAGTGCCTCAAAGGAGGATAAGAAAATGAAAAAAATGAACATCGGACAAATCCTGCAGGAAAAGACCTATCCCGGCCGCGGAATCATGTTGGGACGTTCAGCCGACGGAAAATGCGCAGTCGCGGCCTATTTCATTATGGGACGCAGCGCAAACTCCCGGAACCGTATTTTCGTTGAAGACGGGGAGGGCATCCGCACCGAAGCCTTCGATCCCTCGAAGATGGTTGATCCCAGCCTTATCATCTACGCGCCGGTCCGCGTTCTTGAGGGACAGACCATCGTGACCAACGGCAATCAGACCGATACGATCTATGACGGACTTAAGGCCGGACAGACTTTTGAGCAATCGCTCAGATGCCGCCGCTACGAACCGGACGGCCCCAATTACACCCCCCGTATTTCCGGCCTGATCCGCCTCCTGCCGGAAGGAAATATGGAGTATGACCTCTCCATCCTGAAAAGCGCGGATGGAGATCCCGCTTCGGATCACCGCTTTACATTCTCTTACGGGCCGGCGCTTCCGGGACTCGGACATTTTATCAGCACCTACGTCGACGACGGCAGCCCGATTCCGAGCTTTGAAGGGGAGCCTGTTCCGGTTGAAGTTGGAAATGACCCTGATGAGACGACGGAGCTTATCTGGAATTCTCTCAATGAGGCCAACAAGGTCTCCCTCTTCGTCCGCTATATCAATCTTGAGGACGGGACTTATGAGACCCGCATCGTGAATAAGAACCATTGATCTTGTATCAGAAAGGATAGAATATGAAAGATCTTGAATTGAAATACGGCTGCAATCCGAACCAGAAGCCTTCCCGCATCTATGTCAGTGACGGACGCGACCTTCCGATCAGGGTCCTGAACGGCCGTCCGGGCTATATCAATTTCATGGACGCCCTGAACGGCTGGCAGCTTGTGCGCGACCTTACGCGCGCGACCGGCCTTCCGGCGGCAGCGTCCTTCAAGCATGTCTCTCCGGCCGGCGCGGCGGTCGGCCTTCCGCTTTCGGACGTGCTGAAGAAAATCTATTTTGTGGACGATATGGAGGAGCTTTCCCCCCTCGCCTGCGCCTACGCGAGAGCCCGCGGCGCGGACCGCATGAGTTCTTTCGGGGATTTCATTTCCCTTTCCGACGTCTGCGACGCTTCGACCGCGAAGATCATCAAGCGCGAGGTATCCGACGGCGTGATCGCTCCGGGCTATACGGATGAGGCGCTGGCGATCCTCAAGGAGAAGAAGAAGGGCGGCTACACGGTCATCGAGATCGATCCGGAGTATGTCCCGGAGCCGCTGGAGCACAAGGACGTCTTCGGCATCACCTTCGAGCAGGGAAGAAACGAGCTCAAGATTGACAATGACCTCCTGGCCAACGTCGTGACCGCGAACAAGGACATTCCGGAAAATGCAAAGCGCGACCTTGTCATTTCCCTTATCACCTTAAAATATACCCAGTCCAATTCCGTCTGCTACGCGAAGGACGGCCAGGCGATCGGGGTCGGCGCCGGCCAGCAGTCCCGCGTCCACTGCGTGCGCCTTGCCGGCCAGAAGGCTGACAACTGGCTGCTCCGCCAGTGCCCCAAGGTTCTGAACCTGCCCTTCATAGACGGCATTAAGCGTCCGGACCGCGACAACGCGATCGACGTCTATATCGGCGACGAGTATATGGACGTGCTTGCCGACGGCGCCTGGCAGAAGATTTTCAAGGAGAAGCCGGAGGTCTTCACTGCGGAGGAGAAGCGGGCCTGGCTCGACACCCAGACCGGCGTGTCCCTGGGGTCCGACGCGTTCTTCCCCTTCTCGGACAATATTGAGCGCGCGAAGAAGAGCGGAGTCTTATATATCGCGGAGCCGGGCGGCTCGGTCCGCGACGACGCGGTCATCGAGTGCTGCGACAAGTACGGAATGGCGATGGCATTTACGGGCATCCGTCTTTTCCACCATTGATGGATTTAAGGAGGCGTCCATGCTGGTTAATCTGAAAGAGATTCTGGCTCCGGCCCGCAGGGGAAAGTACGCGGTGGGGCATTTCAACACAATCACCCTCGAAATGGCCCGGGCGGTCATCATGGCGGCGAAGGAGCAGGGGATGCCGGTCATCCTCGCCTTCGACGAGCAGCTTGCGGAAGTCTGTCCGATGGATGAGTTTCTCTCCTTCACGCTTCCGATGGCTCAGAACGCGGAGGTTCCGGTGGCGGTTCATTACGACCACGGCCGCTCCTTTGACGGCTGCGTCAGGGCCCTGAAGGCCGGGTTTACTTCGGTGGATTACGACTGCTCAGAGGAGAACTTCGAGGATAACGTCAGGAAGGTGGCGGAGCTCACCCGTATCGCCCATGCGCTGGGAGCTTCGGTCGAAGCGGAGCTGGGGCATGTTCCGGACGCTTCGGAGCTGACCGGCGAGCTTGACGAAGATGGCTTTACGCTTCCGGACGAGGCCCGGGAGTATGTGAAGATGACGCATATCGACGCGCTTTCCATTGCAGTCGGAACAGCCAGAGGCAGCTATATATCGCAGCCCCGGGTCGATTTTGACCGCATCCGGGCAATCTCGGAGGCAGCGGATATCCCGCTTACCCTCCACGGCGGATCGGGCCTTTCGGAGAACGCCTTCCGCAAGGCGATCGCCAGCGGCGTCAGTAAGATCAATATTTTGACGGATCTCAATATCGCCGCCGCCCAGGGGGTGATCCAGGCGGTATCCAGCGGGGCTTCGACGATGACAGAAATAATCCCTTACATGATTTACAGCGTAAAGGTGCAGGCCGCGGAGAAGATTCGGCTCTTCAAGGGATGAGCAAGGAGGTGAAAAGGCATGATGAATCCATTTGAGCTGATCCGCTTAAAGGGTTTCTGGGACAGCTTTTCGGCGGCCCATCCCAAGCTGGTTCCTTTCGCGAAGTCGGTTTATCCGGCGGCCTTCGGCGAGGGTACCGTCGTTGACGTCCGCATTACGGACCCCAACGGGAGAAATTATCACTATAATCTCCGGATTTCGGCGGAAGATATGCAGAACCTTGGCGAGGCGCAGAAGCTGCTCCGGAATATGACGGAGGATATGCCGAAGGGCTGAGGAAAATGATTTTCTGTTGACTTTGAAAATCCATGTATTATAATAATCTACATGCACTAAAGAAGCGTCTGGTTTTCATTTTCAGCCGGACAGATACATGGAGGGTATTGTTATGGAAAAGAAGAATATCGACTGGGGCAGCCTTGGTTTCGGCTATATGGCGACGGACAAGCGCTATGTCTCGAATTTTAAGGACGGAAAGTGGGATGACGGAGCGCTCATCGATGATCCGAATATCGTGATAAACGAGTGCGCGGGCGTCCTGCAGTACTCCCAGTCTGTGTTTGAGGGTCTTAAGGCTTACGAGACGGAGGATGGCCATATCGTCTGCTTCCGTCCGGATCTCAACGCTTCCCGCATGGCGGATTCCGCGGCCAGGCTTGAAATGCCGGTTTTCCCGGAGGATCGCTTTGTCGAGGCGGTGAAGGAGGTCGTCCGGGCCAATGAAGCCTGGGTTCCGCCTTATGGCTCCGGAGCTACGCTCTATATCCGCCCCTATATGTTCGGATCGAATCCGGTTATCGGCGTCAAGCCGGCGGATGAGTACCAGTTCCGCATCCTTGTGACCCCGGTCGGCCCCTATTTCAAGGGCGGCGCGAAGCCGATCAAGATCAAGATTGCCGATTATGACCGCGCGGCGCCCCGCGGCACCGGCCATATCAAGGCGGGCCTGAACTACGCGATGAGTCTTCACGCGATTGTCGAGGCCCATAAGCAGGGCTTTGCCGAGAATCTCTATCCGGATTCCAGGACCAGAACCCTGGTGGAGGAGACCGGCGGCGCGAATATCATCTTCGTGAAGGGCAATAAGTTTATCACGGTCGGCTCCCCGACGATCCTTCCGTCGATTACCCGCCGTTCGCTTGAGTACGTGGCTGAGAAGTACCTGGGCATGGAAGTCGAGGAGAGGGAGATCCCGCTCACGGAGCTTCCGGAGTTCGAGGAGGCTGGCCTCTGCGGCACCGCGGCGGTGATCTCTCCGGTCGGCATGATCGTGAACGGAGATCAGGAGATCGCGTTCCCGAGCGGTATGGAGAAGATGGGTCCGAAGATCCAGAAGCTCTATGACACGCTGACCGGCATCCAGATGGGCCGTATCGAGGCACCGGAGGGCTGGATCTGCACGATTAAGTAAATGAAATGAAAACCCCGCAGCGCCCGGCGCGTTTGCGGGGTCTTTTGCTTTGCTATTGCCCGCCGGATTGCTCCGCGCAAGCGCAGCCGTCTGCCCGAACATGGCGACCGGGCAGGTATGATATTGCCCGCCGGATTGCTCCGCGCTTTGCGCTCCCGCAATCCTTAACAAAAAACTCATGCTTTGACGCGGCGCTTCGCGCCGCAAGCATTCGTTTTTTGTTAGCGTCGCTCATGTCCGTGCAGCCGGTTTTGCGCAAGCGCAACCGTCTGCCCGAACATGGCGACCGGGCAATATCATAACATGTTACGAAAGTTTTAATATTTCTTTACTTGCATTTGCGGCCTGGCTGCGCTAAACTGAATGACATGAATCTTTATGAAGCCATGAATTTAAGAAAATCGACGAGAAGATACTGTTGGGAACCGCTGTCAGAGGATACCCTGAAAAGGATCGGCGCGTTTTATGAAGAGGTGGAGTCGCTCTTTCCCGGAATCCGGACAGAGATCGGTATTACAGACAATCTTGACCGGAAGCACATGCCGAAGGGGCTTTTTGCCGTGAAGGCGCCTTATTACCTTACGGTCTACTCAGAGCGAAAAGATAGATACGCGGTGAATGCGGGCTACATCTGTGAACAGATGAGCCTTTATATGCATACGCTGGGGCTGGGCAGCTGCTTCCTTGGCAGCGCGAAGCTGCCCAAAAAGAAAAGGGTACACGACGACCTTACTTTTGTGATCATGATGGCTTTCGGAAAGCCGGAAGGCATTCTTTCCCGTCGTTCCGCGGACGCGAAAAGGCTGCCGCTGCAAAAGCTCTGCACCTACCGGGATGAACCCGGCCGAATGATCCGGGAGCTTCTTGAGGCGGCGAGGCTGGCGCCCTCGGCTTTCAACACGCAGCCCTGGCGTTTTGTAGCGGCAGACGGGAATATCCATATTTTCTCAAAGAAAAATGATATCGATCAATTTCGAATGCTGGACGAGTTCAGCTTCGGGACCATGTTTTCACATATCATGATTGCCGCGGATGAACTCTGGCTGGACGTCGATCTCATTCGGCTGGAGAATATCAGCCAGAAAGATTTCAAGAAGAGCCAGTACGTTCTTTCAGCGGTGGTAAGGGAGGAATAAGCTTTTCATTTTCCTGTTGCAAAAGGAGACGGATTCTGCTATACTGTTTTTTGCCGTGGGAACGGCACAGGGAGAGGTATCGAAGCGGTCATAACGAGGCGGTCTTGAAAACCGTTTGTCCTTCGGGGCGCATGGGTTCGAATCCCATCCTCTCCGCTTAAAAAAGTATCTACGTCAAGTAGGTACTTTTTTGTTTGTTCTGAACAAATTTAAGCCTTATATTTGCCTTGTATATACGGTTTATTTGTACAGATTTCACAATTAAAAATCCTGGGTTTTCCCTTTTCAACAAACATTTCCAGTTCATTAAAAACTTAAAAAATTGCCTGTTTTGGGGCTGAAAATGGCTTAAAATCGGTCGAATTGGTCACAAAGTTGGTCACGAAAACTTGGTCACGGTTGGTCACGAGTCGTTTTTGGTCGATTTGCAGGCAGAAAAGGGGGATTCCATGAAGAAAAAAGAGATTCCAAAAGTTGAATACGGACAAGGCGTGTTTGATATTCTGAAAAGCGGTTCTTTGAGGTATCGGGTTAGTTTCACTCCTAAAGGAAGTTCGAGGACGTACAGACTTTCCGTAAGCGGTAAAACTAAAACAGAGTGCATTCGTAAGATGGAAGAAAAAAAGCTTGAAGCGGTAAAGGGTGATTTGACCACTAAAAGCCGTTCGGATGAAGTTCTTCTTAAAGATGCTATGCAAGCTTGGCTTTTCGACACTAAACCCGGCACAAGGAAAGAACGGACGATAGATCGAGATGAATGCACACTGAATACTTTAATAAGTCCGTTTCCTATTGGTCAAATGAAAGTGCGGAAAGTTACAAGTGATGCAGTATCAAAACATTTGTATTTCATGCAGTATGAAGCAGTTACAAGGCGTGGTATTGGTTACTCTTATTCATCAACTAAAAAGGCGTATGAGCTTTTAAATCAGTTTTTCAATTATCGCTTCTTAGATAATCCGGGTGGTAATCCTATGAACCGGGTGCAACGTCCAGTAGATAAACGGTCAATAGGCGATATAAGCGGCGAGGATGATATTCTTCTTGAAGATATGGTTCTCAATGATGAAGAGATACAGACATTTAAAAAGTATGCGGTTCGTGAAGTTTCTGCTAAAGTTTATGGTGCTTCAAAATATGGGGCGGCTTTATATTTTATCCTTGTTACGTTTGTAAGAGCAGGTGAAGCGATAGCGTTAAAATGGCGTGATATTGATTTTGATAAAAGGGAAATGCGTATTTCCAAAACGGTATCACGAGTGAAGAACAGAGAAGCGGACAAGGGCGAGCGGCGCACAAAGATTATCACAACTAAACCCAAAACCGGGTGCGGAACAAGGGTTGTAATGCTTACGGATGAAGCTATTGAAACATTGACGTTCATCAAAGAGCATTCAAAGTTTACAAGTCCTGATGATTACGTTGTAACAACTGTAAGCGGTAATCACGTTTCGGAAGATAGACTTTTTCGGGCGGTTCGCAATTTGATAGAGATTGCAGGGCTTAGCAACTCTTCAAGAACAAATTTCGGGGTGCATACGTTACGGCATACAGGCATTAGTTACTATTTGCGGCATGG
>JAILID010000064.1 GCA_024695465.1 Lachnospiraceae bacterium | reverse complement strand
AGCCACCCGCAGGGAAGCCGCTCTCGGGGGAGAAGGCGTTCCCCCTTCTCCCCCTGCCGCGGTGGGTACCCCCCTCATCTCCCGCACCGCCGCAAGTCTCACTGAGCCAACTGCTAAATCCCAACTATTTCTCCTCGGCCGTTGGCACCGCATTCCGGCCGTTTAGGCTCCGCAATCCGGCCGTTTTGCTCCGCAACACCGGCCGCTGGCTACCGCAATATGCAAATGAGAGACGTTTGTGGGAACAGGGAAATTTCTTTTACGGCATATGATTTCCCTTAATAAAAAAGCGGCATGCCGCCGCTCCTTTCCTTTCCCTTTCCCCATCCGCCCGATGAAAAGTTTTTGCGGGAAGGGTGAGGGGAGTCTGAGGGGAGAGGGAAGGGGGCTTTTTTCAAAGTTATGATACAAATTCATCCTTCAGTCTGCAGCTCTTCCCAGTAAGCAATCACATCGTCCGCTCTCCTGATCAACGCCATTTCGCCTTTTTCATCAATGTATATTGTACGAGCTTCCTCCCCTTTTGCGGTGTAATGGGGACGCCACCATTCGATGCCAATGGTTTCCTGTATTCCCGGCAGCGGCTTCAGGATCACATATAATCCGTCTATTATACTGCGGCTTGCTTCGGAGCTTGTCCATTTGATACCGTGTGTTTCATCATTTTCCAAAACGATAATCCTTGATATGTCATCGAGGGTTATCTTTTCAGGAGCCTTTCTCACGGATATCAGAAGGTCGTACAGCTTCCGTGCCTCCTTAAGTCTTTCAACCTTTTCAATATTGGGATTCATCAGAGAACGGAGATTTTCCTCCGCCCGTGCCTGCTCTTCATACAGGGCCGCAATCTGGGACATCAGCTGTTTTTTCTGAGATTCATTTCTCACGAAAGCTATCACGTCTGTCAGATTTTGTATTTGAAGTTTCAGGTCATCGTTCTCTTTCTTCCGTGCGCTCATATAGTCTTCATTTTTTTCAGGCAGCAATTCACGGGTTAGTGTTTTGATTTCATATATCAGATATAGTTTTGCTATCTTCACCTGTTCTGCATAGAGGCTTCTCAATGTAACCGGGGTGTTAATATCCTCCATCAGTTTCTTAAGTCTTTCCTCCGATACATTACGTGAAGGGCATACCTGTACACCCTTTTTGACTTTGGTGGAACAGTTGTAATACCGGCGACCACTCTTGATATTTGAAACATATACAGCCCCACAAATACTGCAGTAAACCTTCCTGGCATATTCTGTCCGTCCGAAGTTGATGCCTTTATTTATCTGGTAATTTACTTTGGCTCTCATGACACGGCGGCACTCTTCGAATAGCTCCCTGGAAACGATGGGTGGGATTCTGTCACATTCTTCCACCTCATATTCATCCTTCCGCTTCGGTCCATGCTTATGGAAAACAGGGCCATTATCAAACTTCAACTTCGGATTAAGTCCGGCGTATTTTTCATCATTCAGAATTCTCCGGATTGTTGTTTTATTAAATTCCTCCCCGGCGCGTGTTCTGTGATTCTCTTCTGTCAGGCGTCTTGCAATGCTCCGGAATCCCACACCTTTCGCTGCCAGCTGAAACATCTCTTCTACTACGGCGGCCTCCTCAGGAATGATCTCCAGATAGCAGTCAAGGCTGTTTGTTACATGGTGATACCGGTATCCATATAACCGGCTGCTTGTTCTCAATCCACCTCGCCGCGCGGTTTCGATGTTGCCGGTTCTGATTTTAAGCGACTTGTCGCGGCTTTCCTGTTCATCAAAAACCTGCATCATCTTCAGACCAAGCAGAGACGTCTGGTCTCTGGTGCTGAAGCCCTGCTCAATAAAGTAAACGTATACACCTTTCTCTTTCAGTTTCTCGAGTATATCGAACGACAGGGTATTCCTCGCGAACCGGCTCGTGTTCTTTACCCATATCTCCTCAAAAAGGGGAGCCCTTTCGGTGTCGGGTTCATAAACGATATGCTCCTGTCGACGTCCGTCTCTTGCCGAAGGCGTAACTCTCAAAACATTGACTCCGGCGTCGTATATCATCTTATCGAACTCCGGCCTGCTCAGTTTTGTACCGGTAATACCTTTGTCAGCGTAAATCTGAACCAGCTCATGGCCTGACTCTTCAATTTTATGGGAAAAAAAGGACCTTTGGTTTTCATAACTGTTCGCCTGATCACTGCTGTCCGTGCTTACACGGCAATAAGCTGCTACCTTCATTTACACACCGCCTCTCTTGTCTCTATTATACATAATGTTATGCCCTCATACAACAGGCATCGATAGAATGAGAAGCGAACAACCCCCGGGGAACGACGCAAATATGTCCCCGGGGTGTTTGTTTACCTGTCTCACGGCTTTCCTTCTCCTGCGATCTGGCTCAGGTGGATCAATGTCCTGTGCTGATCCATCCCTATGCCGCAGCGGACACGGTTCCCAAATGGTGTTTATGAGGAAAAGACTGTACCTGTACGCCACGGCGCCACTTGGGTGCTTATCGATCCATTCACACGCCCGCTCGATCTCCCTGTCCATAACCCCTCCCAAAATAAATAACGCGCCAGGCATCCGCTTGACGCGTCAAATCATTGTTTAAAAACGTTTTATTTCAACGGCTCCGCAATGGTTCCGACGATCTCAAACAATTTTTCCGTGTACACTTCCTTTGTCATTAAACCACCGGTATATGCCCGCCTTATATCGCAAACAAGCCCTATATCTTCTATCAGACCGTCGTAAGTCTCCTTGTATTCATCCTCCCTTCCCGGTGTTTCAAGCATACCCAACGCTTCAGACAGCATTAACTCATAATGCAGCAGCAGATACACGACCGTCGTGTCAAGGTATTTGTCCTCAACGTCGTGATTCATTGAATACATCCAGTAAATCACGCTCAGGTAATCCTTCGGGCTGCTGTCAGCAAAGGCGCACCCCATCAGCATCACCAGGATAAGAATCGCAGATACAAGCTTCTTCATTGCAAACACCCCTTTTTTATTTTTGCGCGATTTTTGTGAACTTCATCACGTCGATCATGCCCTTCAGCGTCCTGTAAATATCCGCGTACTCAGATTCCACTGCTTCGGACGCCTCTTCAAAGCACTCGACGGTATCTCCTTCGTACACTTCAAAACTCTGGTGGCTCACGCTGTAATTTCATTCGGGGTCACAGCCCTGCACGATCACATAGAATGTTTATTGTTTTAATTATACCAATAAACCCTTTTATTTACAAGGCGAACATGTGTAATATCAGGATCGATTTATGGGCTCCCAATTCTTGATTGAGATAAATATGATGTATGCTCTGGCATTTTAAATCTTCCTGTGTAGTTCTGGACATGTAGCAAAGAAATACCCCACAAGTCAGAACACAACAGTTATATGATATTTCCCAGTTCCTCGATCTTTTCGGCGTAAAGTCAAGGGGGTACTGAGCACACAAGGGCTCTGCCAGCAGTGGCAGGGCTCTTTTTTAATATATAACGACAACAGAACCAGACCGTCGCGAGAGATGGGCAGTGAGATCTCTACAGCTGGGTGAGATCCAGGGCGAGTAGCCACCGGGAACTGTAACGATCGACCAACAAAACACACAGGAGGACAAGAAAAATGTGTCACGCGAATGATCGTATGGAGAAAGCCGCGAAGGAACTGATGGACCTGAAAGCAATGCAGGACGAGTTGCAGGCAATGATCGACAGGCTCACCGAGGAGATCAAGGAATACATGGGCGACGAAGAGGACATGCTGGCCGGAACGTACCTGGTCACGTATCGCTCCGTCGTTTCCTTCAGGGTCGATACCGCCGCCCTCAAGAAGGAGCTGCCCGACGTTGCCGCGCTCTATAGCCGCCGGGTGGAGGCAAGGAGATTCCAGATCAAGTGACTTACAGCAAATAAAAACCGGCGCTCTGCACAGCGTCGGCAAGGATCCCCACGACATGAGGCCCTGTGTTCATCATAGGGCCTCTCTTCCATCTTGTCAACCATGAAAGGAGAAACCCATGAAAAACACGCTTGAGAACGTTACTGTTCACGGTACGGGCGGACAAGAAACAGATGAATAGACATCGAAGGGGTGCTTCTGTAAACGAGGCACCTCTTTTAGGTAGTGATAAAATAGTTAACAGAATTGTAACTATTTAACGCTTTACAATTCGCTTAAA
>JAILID010000040.1 GCA_024695465.1 Lachnospiraceae bacterium | reverse complement strand
TATATCTGAAACATGATATTTTCGAAGAAAAGCGCCAACTTCGTTCGCAGCATCTTGCAGAAGTATCTCGGATTGTGATATATTATTCATAGCGTAGCACACCTATGTTGTGGATTTTAATTTGTGTACAAATAAATTATATCACAGCTGGGGGTGACTACGCTATTATTTTGCCAAAAAACCTTATAGAATAAGGCTCCAGAGGACTTATTCATATGGGAAGTATTAGTGACTGACCTTGTATCCTTTTTTCTGAAGTTCATCAGCAGTCTTTCACAAGCTTAATGTTGTCCAACCTAATGGCTTCATCGGGTTCCCATATGTATCCGGATCGATTATTTCCTCAATATCCTGATACAGCTTCAGATACTTCTCTGATTCTTTTTTTGTCCATCTCCCTCTGGAAGATGGCCTCAGGCAAGTGATGCTTGAAAAGAGCCCGCCTGGGCAGTTCGGAATAAAGCCCGCTCAAGGCATCATAAAGCGTGCTGAGTAAAGTGCTTCTGTGTATTTGATTCTAAAACAAGTTCTGCTATAATAATGATACTTACCACAGGTGGAGGGGGGGGTGCGTCCATGGAGCTGTCAGAGCTGACGGCATATGCCGGTGAAAAATATCAAATGCAGGAACAGCACAAGTGGGCGGATTTTCCGGGTTTCTCTGTTCTCTGTCACCCCCGCAGCGGGCGATGGGTCGCCCTTCTCATGCGGCAGTGGGACAGTGAGAGCGGCAGGGAGATCCAGCGCTGCGACCTGAAATGCGGCAGCCCCGGACTTCTTCGGCGGTCCTATTTCACGACTCCGGTCCGGATGCACGGGAGCAAATGGATCGGCATATGCTTCGACGAGAGAACGGAGCCGCAGATCGTCTTTCAGCTGCTGGATCAGGCCATCGCTGCCGAGAATTCCGGCGGCTTCACCATTGTCCTTGACTCGCGGCCTTCAGCCGGCGGCAGCGATTATCAGGAGACCGCCCTCCCCTTTTCCGGCGGCAGTCGGCCTCCGAAAGAGCAGCAGCCGGAAAAGCTGCGTGAAATGCGCAGCCTTTTTCGATATGGCAGGGAAACTTTTGAGTCGAGAGCCCAGACCTTCTACAGGCAGGCTCTATTTATGCAGGATTACGAAGATGACTGTCCCTGGCCGAGTACTGACTTCGTCCGCTATTTTCCCACCTATCAGGATTTGACGACCCGGCAGCTTCGGGGCTATTTCACCTGGCGGACCCGCTTGCGAAAAGGCGAGTATCAGCCGATAGCGACTTCCGCCGCCTATCTTTATGTCTATGAACTGCTCAACGGGGTGGGCGCGGCTTCCGCTAAGGAGAGCTTTCAAAAGCTGAGGGAATTCGAGCGGGGCTATCTGGACTCCGGCGTCGGAGACGTCCGTATGCGCTCCAATCTCCGCCGCTGGCGGTTGGAATACGCCGTGCTTTGCGGCCTGCCCCAATCCCTGGCCAGGGAGGCAGCGGATCCGGAAGTGCTGGAAAGCGACCTCGCGATTGCGGTCCTTCGCTCACCGGGAAATCATACGGATAAGGAAGTTTTCTCGGCGCTTTGCCGCTTCGGCGGCAGGAAGACAGAGGACTCTCCGGTGCTGAAAAAGGATCCGGAAAGAGGCATGCGGCTCTTCAGTGAAGCCTGGCGGGCGGCTTCCGCTTACGAACGGCAGGGCAGGGATCTCTTCTCGCTCTGTTTCGGGGAAATGAAAACCCGCTTCTGGTACCCGCTTTCCAATGTCGTCTATTATGAAAAGACGCGGCCGGAGGACAGGGACTATGTGCTGGATGATTGCCGCCGTTATCTATGCAGAAACGGAATCTGGCAGGTGGAGACATACGATAGGCTATATTTTGATAAGACCCGGCTGCAGGGCTTTCTGCATGAGACGGACGCCCGGCTGCGCCGTTATCTGAAAACGGGCCGTTATCTCAGGGAGAAGGCGGAGGATGCCTGGGCACTGCCCTATATCGATGCGGTCATCGAGGCGGACCGGAAGGCTGCGGCGGAGGCGGCAAGGTCCGGGATCAGCATCGACCTGTCCGGGCTGGAGCAGATCCGTCTGGACGCGCTTGCGACGCAGGACAGCCTGCTGACGGAGGAAGAGATCGAAGATATCCCGGAAGATGCGGAAAGCCCAGCCCTTGCGGAAACTGCAAAAACTGCAAAAAAAGACGCAGCCGTCTCGGAAGCTGCGGAAAAAGCGGAAAGCATGGGCAGGGCAGATAATGCAGGGACCCTGGAAAGCTCAGCCCTCGCGGACAATGCAAAAGCCGCGGCCCCCTCGTCGCCCGCGCCAGAGCAGCATGCGAAAACCCCAGCCCCCTCTGCGCCCGCGCCGGAAAACCTTGCAGCCACCGCAGCCTCTGCATTATCCGCACCCGCGCCCGCGCCGGAGAATGCGGTGCCCGTCATCCCGCCGGACCGCATAGAGATCCAGATTCTCCGGGCCCTGCTGGAAGGACGGGATGCGGACCAGATCATCCGAAAGAACCATATGATGCCCTCTGTCGCGGCGGATTCCATCAACGAAGCGTTCTTTGACGAAATCGGAGACAACATCCTGCTCTGTGAGGAGGATAAGCTGCTGCTTCTTGAGGATTATATGGAGGAAATAAAGGAAGCCCTTGGAGGAACAGGCAATGGAGGAACGTAAAAAAGTACCGAAGCGCATCGCGCAGACGGTGCTGAATTCTTTGAAGGGCGGCGTGGTGCCGCGTATAGGTCTCCCCTATATCACGGTGGGGCGCAGAAGCGAGATTGAAGCCCTGCTGCGCGATGTGGATATTATCGCGGAGGGCGGCGCGTCCTTCCGCTTTATTGTGGGCCGTTACGGCAGCGGCAAGAGCTTTCTTCTGCAGACCATCCGGAACTACGTGATGGACCGGGGCTTTATCGTCGCGGACGCGGATCTTTCGCCTGAACGGCGCCTGCACGGGACCAGGGGACAGGGGCTTGCCTCCTACCGGGAGCTGATCTCCAACCTGTCGACCAAAACCAGGCCGGAGGGCGGCGCGTTGACCCTGATCCTGGATCGTTGGATCAATGCGGTGCGGAGCGAGGCGCTGAAGGAGACAGGGCTCGGCCCTGACGACCCCGCCCTGACGGCCGCCGTTGACAGGAAGATCTATTCGGTGACGGCCTCCGTCAGCGAGCTGGTACACGGTTTTGAGTTTGCCCGGCTTCTTTCGGCCTATTACCGCGCCTATGTCAGCGGCGACGATGAGACGAAGGCCGGGGTTGTGCGCTGGTTCCGGGGCGAATACACGACAAAAACCGAGGCGAAGGAAGCCCTCGGCGTCAACCTGATCATCACGGACGATGACTGGTACGATTATCTGAAGCTCTTTGCCACTTTCTTCCGTCTGGCGGGCTATACGGGCCTCTTTATTATGATCGACGAGCTGGTGAACATCTACAAGATCCCCAATTCCATCACCCGCCAGTACAATTACGAGAAAATCCTGACCATGTACAACGACACCCTGCAGGGCAAGGCGAAATATCTGGGCATCCTCATGGGCGCGACGCCCCGGGCCCTGGAGGACAAACGGCGGGGCGTTTACAGCTACGAGGCATTGCGCTCCCGGCTGGCGGAAGGACGCTTTTCGAGGCCCGGCGCAAGGGACCTGCTGGCTCCGGTGATCCGATTGGAGCCGCTGACGGCCGAGGAGATGCTGGTGCTGTGTGAAAAGCTGGCGGAGATGCACGCCGATCTTTACCGCTATCCCCGAAGCGTCAGCGCGGAGGACCTGGTGGACTTCATCAAGATCGAATACGGGCGCATCGGCGCGGATCAGAACATTACCCCCCGCGAGGTGATCCGCGACTTTATTGAGATTCTGGATATTTTGTACCAGAATCCCAGGATGCGCATTGCCGAACTGCTTTCCTCCGGGGAGTTCAGCTATGCCGGATCGGAAGCTGTCTCCAATGAGAGCGGGGCGGATTTTGCGGAGTTTACGATATGAATGTGTTTGAACGCTATGCAGCCTTTATCCGGGACTATATCTACCGATCCGGCTGGCAGAGCTTAAGAGCGGTACAGAACGCCGCAGGTGACGCCATTTTCAACACAGATGAAAATGTGCTGCTGACCGCCTCCACCGCCTCCGGCAAGACCGAGGCGGCTTTCTTTCCGATCCTGACGCTGTTGGACGAGGATCCTGCCCAAAGCGTCGGCGTCCTCTATATCGCGCCCCTTAAGGCGCTCATCAACGACCAGTTCGGACGCCTGAACGAGCTTTGCGAGGAAGAGGGAATCGCCGTGACGCGCTGGCACGGGGACGCGAACCGCACGGGGAAGCGGAAGCTTTTGAAGAAACCTTCCGGCATCCTGCAGATCACGCCGGAGTCCCTGGAGTCGCTGCTGATCAATAAACACATGGAAGTCCCGTCCCTGTTCGGGGATCTTCGCTTCATCGTCATCGATGAGATCCACTCCCTGCTGCGGGCGGACCGCGGTCTGCAGACCTTCTGCCTCATCGAAAGACTCTGCAAGCTGGCAGGCTGCAGGCCCCGGCGGATCGGCCTTTCCGCCACCATCGGGAATCCGGAGCTGGCGGGACAGTTCCTCGCGGCGGGCAGCGGCAGGGGAACCATCATACCGAAATTTGACGGCGGCAGGGAAGTCTGGCGGCTTTCCATGGAGCATTTTTTTAACACTGCGCCCCAGGCGGACGAGGGGAAAGCGCCTCCTGTCGGAACGCCGCCGCTGGAAGAAGCCGGCGACGCCGCGCCCCGGGCTGCCGATCCGGGCATCGGCTATATCTTTGAGCATACAAGAGGCCGGAAGTGCCTGGTATTCACCAATTCCCGCGAGGAATGCGAGGCCGTCTGCCAGCAGCTCCGGCAGTACTGCGAGGCCAATCACGAGCCCGACCGCTTCCTCATCCATCACGGCAACCTTTCCGCCTCCTACCGGGAGAGCGCGGAGGAGGAAATGAAAGACGACGATTCTCTTTTGAGCGTCTGCGCCACAGCCACGCTGGAGCTGGGCATAGATGTTGGACGGCTGGAGCGGGCTTTCCAGATCGACGCGCCCTTCACCGTTTCCGGCTTCCTGCAGCGTATGGGCCGCACCGGGCGGCGGGGCGATCCGTCGGAGATGTGGTTCGTCATGCGGGAGGAGCACCAGGAGGCCCGGGCCATGCTGCCGGACAGCATCCCCTGGTACCTGATCCAGGGCATCGCGCTGGTGCAGCTCTACATCGAGGAACGCTTTGTGGAGCCTCCCCGTCTGGACCGCCTGCCCTACAGCCTTCTCTACCACCAGACGATGAGCACCCTGGCCTCCCAGGGCGAGATGACGCCGGGCGAGCTGGCCTTCCGGGTGCTGACGCTGAGCTGCTTCCATCGGGTCAGCCGGGACGATTACCGCCTGCTCCTCAGGCACCTTATTGACATGGATCACATCAGCCGCACGGAAAACGGGGGCCTGATCCTGGGCCTTGCCGGGGAGCGGGTGGTGAACAGCTACAAGTTCTACGCAGTCTTCCAGGAGAATGTGGAATATACCGTCCGTTCCGGCTCCGAGCAGCTGGGCACCATCGTCAAGCCGCCGCCTCAGGGAGACAAAATCGCCATCGCGGGCCGCGTCTGGGTGGTGGAGGAAGTGGATCACAAGCGGCGGGAGATCTTCTGCAGCCTGGTCAAGGGCAATATCCCCGCCTACTTCGGCGACGTGGCCGGCGATATCCATACCCGTATCCTGGAGCGGATGTATCGGGTGCTGGACGAGGATCTGCGCTATCCCTACCTGATGCCCCATGCCGTCTGCCGTCTGGAGGACGCCCGCGGGACTTTCCGCAAATCCCGCATGAGCGAGCGGCCTCTGGTCCATCTCGGCGGCAGGATGTGGGCGCTTTTCCCCTGGGTGGGCACCTACACGTTTCTGGCCCTGGAACGCTTCCTGAAGCTGCGCTGCGGCCGGAAGATGGGCTTAAAGGGCCTGCAGTCCTCCCGGCCCTACTATATGCAGTTCACCATGCAGGCCGGCGAGGCGGAATTCTATGAGACCGTCTGCGGGGAAGCGGCGGAGGACTTTGACGCGTTGGAGCTGCTTTACCCCGGAGAGCTGCCGGTATTTGAAAAGTACGATGAATATCTGCCGGAAGGGCTGGTAAGGAAGGGCTTTGCCTGCGGCGTACTGGATACGGCAGGCATGAGGGAACTCGTCAAAAGCTGGAGCGGATTCGGAGCAGGACAACAGGAGATCCCGCCCCGCGGGATTTGAAGACAAAAAAAGGCATCAGGTTTTAGAAGAAGGAAATGACAGCTATGGAAGAACCGAAAAATATAGAGGTAAGGGGCGCGCGCGTCCATAACCTGAAAAATATCGATGTGGATATACCGCTGCATCGGATCGTCGGCATCGCCGGCGTTTCGGGATCGGGAAAATCCTCTCTCGCCCTGGGCGTCCTCTACGCGGAAGGGTCGCGGCGCTATCTGGAATCGCTCTCCACCTACACCAGGAGACGCATGACGCAGGCCCGGAGGGCCGACGTGGACGAGGTTTTATACGTCCCGGCCGCCCTGGCCCTGCACCAGCGGCCCGGCGTTCCGGGAATCCGCTCGACCTTCGGCACGGGAACGGAGCTTTTGAACAGCCTGCGGCTGATGTTCTCGAGGCTCGCCTCTCACAGGTGCCCGAACGGGCATTATGTGAAGCCGGGCTTTCAGGTGGCGCTGATGCAGGAAATCATCTGCCCGGAATGCGGGGAAGCTTTCTACGGCCCCGGCGCGGAGGAGCTGGCGTTCAACTCCCAGGGCGCCTGCAAATGCTGCGGCGGGACGGGAAGCGTCCGGACCGTTGACAGGAGCACCCTGGTCCCGGACGAGAGCCTGACCATCGACGGCGGGGCGGTCGCGCCCTGGAATTCCCTGATGTGGTCGCTGATGACGGACGTCTGCCGCGCCATGGGCGTCAGGACGGATATCCCTTTCCGGGAGCTGAGCGACAAGGAAAAAGAGATCGTCTACGACGGCCCGATGGAGAAGAAGCACATTTTTTACCGCCCGAAAAAGGCGGATACCGCGACGGCCGGCGAGATGGATTTCACCTATTACAGCGCGGTCGCCACCGTTAAGAACGCCCTGAACAAGGTCAAGGACGAGAAGGGCATGAAGCGGGTGGAGAAGTTCCTCAAAGAAGACGTCTGCCCCGAATGCCGGGGCACGCGCCTGTCGGAGAAGGCCCGGGCGCCGAAGCTGATGGGGATTTCCCTCGACCAGGCCTGCCGCATGACCTTGAAGGACTCCATAGAATGGGTGAAACGCGTCCCGGAATCCCTGCCGGAGGAAATGCGCCCGATGGCCGCGAACATATGCGAATCCTATCTGGAAGCCGCCGAAAGGCTCATGGAGCTGGGGCTTGGCTACCTGACCCTCGACCGCGCCTCCTCGACCCTCTCCACCGGCGAGCGCCAGCGCATGCAGCTGGCCAGGGCGGTGCGGAACCGCACGACCGGCGTTTTGTACGTGCTGGACGAGCCTTCCATCGGGCTCCATCCGGCCAATATCGTGGGTTTAAACGGCGTGATGCGCGACCTGGTAAAGGATGGAAACTCCGTGATCCTCGTCGATCACGACGCGCAGATCTTAAGGGAAGCGGACTACCTCATCGAGATGGGGCCGGAAGCCGGCGCGGCGGGCGGACAGGTCGTCGCGGAGGGAACGGTTGAGGAAATGAAAAACAGCGAAAACTCGCTGATCGGGCGCTGCCTGGCCGGCAGGCAGAAGGCCGTCCGTCCGGCCCGCGGTTCGGAAGTCTTTAAAAACGGCTGGATTTTCATGGAAACCGACCGCATCCATACCGTGAAGCCCCTTTCCGCGCGGATCCCAAAGAAGGCCCTGACGGTCGTCACAGGAGTTTCCGGATCGGGCAAAACGACGCTGATCCTGGAAAGCCTGGTCCCCGCACTCGACGCCGTCTGCAGCGGGACGAAGCTGCCCGGCCATGTCAGGAAGATCGAGGCGGAAGGGATCCGGCATATCAAGCTGATCGACGCCGCGCCCATCGGCATCAACGTCCGTTCCACCGTGGCCACCTACGCGAATGTGCATGACGAACTCCGGAAGCTCTGCGCGAGGACGAAGGAGGCGAAGCAGTCCGGTTTAAAAGCCGGGGATTTCTCCTATAATACAGGCTCGCTCCGCTGCCCGGTCTGCGACGGGACAGGCCAGATTGCCCTTGACGTGCAGTTCCTGCCGGACGTGAATATCCCCTGCCCCGAATGCCGGGACTCGCGCTACGGGAACGAGGCCAAGAAGATCTGTCTCAAAAACAAAGCGGGTGAGAAGCGCTCCCTGCCGGAGCTTATGGATATGGACGTCAACACGGTGCTTGCTTTCTGCGGGGAAATGAAAACCGTGCGGCCCCGCCTGGAAACGCTCCGCGACCTCGGCCTCGGATACCTGACCCTCGGGGAAGAGACCCCCGGCCTGTCCGGCGGAGAGGCCCAGAGGCTGAAGCTGGCTTCCGAGATGGGAAAGCAGCAGGATGATTCCGTCTTCGTCTTCGACGAGCCGACGATCGGCCTGCATCCGAAAGACGTCGAGACGCTGCTTTCAGTATTCCAGACCCTGATTGATCACGGGGCCTCCGTCATTGTGATCGAGCACGACCTGGATGTGATCCGCTCCGCGGACTATGTTATCGATATGGGACCGGAAGGCGGAGAGGGCGGGGGCCGGATCGTCGCCTCCGGAACGCCGGATGAGATCAGGAGCTGCGCGGAAAGCCTGACGGGAAAATTCATCCCCGCAGGGGAGTAAAGCTTCGCGAAGACGCGCGGAAAATTGCCCTGAAAGGGATCCCTGCGGCGAACTCGCAGCCCGGATTTTTGTCCCGCAGGCCCTGACTTTCCGGATTGACTCCTGACAGGGACGCCGTTTCATGCTATAATCATGCTGATTTCTCGAATCAGCAGTATAAGGAATAGGGTAAGATGAAAGAAAAGAATATAACAACGATGCGGAGTGTCGCCAGCGGCTTCTCCTACGTGATGGATCTGGTAAGCGATGAGGTGCAGGATCACCACAAGAAAGTAGCCTATCTGGCCTACCGGCTGGCGGAGGAGATGAAATTGCCTCCCCACGCCTGCCGTCTCTCCCTGATCGGAGGCCTCATGCATGATATCGGCGGCGTGCTGGCGGAGGATAAAACATCCCTTTGGGATCTGGAGGCGAATGCGGGCAGGCTGGCGAAAGCCGGCGCGAGCATCGCCCGGTTGATCCCGCTGGACGCCCCGATAGCGGAAATCATCCAGTACAGCCAGCCCTCTGGGGAGAAGGAGCCGGCGGAATCGGCAGAAGTCTTCGCTTCGGCGAAGGAATGGCTGGATCGGCACGCGAAGATGCCGGAATTCATCAGGAAGGCCCGGTTTTCCTGGATGATCGGCCAGATCATCCAGCTGGCGGATGCGGCGACGCTTCTTTTTGAGGGGGAATCTTCCGCGCTGGGGCAGGCAAAGAAGGTGACGGCGAGGCTTGAGGAGCTTGCTTCCTGCCGGCATTTCCATCCCTGGGTGATGGACGCCTTCCGGAGATTAAGCGTGGAGGAATCCGTCTGGCTGGATCTTCTTTATGAGCCGGACGCTTTCCTCGAATTTATCCCGGACAACGAGTATCTGACCCTTGAGAAGATGTCCATGTTCTCGGAATTCGCCTCGGTGATCATCGACTTTCGGAGTCCATTCACCGCCATGCATTCCGCTGGGGTTTCCGCTTCCGCCGTGGAGCTGGCCAGGCTCATGGGCATGTCCGAAGATGAGTGCGTGATGATGAAGATTGCCGGCAATCTGCACGACATCGGGAAGCTGAAGGTCCCGAAGGAGATCCTGGAGAAGCCGGGAAAGCTGACGGACGAAGAGTATGATATCATCAAGGAACATCCGTATTTTACCTGGAAGATCCTGAAGCACATCGAGGGGATGGAACAGATCACGGAGTGGGCGGCCTTCCATCACGAGAAGCTCAACGGACAGGGCTACCCCTTCCGCTTAAAAGGGGAGCACATTCATCTGGGAGCCCGGATCATGGCGGTGGCGGACATCTTCTCGGCCATCACCGAGGACCGGCCCTACCGCAAAGGCATGGATCGGGAGCGGGCGCTGGCCGTCCTGAGGGGGGACGCGGAAAAGGGAGCGATCTCCTCCGGCATCGTGGAGCTGCTGGCGGAGAATTACGAACAGGTAAATAAAGCCCGGGAGCAGGCCTCGAAAGCCGCAGGCAGGCGCTATCGGGAGTCGCTGGAGAAGAAAAACATCGGGTGAGACAGGCGCGAAGACCGTCTTCGCCGCCGTGAAACAGGTCAGAAAGGAGCGGAAGATTTGAAGAGAAAAATTATCAGCGGAATCCTGGCGCTTGCCATGGCGTTTTCTTTGACGTCCTGCAGGGGACAATCCAAGGGAGCGGCGGAGGCGGACGCCTCCCAGGCAGCGGAAAGCGAAGCGGAAGGCAGCGGGAGCTCCGCGATTCCGACCGTGGAGCCGGAGTTGTTCTATGATTACACCCCGGGCGTCCTCAACACTGCGGTCGGCCCGGACGGAAAGCCGGTCGTGACGGAATTCCATCTGGAGGGCCTTCAGATTTTATCCCGGGCGGATATGGAGGAGCTGGCCGCGGCCGCCGAGGCCCCG
>JAILID010000005.1 GCA_024695465.1 Lachnospiraceae bacterium | reverse complement strand
GATGATGCCGACGGAGAAGCTGTCGAGCGGCTGCTCCTTCTTCAGGTTCGCGAAGACCGCCCCGATCTGGGACGGCGTCGTGTCCTTGGAGGACAGGCCGTAGCGGCCGCCGACCACCGTGAGGTCCGCCCGGCCGCGGAGAGCGGCGCAGACGTCGAGGCAGAGCGGGTCGCCGGCAGCGCCCATCTCCTTGGTGCGGTCGAGGACCGCGATGGATTTGACGGTCGCCGGCAGGGCCGCAGTGAAGCGCTTCATATCGAACGGGCGGTAGAGATGGACCTGCACGAAGCCGACCTTCTCGCCGCGCCCGTTCAGGTAATCGACCGTCTCCTTGACGCAGCCCGAGACCGAGCCCATCGCGATGATGACTCTCTCGGCGTCCGGCGCGCCGTAATAGTTGAAGATGTGGTAGTCGCGGCCGGTGATTTCATTTATTTTCTGCATGTAGTCTTCCACGACGTCCGGCAGCGCGGCGTAATCGCCGTTGTTGGCCTCGCGAACCTGGAAGAAAATGTCCGGATTCTGGACCGTCGCGTGGACCATAGGATGCTCCGGGTTGAGCGCCTCCGCGCGGAAGCGCGCGAGCGCCTCGTAATCCACGAGTCCCTTTAAATCCTCATAATCCATCTGCTCGACCTTGTCGATCTCGTGGGAGGTCCGGAAGCCGTCAAAGAAATGAAGGAAAGGCACCATGCCCCTGATCGCCGCAAGGTGGGCGACTCCGGCCAGATCCATGACCTCCTGCACGTCCCCGCTCGAGAGCAGGGCAAAGCCGGTGGCGCGGCAGTTGTAGATATCCGAATGGTCGCCGAAAATCGAGAGGGCGTGGGAGCCCACCGTGCGGCTCGCGACGTGGAGGACCGCCGGAAGGCGCTCGCCCGCGATGCGGTGCATGGTCGGGATCATCAGCATAAGGCCCTGGGACGAGGTGAAGCTGGAAGCCAGGGCCCCGGTCTCAGCCGCCCCGTGGACCGCCGCGATCGCTCCGGACTCCGCCTGCATCTCCACCAGCCGGACCGTCTGCCCGAATATGTTTTTCTTGCCGTTCGCCGACCAGACGTCCGTCTTGCCCGCCATCGGCGAGGAAGGCGTGATCGGGTAGATGGCCGCGATCTCGGTAAATGCGTAAGCAATATAGGCCGCCGCCTCATTGCCGTCAACGGTTACATAATTTTTTTTGTTAAGAGACATGGACTTTCTCCTCCTTGCCGCCTGTTGTCATCTGATAGATATCCGCGCAATTCCTCCAGAAGATCATTTCCCGCTCGTCCTCCGTAAAAGAAAGCCGGTCAAAATATTCCAGATCCTTCCTCGGATCCCACATCGGATAATCCGTACCGAAAAGCACCCTCTCCGGTCCGAAAGCCCGAATGATCTCCTCCGCCTTTTCCTCGGAGAGCCAGGGAAAGGAAGAAGACGTATCGACCCTGATATTGGGAAAATCCGGGAG
Organism: Lachnospiraceae bacterium; assembly: GCA_024695465.1. Lineage (GTDB taxonomy): Bacteria > Bacillota > Clostridia > Lachnospirales > Lachnospiraceae > Chordicoccus. The sequence goes on along the minus strand of JAILID010000005.1, from coordinate 5,587 downwards.
GGCGGAAAGCGCCCTGTCCCAGACGGACCAGCCGCCCAGATGGGCGCCGATCAGCGTCAGACGCGGAAAATCCCGAAGAACGCGGGCGATCCTTTCCGGATTCGAATAATTATAGCGAAAATCACCGGTATGTACAAGCACCGGCACTTCATTTTCCTCGCAAAGCTCATAAATCCGGCAGGCCCGGGGCGAATCCGCCTCGAACTTCTGAAAATCCGGGTGCAGCTTGACGCCCTTAAGCCCCAATGCCAGAAGATACTGAAAATCCCCTTCCAGATCTTCCGAATCCGGATGCAGCGCGCCAAGTCCGGTAAAGGCCCCTTTCGAGGCCTCCACCGATTGCGCTATAAACGCGCAGATACTGCGCGCCTGTTCCGGCGCGGTCGCCACCGAATGAACGATAAAGCGGGAGATGCCTGCCACCCTTCCGTTAAGGAGCAGCGTTTCTGCCGTCCCGTCCAGATGGCAGCCATCCGCCATGCCGCCGTAAAAACGGTCGATCGATTCCACGGCCCGGCCGGCGATCTTGCGGGGATAGATGTGGCAATGACTGTCAATAATCATCGCGCGCCCCCTTACGCAGTCTCGATGCTCGCGTCCTGCTCCAGGCCCAGCTTCTTCACGGCCTCCTCGCGCATCTTGTATTTCTGGATCTTGCCCGCGTCATTCATCGGGAATCCGTCGACAAAATCGATATACTTCGGAACTTTATGTTTTGCCATGTGGTCGAGAACGAACTTCTTCATCTCCTCCACGGTCATGCTCTCACCCTCCTTCAGGATGATGCAGGCCATGATCTCCTCACCCATCGCCTTGTCCGGGACGCCGATGACCTGGACATCGCTGACCTTCGGATGCGTGTAAATGAACTCCTCGATCTCCTTCGGGTAAATGTTCTCGCCGCCGCGGATGATCATGTCCTTGAGGCGGCCCGTGATGCGGTAGTTGCCTTCAGGCGTCCGGCAGGCCAGGTCTCCGGTGTGGAGCCAGCCGTCCTTATCGATCGCGGCCGCCGTCGCCCGGGGCATCTTGTAATAGCCCTTCATGATGTTGTAGCCGCGGGCCACAAACTCGCCGATCACCTCGTCCGGGCAGTCCTCTCCGGTCTCCGGGTCCACGATCTTGCACTCGACTTCGGGAAACGCGGAGCCGACCGTCGTGACGCGGACCTCCAGCGAATCCGTCGTCCGGCTCATGGTGCAGCCCGGCGAGGCCTCGGTCTGGCCATAAACGATAACGATCTCAGGCATGTGCATTTTCTCGACCACATCCCGCATGACCGCGATCGGGCAGGGCGAGCCCGCCATAATACCGGTCCGCATATGGGAGAAATCGGTCTTCGGGAAATCCGGATGCGAGAGCATCGCGATGAACATGGTCGGAACCCCGTGGAAAGCCGTAATGTGCTCGTTGTGGATGCAGGCCAGCGAGGATTTGGGCGAGAAATACGGAATCGGCAGGATCGTTCCCCCGTGGGTCATGGTCGCGGTCATCGCGAGGACCATGCCGAAGCAGTGGAACATCGGAACCTGAATCATCATGCGGTCCGCGGTGGACAGATCCATCCCGTCCCCGATGCTCTTGCCGTCGTTGACGATATTGTAATGGGTCAGCATGACGCCCTTGGGGAAGCCCGTCGTGCCGGAAGTATACTGCATATTGCAGACATCGTTCACATCGACCTCCGCCGCCATGCGGTGGACCTCCTCGATGGAAGTCCGGGAAGCGTACTCCAGGGACTCCTCCCAGGTCAGCGCCCCCGGCATCCGGAAGCCGACCGTGATGACATTCCTGAGGAAGGGCAGACGGCGGCAGTGCAGCGGATTGCCGGGCTTCGCGTCCTTCATTTCCGGGCAGAGTTCATTCATGATCTCCCGGTAATTGGAATCCCGGTAGCCCTCGATCATGACCAGGGTGTGGGTATCGGACTGGCGGAGCAGGTATTCCGCCTCGTGGATCTTGTAGGCGGTGTTCATGGTGACCAGAACCGCCCCGATCTTCGTCGCGGCCCAGAAGGTCAGGTACCACTGGGGCACGTTGGTCGCCCAGATCGTGACCTTGGAACCGGCCTTGACGCCCAGCGAAACCAGGACCCGGGCGAACTCATCCACGTCGTCCCGGAACTGCCGGTAGGTTCTCGTGTAATCCAGGGTCGTGAACTTGACCGCCAGCTGGTCCGGAAAATCCTCCACCATGGTGTCCAAAACCTGCGGGAAAGTCTTGTCAATCAGCTCGCCCTTAGGCCAGACATACTTACCGGTATGGCGGTTGTTCCAGTAGTGATGCCGTCTTCCCCGGCGGGTATTCTCAAAGCTCCGCATGGCGTTTTCAAAATGGGTCAGGATGATCTCCGCGTCTTCAAGCCCCGGAATCCATGCGGGGTCCCATTCAAGGGAGATATAACCGTCGTAATTGACGGAACGGAGCGCGTTCATAAGCTCCTCCAGGGGAAGCTTTCCCTCCCCGATGAGCTCCGGAAGGATCTTCTCCCCGTCCCTGCTGAAATCATGGATATGGACGTGGCGGACATAAGCCCCGAGATTGGTGATCGTCGTCTCCGCGTCCTCCCCGGCCAGCGCCGAGGTCGTGTGCATATCCCAGAGCGCCGCCAGATGGTCGTCCGCAAAACGGTTCAGGAAATCCCTCAAAACCAGGGTATCCCCAAAAGCTCCGCAGGTCTCCAGCAGCACGGTGACCGGCTTGTCTCCGACCCGGTCCAAAAGCTCCCGGACCCGGGCCGCCCCTCGGTCCTTATCCTCCTCATCGGTATGAATGCCGATGCAGCCGATTTCAAGATCAAGCGCGGCCGCCATGCATTTATCAAATTCCTCCAGGAAATCCGGGGCGTTAAAATCCCGGACCGTAAGGAGGCAGGGAATCGCAAGTCCCTGGCCGGTCAGGCCTCTCCGGACGGATGCGGCCCGCTCCGGATTGGCGGGACTTCTCTTGCCCTCAAATATTTTTCCTTCTATATCATAGAGCTCGACGCCCTGCATATGGGTCTCCTGGGCGACTTCCAGAAGTTCCTCCCAGCTCTTATGCTCCCAGTTCTGGATCGAGAATGACAGTTTCATAATAACCTCCGTAAACTTCCATACAACATTCCTGTCCGGTCTTCCTCACTGCTTCAGCCCCGCTCTTCATAGACGATCTTATTCAGCGTGCTGACATAGGCCCTGATGGAGGCCCCAATGATATCGGTCGAAACCCCCTCGCCGGAATAGATCCTTCCGTTCGCGCGGAGCTTGACCAGGGCCATTCCCATGGCGTCGCTCCCCCGGGTCACCGTCTTTACCTGGAAATCGTCCAGCTCGTAACCCGAGACGCCGACGATCTTGCCGATCGCGTCGAAAGCCGCGTCGATCGGGCCGTCGCCGATCCCCAGTCCGCTCACGATCTCCCGGCCCTTTACGAGAAGGATGTTGGCCGTCGCCGTGATCTCATTGCCGCTGGTGATGACATAGCTCTTGATCTTGTAGGTCGCCGGGACCTGCATGGCCTCGCTGGCCACGATCGCGTCCAGCTCGCGGCCCCCGATAGACTTCCTCCGGCCCGATACGCTCTTGAAGCGCTCGAAAACCCTTGCGTTATCCTCGTCGGAAAGATCGTAGCCCAGCATCTTCGTAGCCTTGACCACCTCCCCGATGTCATCCGTCGAGCTGAGGCATACATTCCCCAACTCCTCCAGATCCTTGCTCACTTCCTGCGTCTTCAGGATCTTCTCGAGCTGGCCGACCGCGCGGTGAAGCTCCGTCACCCGCACCTGCGTCGCGAGATCAAGCGCCACCCCCTTGGCCTGGACAAAGCGGGCCAGATCCTCCAGCGTCGGATAGCCGTCCTCGATCGCCAGGCATTTGACGCCGACCGCCCCCTGGCGCACCGCCGCGGCCGCGCTGGCGACAGCCATCCCCAGCTGGTCTTTGATCTGGACGTAAAGCTCGATCCTCTCCGGATTCTCCGAAAGTCCGGGAACATTCGCCATGATATTGGAAATGAAAACCCCGAATTCATCCGGCAGCATCTCTCCGGCGGCGTCCGAAACCGTGATCTTGTTGGCCCCTGCCTCGATTGCGGCGTTCAGCGCCTGATAAAGGAATTCCGGCTCCGCCCGGGTCGCGTCCTCCGCCGAAAATTCCACGAAATCGCATAAGGCGCGGGCCTCCTGTACCTTCGCCCTTATGAGCTCCAACATCGCCGGAGCCTTCTTGTGGCAGATATACTCCATCTGGACCGGAGAGACCGGGGCGATCAGGTTCAACTTGGGCTTTTTCGCGTTCCGGATGCTCTCCCAGGTCTCCTTCACATTGCCATCCCCCAGATTCACCGCCGCGGAGATCCGGGTCTCCACCATGGAAGCGATGGTCTTGTTGGCCAGCTGGTCGGCCCGGCTGCCCGAGATCGGAGCCAGCTCGATGGTATCCGCCCGCAGCCGGTCGAGGCTCCTGGCAATTTCCAGCTTCTCCCTGAAGGTAAGGTTCTTCCCAAAGGACGGACCTGCCTGCCTGAGCGTCATGTCGATGAACTTCAATGTTTTCATTTTCCAAACTCCTTTCTTCCTCCGGCAACATAAAAGTCCCGGAGGTTCAAAAAAATGAACCTCCGGGACGATAAGAATCCATTCCAATCGCGGTACCACCCGGATTGCTGCATACGCAGCCGCTCTGCGATACTCCATTAAGTATCTGACCTTGATAACGGGGTCCTCCGGATCTCCCTACGCAGCGTACCTTCAGGAGATCTGCTCCGGCATGAGACTGTCCTCTGTGCGCACCCCGGCTCGCACCGACCGCCGGTTCTCTTGAGTGGTAGACAGATTCCATAGTGCCATCAACACATTTAAAGTTGCTAATGAGCAATTATAGAGGATTACGGGGGGTTTGTCAATCACAAACTTTATTCAAGTCAGCTTCTAATCCGAAAAGCATGGCTCCATCAAGTCTTCTATCCGGCAGCACAGCACCTTGCTGAGCTGAAACAGGGTAACGGCTGCCGCGCTGTTAATATCTCTTTGCCGCTGTTCAAACAGTTGTATCTGCCGCAGGGCTACCCCGGAAGCTGCAGCGAGCTCCGCTTGTGTAAGACCGCTTATCTTACGGCGGACTTTCAGCCGGGTCGCAGGATATGCTTCTCTTATAAGATTATCCATATGATCGGTGAACTGATGTACATCCATTTCGTGAAATACCGGATACATCTCAATTATGCGGGAGAGCGGGACCGCCGTAAGGATGTCGACAAACGAGCGGGATGAATACCACTGATAATATGCCAGAGCCCAACCGGCCCAGTATTCGGGAGATTTGTCTATATACATGACATCCTCCGCATCGATGAACGGCATTCGCGTTTCCAGGAGCACCTGCCTTGCCAGCTCGCAGCCGCTCAAACCGGCGACATAACGCGGATTCCCGCCGGCAAACTGCCTTGATACATCCGAGACGACAAATGCATTTCCAAACTCATCCGGCTCGATATTTAATGTCATCACAGCAAAATCAACAGCATGGCCCAGAATGTTCTGCGCAGTTTCTATATATGACTCATCGTAGGCGCGGATCCCCATTTTCAATGCCCTCCCTCATGATAT
>JAILID010000131.1 GCA_024695465.1 Lachnospiraceae bacterium | reverse complement strand
GTGGTGGTGACCCACGAGATGGGATTCGCCCGGGAGGTGGCGGACCGGGTTCTCTTTATGGACGGCGGATTTTTCCTGGAGGCGGGGACGCCGGAGGAGATCTTCAATCATCCCCGGAATCAGCGCACCCGGGATTTCCTGGGCAAGGTGCTGTAAAGCCCACGGGGGAGGACGGAAGCTGAGGGCCGGCGGCCCAGAAAAGAGGCGGATGCCTCTCCATGCGCGCCCTGTTTGTCCCGCGTTTTGTCCGCCCTGTTTGTCCCGCGTTGTCCGCCCTGTTTGTCCCGCGGTTTGTCTTGCATCCCCCGCGGGCATGTGTTATAATACCGGTGACCGGTAAAAGACAGATATATAAAAGAGAAATTCCTGTGTTTCTCCGGGAAAACAGCAAGGATAAAAGGAGGATTCATCGTATGGCAAAAGCGAAGATGACCGCGGAAGAAGCGAAGGCCGCCGCCGAGATCGAAGTGAAAAAGGCAGCGAGGAAGGCGTCCCATGCCGTGGCGGATGGCGTAAAGAAGGCTGTGGATACCGTCGCGGGAGACGTGAAGGATGTGGTTGAAAAGGAAAAGCTGGCCAATGAGATGACCGCGGGCCGCGTCAAGGCGAAGGTGGAGCGCGTCGCGGCGGAGGAGAAGGCGAAGGCTGCGGCAAAGAAGGAAGCCATGAAGGCGCCTCTGAAGACCGTGAAGGCCGCGAAGATGACCATCGTGATCCAGTCCCCCCTGGGCGGGGAGATCACCCCTGAGGAAATCGCGGCGAAGCTGCCCAAGGGGACGCTGAACGCCTACGTCCGCATTGATCAGAATAAGATCTACTGGGTCAAGAAGGACGAGACGGGTTCCGTGGATATCTGGTAAGTCTCCGCGCATATACCATCATTTGCATCACATAAGGCGCTCCCTCCGGGAGCGTTTTTTTTATGGAACAAAAAGGAAAGGAAATATAAAAAACATATTTGTGAGTCTTCGATAAATCGTTTTTTACATTTTTCAATGGAAAATCCGGCGCCATCGGAAAAGCTCAATGGACATCATGGAATCCAATTATGACAGGGATCCTGAAATTGTATATCCCAAAGTTGCATTAAAACAACAGAATAAACGGAACGCCCCGATTAATTATTTTTTGAAATAGATTGACTTTTACAATCGAAACATATAGAATACAGAGGATAAAGAATATGTTTGTTCCATATACGATCAGGAAAGGATGAGAATGAGAATGGGAAGGAATCCCGAACGGGACGCCCGCGCGATGGCGGCCAGAAAACAAAAAATCCTCCAGCATTCTTTTAAAGTTTTTTCCACGAGGGGCATTGACGGCGTCAGCATGAATGACGTGGCAAAGGCCTGCAAAATCGGCTGCGCCACGCTCTACCGGCATTATACCACGAAGCCGGCCCTGGCTGCCGCCGTTGCCGTGTGGGCATGGGAAAACAGGATTCTCGCCCAGATTCGCAAGGCGAGGCTGGAGGGGGAAACCGCAGCGGCGCAGCTTGCCTCCTACCTGGATCTGTTCCTGGAATTATACAGAAAACAGCCGGAGGCGCTTCGCTTCGATCTTTATTTCCGCGTCTATGCGCGGAATGAACACCTGCCGGAGGATCAGGCCATGGCTTCCGCCGGCGCTGTAAGCGAACTGGCAAATATCTTCAGCGGAGTCTACGCGGCCGCCGGGCAGGACGGAACGGTGAAGACGGAAATGGGTGAAAAGAAAATGTTCTCCTTCATCCTCGACACGCTGCTGTACGCATGCTCCCGGAGCAGCGCCGCATTTTCCTACACGGAGGGGAGCGATTCCGAAGGGGAGCTGGTCCTGCTGAAGGATACGATTCTGCGCACTTTGCAGACCGCCTGAACAAAATAAAACGCGCCCCGGCATGAGCCGGGGTTTTTGTTTTCGGGAAGGGAAGGGCGGTGCTTATTCACCGGCAGGGGAGAGGGCGGCCCGGGCCAGCTTCCACGCCGGGGCGAACCAGGCGGAGAATTCCTCCGGATGCTCTGCCAGATGCCTTTCCATATCGGAGACGTCCATCCACCGGAGCGCTTCGATTTCCTCTGGGGAAAAGGCATCCATTCTGAAGGTGTCCGGGTCCGTGAAACAGGTATATACATGATCGACCTCATGCTCGCTGAGGGGGCCGAAATCCGCGTGGTAGATGAAGGAGCCGCAGCGGGTGAGGCTTCTTTTCTCCTCCGCGTCCGGAGTGAAGCCCAGCTCGACGGCGAGCCTTTTCAGCACCGCTTCCTCCGTGGTTTCCCCGACCCGGGGGTGGGAGCAGCAGGCGTTGCTCCACAGGCCGCCGGAGTGATACTTGCCCGCCGCCCGCTTCTGCAGGAGAATCCGCTTTTGCTGTGGATCGAGGATAAAGACGGAAAAGGCCCGGTGGAGCTGCCCGATTTCATGGGTCCGGAGCTTGGGACCGGAACCGGTCTCCCGATCCGCCCGGTCGACCCAGATCAGCATGTCCTCCTCCTGCCGCGCGTTCTCCTTCGCTCCGGAGGAGATATCGTGGGCCATTTTCAGGGACAGCATGAAGTTGTAGTTTGGTGCCATATGCGCGCTCCGGGAAAGTTCTTCAAGGGAAGCGGCCATGGATTCCCCGTAGGGGATTCCCTTCAGGAGCTGATCCGCCACGGCGAGGGCGGACTCCAGGGCATAATGGATTCCGCCGCCGGTAATGGCATCGCAGAGCCCGGCGGCGTCCCCGATCAGAAGGATATCCGGACCGCATTGCAGCAGCACGTCGTCCCCGGCGGGAAGCGGCGCTCCGCGGAGCGGGGGCATATCAAGGCGCAGACCTTCGCAGAAGGCGCGGAGCCGTTTCATGCTCTCGGGCACGGTAAGAGCAGAAAATCCGCATCCGACGGTGGCGTCCTCCCTCCGGGGAACATACCAGCAGTAGCCGATATCGAGGGGATGGGATGCCGTCACGAAGTCGGAACGGAGGAAATCCACGGTTCCCTGCAGCGCGGTCACCGTATGCTGCCTGCGCCCGGTCATGAGCCGGCGTACGGCGGAGAGGGCTCCGTCCGCGCCGATCAGCGCGCCGTAGGAAACCTGAACCGTACGGTTCTCCCTCATATCACGGAATTCGGCGATGCGCCCCTTCGCGCCGATGCGGATAAGCCGCAGGCGGTCCGCCAGGCGTCCCTGCAGATCCAGATACTGCTTCAGACAGAAATCATCCAGCTTTTTCCGCTCGACGGTGCTTATCTCCAGGGGCCGGGAATATTCCTCCCCGAAGAAAAGCCTTGTCAGAATATGGAGGGGAAAGAGGTTCAGCTGTTCCAGGCTTTCCCTTCCGTAAATCCGCTGAAAATGATGGATGCCGGAAAGCAACATGATGCCTGCGCAGAGCTTGTCCTTTCTTTCCGCATCCTTCAGCTCGGTCAGCAGGACGTTCGCGCCGGATTTTTGCAGCAGAAAGGCCAGCGCGCTCCCCGCGAGGCCCGCCCCAACGATCAGATAATCCGCATGCAGCATCAGGCGCAGCTTCTCCCTTCTTTTTTTCGGCCCCTGCAGGCGGGCGGCCGAAGCTTTTTATTTCTTCGGCTCCGCGTCCGGGCGCTGCTTCTCCACCAGATCCGCGAAAAATCCGCCCTTTTCGATCAGCTCGTCGTATTTGCCTTCCTCGATGATCCTGCCGTTGTCCATGACCAGAATGCGGTTGCAGTGGCGGATGGTGGACAGCCGGTGGGCGATAACGATGCGGGTGCAGCCCATGGCGTCCAGAGCCTCGGAGATCTGATGCTGGGTTTTGTTGTCCAGGGCACTGGTGGCCTCATCGAAGATCAGCAGGCTGGGCCTGGGCGCGACGGCCCGGGCGATCATCAGCCGCTGGCGCTGCCCCCCTGAAATACCTGAGGTCGTATCCCCGATCATCGTATACATGCCCATGGGCATGCTCCGGATATCCTCGGCGATGCCGGCCGTTTCGGCGGCCTTCCAGGCATCGTCCATGGAGAGATCCGGGGAGGTAACGATGATGTTGGAATAGATATCTCCCTGGATCAGGGAGCCGGTCTGGAGCACCGTTCCGATCCTTTTCCGCAGGGAGGCATGGT
>JAILID010000116.1 GCA_024695465.1 Lachnospiraceae bacterium | reverse complement strand
TGCTTTTGCAGATATGATAAGAAGTGACCTTTCGCCTGATTAAGATCTTTGACCAGGCTAAACTGTTAGAGGAGCGGACCTATAAAAAGAACATGTCGGTTCTGGATCGTGCCAAGAAGGTACGCTCCGATGGAGAAACATGGCAGTTGATCAGACTGAACCCATCTCACATGGAGATCCTGCAGGACCTGGGACTTGTTCCAAAGCCAGAAGAACCTCCAAAGAAAAAGCCGGGTCGTCCAAAGGGAAGTAAAAACAAAGCTATTATCAAAGAGGCGGAAAATGAAAAGCTGGCCGGCATCGTCCGCGTCTGTGACGTCTCCGACAGAAGCTGCCGGGTCTGCAACGACGCGGCAAATGAACACCTGCTGATCAGCTGCTGAGGGGCAGGGACATAGGCGGTCATTTAAAATGAGGCAAAAAAAGGGGAACCCGGGGCACACGAAGCGCCGCCCGGAAGGGCGCGGAATAGTAAGGGATATTTTTTGAAGAAGGCATTGCTTCTCACGCGTCTTAGCGATAAAATGGATAGGCCTGTATCTATCAAATCTCAACAATAAAGGAAAATCGGTTCATTCATGTCTTCCACAAACATATCCACCGTCCGGGATATGACGGACGGATCGATCACGGGTCACCTGATCGCCTTCTCGGTTCCGCTGCTGCTGGGCAACATCTTCCAGATGCTCTACAACACCGTGGACTCCATCGTCGTCGGCAACTTTGTCGGCAAGGAGGCCCTGGCGGCCATCAGCTCGACGACCATGATCGTCAACATCATGATTTTCTTCTTCAACGGCTTCTCCGTCGGCGGGGGCGTTGTGATCAGCCAGTACCTGGGAGCCCGGAAAATGAAAGAACTGCACCGGGCCGTGGAGACGACGATCGCCGTCACGCTCCTCTTCGGCGTATTCTTCACATTTGCTGGCTTCGTTCTTGTCCCGGCCATGCTGCGCCTCATGAAGACCCCGGACGACGTCTTCCCGCAGGCGAAGCTCTACCTCGAGATTTATTTCTCGGGGGCACTCGGCCTTCTCCTCTACAATATGGGCAGCGGCATCCTGCGTGCGGTGGGGGACACGAAGCGGCCGCTCTATTTCCTGATCTTCACCAGCATCTTAAATACGGTGCTCGACCTGGTCTTTGTCATCTCGTTCAAGGCCGGCATCGCGGGCGCGGCGATCGCGACGATCCTCTCGCAGTTCATCTCCGCGATCCTGGTCATCCGCCTGCTGCTTAAGACCGACGACATCTACAAGCTGACCTTAAAGGATCTCCGGATCGACCTTCCGATCCTGAAATTCATCCTGGAGATCGGCCTGCCGGCCGGCATCCAGTCCATGATTACCACGGTGTCCAACGTGTTCGTCCAGTCCTATATCAATGGATTCGGTTCCGGCTGTATGGCCGGCTGGGGAGCCTACAACAAGCTGGATTCCTTCATTTTCCTGCCGATCAACTCCCTGGGTCAGGCCGCGACGACTTTTGTGAGCCAGAATATCGGGGCCGCGAAGATGGACCGGGCCAACAAGGGGACGGTCCGCGCCATCCAGATGGCAGTCGGCGTAACTGCGGTGATCGCAACGATCCTCATCGCGCTGGCGCCTTCGGCTACCCGGCTCTTTACCCAGGATAACGAGGTCATCTACTACGGGACGCTCTTTATCCGCATGAACACCTATTTCCTGATGTTCAATGCGGTCAACCACACGCTGGCCGGGGCCCTCCGGGGCCGGGGGGAGTCGAAGATCCCGATGATCTGCATGCTGGCCTGCTTTGTCGTGATCCGGCAGATCTACCTTTTCATCGGCAGCCGGATCGCTTACAACCCCTACGTGGTGGGCTTCGGCTATCCGGTCGGCTGGATGACCTGCTGTGTGTCCGAGCTCATCTGCTTCTGGTATATCGTCCGCCGGAAGGCATGACGCTTCCTCCTGGGTTTATTCTGACGCCTTAAAATTGTATAGCGGCTTCAGCACGTCGATCACATCCACCGAGTCTTTGATCACGCCGATGATGTCGGAAAGGGACTTGTAGGCCATCGGCGCTTCGTCGAGGGTGTTTTCATTTACCGAAGTGCTGTAGATGCCCGCCATCGTCCGCCTGTACTCATCAAGATCCAGCTTTTCCTTCGCGGTTTTTCTCGACATGAGCCGCCCGGCTCCGTGCGGCGCGGAGTAGTTCCACTCCGGGTTGCCCCGGCCGACCGCGAGGACCGACCCGTCCCTCATGTTGATGGGGATGAGGACTTTCTCGCCCTTATGGGCCGCGATTGCGCCCTTGCGGAGGATCATCTCCTCCGTGTCGATGTAATTATGGATCGTGTGGAAGGCGTTTTTCCCGCTGAGCCCGGCCCTTGTGAGCAGGATATCCGCCATCTTCTCCCGGTTCCGCCTCGCAAAATGCTGGCAGACCTCGACGTCGTGCAGGTAGTCCCCAAGGCTGCTTCCGCTGAGGAAGCACAGATCCGGCGGGATCGTGTTTTCTGCGATTTTCATTTTAAGGTCTTTGAGGGCGTTCTCGATCTCATTGCTCCGTCCCTGCTCCTTGTAGGCCCGGATGAGTTCGTCTTGCTCCTTGCGGTAAGCCGCCTTCCCCTGATGGAGTTCGACCGCGAGGTTCTGGTAATATTCCGCGACCTGCTTTCCGAGGCTGCGGCTGCCCGAGTGGATGATTAGATAGCTCATGCCGTCCGCGGCCCGGTCGACTTCTATAAAATGGTTCCCGCCCCCCAGTGTCCCCAGGCTCCGTTCGAGCCTGTCCGTGTCTTTGAGGTATCGGTAACATCTGAGCCCTGTCAGGTCGAAGTGCTCCTGCCTCTCCTCCCAGACCTTCATTCCGGAGGGGATGAAATGCGCCGCCTCATCCAGCTTCGCGAAGTCAATTTCTCCCCTTCCGAGCTCCACCGTGTACATTCCGCAGCCGATGTCGACGCCTACGATGTTCGGGACCGCCTTCCCGTTTATGGTCATGGTCGTCCCGATCGTGCAGCCCTTCCCGGCATGCACGTCCGGCATGATCCGGATCCGGCAGCCCTCCGTGAACTCATAGCTGCACATCCTTTTGATCTGCTCGATGGCTTCCTCCTCGATGATGTTCGCGTAACACAACGCGGTGTTCACGCTTCCTTTTATTTCCAGCATTTCTTTTCCCTTTCTTATAACAAAACGCGCCCGTTTTCCGGGCTGAGACCGTAAAAAAGGACATGGCGCCGGATGTGCTATGTCCTTTCTGTTCTGTAAACGTTATCCGGAGCGATCCTTATTCCAGCGTGGCCTTCAGCACGACGGGATTGTGGTCGGACGCGCTGAAATGAAGGTCTTCCGTCCGAACCGAGTCCACGCGGATGTTTTCCGAGACGATATAGCCGTCGATGAGGTAGTACTGGAAGGTCTCGTGATCCGCGCCGGCGTAGACCTTATCAAGGCTCCGGCAGGTGGGACTCGAGGCGTCCATCAGGAACTGCCAGCCGCCTTCAAAGGCGTCGGTGTCGACTTCGCCTGCTATCCAGTTTCCGGGATAGACCGGGTAGGCGTCCTGATCGGCGTTTGAGAAGATCTGGTTGAAATCCCCGCCCGCAATTACGTAATTGCCCGCTGCGGCCTCCTCTTCGAGGATCCCGGCCAGCATTTTTGTCTGGGCGACCTTGCCTTCGCCGTCGTCGTAAGCTTCCAGATGGAGATTGACGAGGACCAGCTCCCGGTCCGTTCCGCTTATCGGAATGCGGGAGATAAGCAGGCAGCGCTTGAGGTTGGCCATTCGGATCGGCCAGGAGAATGGGATCGGCAGCTGGATCCGTTCCGCTTCGCCCACCTGGCAGGAGCTGAAAGTCGCGATTCCGGAATCGACCTTTCCGATGGGCGGAACCGGGTAGGGCAGGAAAGCGACCTTGAAGTTGTTAGCAAATGAAGAGCAGTGCTCCGGGAGCATTTCCCCAATCAGTCCGTACTCATTGGTGTGGTGGGAGCGGGAAGAATTGACATCCGTCTCCTGCAGGAGGAGGACGTCGGGCTCGAAACTTCCGATGGCGGCGCCGATTTCCTCCATATTGCGGAGGACCCGGGCTTCATCGGCGGTCGTGACCATTTCCCCGCCGTCCATGAAGAAATCGGCGTTGTCGCCCAGCGCGCCGTAGCCGATGTTCCAGCTCATGACGGTGATGGAGTCTCCGGCGGAAAGCGTTTTGGATGCGCTGCCCCTGACTTCAAGCGTTTCCCGGTCTGCCGGCTTGTATTCGGTTGCGGACAGGAAGCCGATGAGGCCGGCGAGAAGGACGAGGATGATGAGGGCAAGGATCCCGATTAGGCGCAGCGCGCGGGCTAAGGGACCGCGTTTTTTGGTTTTATTTGACATAGAGATCTCCCTTCAGTAAAAACTTGTGTAAGATCGCAGGGCGCGGGCGGCAGGCGGAGGCATTTTTGCGCGGCAGCCGCGCCGCTTGAATGATGCCTATTATTATACAGCAGCGCGCGGCGGGAAAAAAGTGATTTTTCCGGAAATGTTATTAAGAGGCGCAAAGGCAGGTGAAATCAAGGGTCTGGGACCGGTTCTTTTTTCCTTTCTTTACAGATTCCGGAAAGCTTATTATAATAGAGACAACTTATATTTTAGAGGTGATACCATGGGAAAAAAAGAAATGCAGGCTCAGGATCTGGAAGGCCTCATCGCTAACCTGAACCTTCACTCGGACCTGGCTCCGGACAGCTCCTTCTATGTGGACGTCGACCGTGCCCGGAACGCACCGGGTGACGGGTCTGTGCGCCAGAAGATCGTGCGGACACTTCGCTACTGTGCGGAGAAGAGAAACACTGCAGACGCAGAAGAATTTTATTATGAAAAACTTCTCCTTGCAGGCCACAGGGCCAGCGGCAAGACGACCGAGCTGAGGAAGATCGCCGACGATCTGAAAGACCAATATCATGTCATTTATATTCCAAACATTGAGCAGTCAAGCTCCCGGTTCAATACGGAGCAGGATTTTCTTTATTACCTCATGGATTACGTGATTGCTTCCGTTAAGGAAAATGAAGTGCTGAGCAGAGCCGTCGTGCGTGACGTCGAACGGCTTTACCGCTATCTGGAGGACAGCATATTTTCCGTGGTGCAAGAGGAGAGACTGGTTACTTTTGACCACTCATACAATATTGACGGCGGGGCGGAGGCAAAAGTGTCCCTCTTTGCCGGCATCGGCAAGGTATTTATGAAACTGGGAGCCAAAGCCGGTTTTGACGAGCAGACAAAGGAGACGCTCACAAAATCCATCAGGAACAATTTCCAGGAGTTTATGGATTACGCAAATTCTATCTTCCTGCACATCAACACGGAGCTCCACAAGCAGGGAAAAATGCTTCTTCTGATCCTGGACGGGCTCGACAAGCTGGAGGAGGAGAAAGCGATGCCTCTCTTCCTCAATTCGGAGGTGATGCTGCCCCGGCTTTCCTGCAGCATGATCGTTACATTTCCGATTTACCTTCTCTACTCACCGAACAGAGCGGCGGCTATTGCGTCCTACCAACATGATCCGTATGTCCTCAGCATGATCAAGGTACATGACCGGGACGGAAAGCCTTATCGGCCCGGAATTGAGGCCATGCGGGAGATCGCCGAAAAGCGTTTTAATACCGAAAAGCTTTTGAGCCCTGATTTTGATTTTGCCAATTATCCCGAGGCAAAATTTGACACCTCGACCATCCCGGACTATAAGGGGATCCTTGACGCGGCCATCATGATGAGCGGCGGAAGTCTCCGGGATTTCTTCCGCCTGTTTACGACGGCGGCGGAGAATGTTGTCATTTTCGGCGGGGACAAGATCAGGGACGTTGAGCTTATCAACGCGATGAACGCCGTCCGGACTGATTATGCCAGATGCTTTGCTTCTAGTTATGCGCCACTCCTGAAGGAAATACTGGACAGCAAGGAGAAGGATGTTGCCGTTCGCGCCACGCCGCAGGATGATACGCTGCTGAACATTTTCAGCAGCGGCATCCTGATCGAATACAACGGCGTTCGCTGGTGCGACGTTCACCCGCTGGCTCTTTCATTTGTAAAAAGGCAGATCGCGCTCTACGTGAAAGAGCACAAGAAGAAATGAGGTGGAGGTCATGAGAGACTATTACGGGCAGCCCGCATTTCGCAGGCTGCTTGTCTGGTTAAACGCGAACGATGGTTCCGGCTACGGCTGTATCGAACTCAATACTTTCGATGAGACGGAGGATTTTATCGGTCAGCTTCGCAGCCATTCAAAAAAGAAGATCGTCGAGGTCAATTATTCTAAGGTTCATCCGGATGAAAATGAAAACCTCATCGTCGACGGGCACGCCTACCTCACCCTGGAAAACTTTCGGAAGAAGTTCGGGGATGATGCGGTTCTCGTCGTGACCCATCTGGCGGAGACGGTGGATAACTCGAACGAGAAGGAAGTCGCCGCGCTCGTAAATGAGATCAACATGAACCGTGAGAACTATGTCAATTACCCATCCCATGTGCTGTTTGTCTTTCCGGTGTGGTTTACGGACCGCATCTATCAGGAGGCTCATGATTTTAAGAGCATGATGGGATTTCACGCGGACCTTACGAAGACGGAGACGGAGGAAGAATTCCGGGGAAAGAAGATGAATAATCCGGTACCGAACCGGCCGACGCCCAACCGGAAGATGATGGCGGCTTACCGGGAAGATTTTGAAAATGAAAACCTCCCCATCAACCACCGGCTGGAAGCAGGAAAGAAGTATATCGACGTATGCACGTATTTTTATTTTCTGGATGACGAGGAAACCGGGTTTATCAGGAAGATTCTTTCAGCGTTTGACGCGAATCGGGAGCGCAATGAGAAGATCGCGAAGCTCGCCGGGGAAGTTCGCAGGATGCTGGAGGAGAACCTCAAAGCGAAGGAGATCTTTGTAGAGTGGCTAAAGAAGCCGGGGACGGCGGAGAAGAAAAAGACTTCCAAGGCGAAAACGGCGGAGACCCGGGAAGAGCGGATTCAGGCGCTTAAGGAGCGGGAGGAGGAGCTGAAAAAGGAGCTGTTGGAACTGGCGAAGGAGTATGTCGAAATCGCAGGGGAACTGCCAGAGAAATATAAGTATAAGGAAGCGCTGGAACTTGACGAGAGGGCGATGAGGATTCGGGAGTGGGCGCTGCCGGAGGATGATTTGGAGCTGGCCGATAGTTTTCACCGGATCGGTTATGACTGTTTTTATCTGGAGGATTATCAAAAGTCGCTCGAATATTATGAGAAGGCGCTGTCGATCCGCGAGAAGGTGCTGCCGGAGGATCATCCGGACTTAGCGAAAAGTTACAATAATGTCGGTGTGGACTACACAAGACTGGGGGACTACAGGAAGGCGCTGGAATATAAGAAGAAGGCGCTGTCGATCCACGAGAAGGTGCTGCCGGAGGATCATCCGGATTTAGCGCATAGTTACAATAATGTAGGTGTGGGCTACTTAAACCTGGGGAACTACATGAAGGCGCTGGAATATCAGAAGAAGGCGCTGTCGATCCGCGAGAAGGTGCTGCCGGAGGATCATCCGGACTTAGCGCTAAGTTACAATAATGTCGGTGTGGACTACTCAAACCTGGGGGACCACAGGAAGGCGCTGGAATATAAGAAGAAGGCGCTGACAATCCGCGAGAAAGTGCTGCCGGGGGATCATCCGGACCTGGCGGAAAGCTACAATAATATCGGTGTAGACTACGAGTATCTGGGCGATTACAAGCGAGCGTTGGAATACTATGAGAAGGCGCTTGCCATCTATCGAAAAGTTCTTCCGGAAGACCATAGAGACAGGAAACGCACGGAAAACAATCTTGCCCGGTTGAAAAAGAAAATGCGTTAGGGTCCTGTAGGACAGCAGGTGACGAGTTGAAGGACCTTGATTCTTATACCTCAAACCCAAAAAAGTCGGGGATCATGTGTCCGCAGACGAAAGGAAACAAAAACCGTTTTGAAATGAACAAGGAACGTCCGGAACCGAACCGGCTCCGGGCGTTTTGCTGTTTTGCCGTGAGTGCAAGGAGATGCTTTATTTACAGATTCCGGAAACAAGATTATAATGAAATAGTATATTCTTTTTGACTGCTGAGATATTGTATACAGGAATCGAGGGAACCATGACTGACCAGGAAATGCGCGAAGCCGCCAGACAATTCTTCTACAAATGGAACGGCAGAGGCCGTGAGGACGAGGACGCCCGCTCCTACTGGATCGAGATCCTGACCGACATTTTCGGGGTGGATCACGTGACCGACCGTGTTGAATTTGAGAAGAAGCTGGTTGGAGCGGACAAAAATACAAAGCGGATCGACGTCTACATCCCGGAGACGCGGGTGCTCATCGAGCAGAAGTCCCTCGGGATCCCGCTCGACAAGCCGCAGGCCAGCCACAACGGGCAGACCCCCTACGAGCAGGCAAAATATTACGACAATTACCTCCCCTTCAACGAGAAGGCGAGGTGGATCGTTACATCCAATTTTGCGGAGATCTGGATTTACGACATGAACGCCCGCGTGCCGGAGCCCGTGAAAGTCACGCTCTCCGAGCTCCAGTCAAAATATAATCTGCTGAATTTCCTGATAAACCGTGAGACGAAGAAGCTCAACGAGGAAATGCAGATCTCCCTGAAAGCCGGTGAGCTGGTAGGGAGATTGTACGATGCATTTCTTGACCGCTACAAGAACCCGGAAGATCCGGAGACTCTCGCGAGCCTCAATGTGCTCTGCGTCCGGATCGTTTTCTGCCTGTATGCGGAGGACGCGGGCATTTTCGGCAGGAAAAATATGTTCCACGACTATATGGCCCAGTTTGACGCCAAATCCGCCCGCAAGGGCCTGCGCGACCTTTTCCGCGTGCTGGACCAGAAACCGGCTGACCGGGACGAGTATCTGGCGGACGACGATCCGCTGCTGGCGGCATTTCCCTATGTGAACGGCGGCCTTTTCTCCAACGAAAATATTGAAATCCCGCCCTTCACCGATGAGATCATGAGCCTCATCCTGCGGGACGCCTCCGACAATTTTGACTGGTCGGGGATCAGTCCGACCATTTTTGGGG
>JAILID010000172.1 GCA_024695465.1 Lachnospiraceae bacterium | reverse complement strand
ATTTTCCTTTGCGAATGAAAAGAATCCGAAAAGAGAAGGAGCGAACCGGTATGAAGATGAGAAATATTGTAACATGGGCTATGCTAAAGGTGATGGTCTGGAAAGGAAGAGCTGCTCTTCGCAGGATGGACGAGCACAGCGCGGATGCCATGAAAAACAATGAGGAGCTGCTGATGAAGGTGCTTGAGTTTACAGATCAGTATGTTTTGATTGTCGAGGCTTTGACCAGAGCGTTCGGAGAGCGTTTTTGGGATTTTATCAGGGAAGGCGGTTACTGGCACCGGGCAAAGTCGTCCGGTGCTCCGCAGTTTTATCGTTTTGATAAACCGCAGCAGGAGGGGGTTCCGCAGATGATCGAGCAGCACCGGATCCCCGGCCAGAAATTGAAGGCGCTGGCATTCTGCCGGGACATTTCTCATGCGATTCGGATAGCGCAGGCGATGGAGACGGAGGTGCTGGATGATTTGTATTTTGATTTTAGGTTGTTTGGGTGAAGGCGACAAAAGATTTGTGGCGTATTTACTATAACGTGAAGAAAGAATAGTGTCGGTATCAGTTCCAGATTTTGGTTCTAGTGCCAGCACTATTTATATGTGCCTGCAATTTACCTGTAAGGTAAATTACGATTCTTGACGAAGCACCCCATCTGTGCTAAAATAAATTTACCTCAAAGGTAAATTTTAGACAGAGGTGACGACTTGGACATCACGTACAAGAACAAAAAGCTTGAAAAGATTTGTACGAACGCAAGAACTGCAGAGCGCGCTTACGGGCGGCAAATGGCAGAGAAGATACAGCAGCGCATTGATGAGATATCAGCCGCGGATACGGTTGAGATGATGATACAGTTTCATCTTGGAAGATGTCATCCCTTGCTGCAGGATAGAAAAGGGCAATATGCGGTGGATTTGGTTCATCCTTACAGATTAATATTTGAGAAACGGGGCAGCGAAATTCAAATCGCAAATATCTTGGAAATCGTCGATTATCATTAGGTATATAGGAGAGTACAGGGGGATTTTGTTATGGTAAAAAGCCGCAGTTACATCGCAACGCCGCCTGGGGCGACAATTAAAGAGCAGTTAATTGACCGGGGAATGAGTCAGAAAGAGTTTGCTGTCAGGATGAATATGTCTGAGAAACATATAAGCAGGCTCATTAACGGGGATGTGCAGCTTACTCCGGAGGCAGCCGTTCGGCTGGAGATGGTTCTGGGTGTTCCGGCAAGATTCTGGAATAATCTTGAAGCAATTTACCGGGAAAAAATCGTTAAAGCCGAGGCGGAAAATGCCATGGACGCTGACGTGGAACTGGCAAAACAATTTCCGTACAGTGAGATGGCGAAGTATGGTTGGATCCCGGCAGCAAGAGATGCTAAGGAAAAGGTTGTAAATCTTAGGAAATATTTTGAGGTTGTTGAGCTCTCTCTCCTGGGAAATACGCAGATCACACGAATAGCCTGCAGGCGACTGGCGATAACGGAAAAGAGTGATCTCGCCCTTATGGCATGGGCGCAGGAGGCGAAAATTCAGGCGCGGGAAATAGAAACAGCGCCGATCAATATCAGGAATTTGAGTTTAAGCGTGCCGAATATTCGGGATATGACAGTCATGCCGCAAGAGGAGTTTGGCCCGAAAATCAAAAAGAATCTTGCGGATTGTGGGGTTGCGCTGATATTTCTGCCGCATTTGAAGGGATCTTTTCTTCAGGGGGCGACCTTTATAGACGGAAACAAGATTGTTGTCGGGATTACCGCCAGAGGAAGAGACGCCGATAAGTTCTGGTTCAGCCTGTTTCATGAGTTGGGACATATCATTCTGGGCCATGTAGGGACGATGAACGGTACATCCGAGGACGATGAAAAAGCTGCTGATACCTGGTCGGGAGATATGTTGATTTCGGCTGAGGATTATAATATTTTTCTGGAACAAAAAGATTATTCTGAAGAAAAAATTTTGGGATTTGCGAAACAGCAGGGAATTGCACCCGGAATCGTTGTCGGAAGAATGCAGAGAGAAAGACTAATCAAATACAGTGAGCTCAACAATCTTAAGAAAAAATATGATTTTTAATTAGTGGAAGATGTTATATTTTGCCAAAAAACCTTATGGAATAAGGCTCCAAAGGACTTATTCATATGGGAAGTATTAGTAGGAAAGAAGATAGTGGTGATTTTTTCGGAGACGGAAAATGAAGGGAAACAGTTTGCGGAAGCTCCCGATCGGCGTGCAGGGTTTTCAAAGCCTCAGGGGCGACGGGTTTGTGTATATCGACAAAACAGAATATATCTACAGGCTGACCCAGGGGAGCCGGCAGTATTTTCTCTCGCGTCCGAGACGCTTCGGGAAGAGCCTGCTGCTTTTCACCATGAAAGCCTACTGGGAAGGGCGGAAGGAACTCTTCTTCAGCTAGACGCGCGGGCCTGATTTTTCCGTCCAGCTCCCGCCCGTGGGGTTTTCATTTGCAGCACAGCCAGCCTCCGAAGCTTCCAAAGCGCTTCGGAGGCTGTTTGCCGTTGAAAGAGGTCCGTCCAAATGATACAATAAGTGGGAAAGATATGGAGGAGTCGTCATGGCATTGAGTATTACGAAGCTCCGGGACTTTGCGGCAGGCAGGAAAAGGAAGACCATCAGCAAAAGCGAACTGGAAGATTTGCTGCATTGCTCTTCGGACGCCGAGCTCTACCGGCTGGTTTCAGAAGCTGTCCTGGCAGGCGCGATAGCCCCCGTCAAGGCGTCTGGAACAAATGGAAACCGCGTGTATCCCATTTATCTAAAATACAGGCTCACGGTCATTGAGGATTATTCGGAAGCGCTCTCAGAGATCGCGATGCTCCATCCGGATATCAGCAGAAGCGGGTATCTCCAGTCTAAACCGGCCCTCTATCTGCAATATAGAGAGGCGCTGCAGAAACTGAATCGCTTCCTCTTCAAGGCGGGGTCTCCTGTCCCCATAGCGAGAAAAGAACGCTCTTTTGATCTTTTCGGCGAAGAAAAAGCGCTGGAGGACGGCTCGTTCCTGAGTCTGCTGGAGCATCTGGGCCTGACCGCGGAGCGCCTCTGCTATTACGATACCCCGGAATACTGTTTCAACGATTATATTCCCGTCCGAAAAGAGGCCATGACGCTTCTGATCTGCGAGAACAAGGATATCTGGTTTAATATCCGCAGACGCATGTATGAGGACGGGGCGTCGATGATCTTCGGGCAGGTTCTGGACGGCGTAGTATACGGGAGCGGCGGCAAGGTCAGCAAAAAAGGCGCGTTGTCGGCCTATACCCGCTTTTTGGGGGCCGGCCATGTCCGCTATCTCTACTGGGGAGATATTGACAGGGCAGGGCTTACGATCTATCAGTCCCTTCGAAGAGGGAATCCGGAGCTTGACCTGTCCCTTTTCAAGCAGGCTTATGAGGAAATGCTGCGCCTGTCCGCAGGACGCGCCATCCCGGACAGCCGGGACCAAAGGGAAGCCAGGGGGGACTATACGGAGCTTTTCGCTCTCTTTTCCGGGGAGTTAAGGGAGATCCTGATCGCTTCCATTGAGGCGAACAAGCGCATTCCGCAGGAGATCATCAACTATGAAACGCTTCTTGAAATCATGAGGTGAGCTATGAAGGTAAGGCCAGAGATAGCGGAGCTGCTCTCCGGTTTTGAAAAGAGAATGAAATTCGCCAATATCGCGAGATTTCTGATGGAGTATACTTATAAAGACGCGGTCAAGGCCATGATCCCGGACCGGGATCTCCTGGATAACCTGATTATGGCCGCGCTCGTGTTCATCAAGGAACGCACGCTTGGCAGCGAGCAGAACTGCAAGCTGGAAGATGTCGCGGATTTTCTGGATGACCTGTCCCCTCTCCTGCCGGAAGGATGCGCGATCGACTCAGCCGAACTTGCCCGCTTTATCATAATTGACGTGCTGCAGAAGGGCGGCATGTTGACGAACTACCGCGTCCTTGTCCCGGAAAAGGAAGGCTTTGAAGCGATACCCCTGCGGCTGGTTGAAGAGGAGAGAGGGAATTATCACCTGACCGACGACGCATTTGATTTCCTCTTCCGCTCGAAGGAGATCGAATCGGAACTTGATTACTCGGTGACCCGTTTTCGGATGGCGGAATACATGAAGCGGGACAATTATGTGGAAGCGCTGGATCAGAGCCGCGAACTCGTCAGCAAGATCCGCAACATGAAGCTGAGCATGGACGATTTTATGCGCCGCTGCCGGGAAAACATTTCCAAAATTACGATCGATCAGTACGAAAACGTTGTTTCCCGGGTCAGGAGCCTGCTGGAGACGGAATATGAGGAACTGAGGACGATCCAGGACAGCGCCAGGAAGCGTGCAGACAAGCTGGCGGAGGCCCGGCTGTCCGGCGTCGGCTCGGAAGAGATCGACCGGCACCGCAGGGCGCTTGCCGAAATTATCCGCAACATCCAGCTGACGATCGAGGAACAGCGGAGCCTCATCAACAAGAGGATGTTCCTTTCGGACGCGTATCAGAGCATCTTAAGCGACAGCTACGCGATGAATCGCTACGAACGTCTGGACTTTGACCGGGACATCATGGCAGAGCTGCGCGGCGCCAGGATGCCTCTCGACCTTGCCGCCATGCATCTGCTCTTCCCGCTCACAAAGCCGGAATTCGAAAATCTTTTCAGCATAGAGAACTTTTACGGCCTTCAGACAACGATAAGCGAAATCGAGGAGGAGGCGGAAGCGTTCGAGGAGGAGATCGAGGAAGCGGATCCGATGGAGATCCGCAACGCCCGCTTCCTGGCGATCTGCGCCGCGTTCTTTTCATTTTTCAAGGGCAGGACGCTGTTTAAGATCAGCGAATTCGCGGGATCGCTGGGGGATGAGGAGCTCTATGAATTCTGTGAAGAAAATGCGCTGCCCCAGGTGATTCTGTCGCTCTACGCCCTGCAGACCGTATCCGTTTCGGACTGGAAGAACGCAAAGGAGATGATCG
Organism: Lachnospiraceae bacterium; assembly: GCA_024695465.1. GTDB lineage: Bacteria > Bacillota > Clostridia > Lachnospirales > Lachnospiraceae > Chordicoccus. The sequence goes on along the minus strand of JAILID010000172.1, from coordinate 9,055 downwards.
TTCCGCCCATGGGCGAGTTTGAGCTGGCCTTTTGCCTTGCCGGCCTGCCGGAGGAGTATCTTGCGGTCGACAGCTTCAGCGTGAGAAAGCTGGAGAGGGAGTTTTCGTTTACGGTCCTGAAGGAGGGGCGGCAAAACAGGATCTGCATGTCTGATTTTGAAGTAGAGGTGAAGAGATGAAGAAGCAAACGGCGGAGGTGTTTCACGCCTTGATGAAAAAAGGCTGGATCGACCGGTCCGGCAACACAGATGTCTGGAGATACTATGAGGACCCGGAAGTCCAGGAAGAGCTGGAAACGATGAAGGAAAGCCTTTGCTTCGAACTCATTCGAAGCGGAGACCGTCTGTATCTCGTGCCCACGCAGGATAACGACCTTTTCCTGAAGAACAACATTGATTTTCGTAAGGATATCAGCGCGAACAATGAGGTCCGGATCCGCGACCTTAATTTGCTGAACTACCTTTCGATCTACCTCCTCTACCTGTTTTTTCACGGGGAAGGGACGGACCCGAAGTGCCGTGAGTTCATTGCGAAGGAAGAAGCCATCAGGGCCTTCTCGGATCACTGCAGGGCCTGCATAAAGGGCGCGGAAGCCGCGGAGCAGACCGATTACAGCGATCATTTCATCCAGCTCGCGAACGCCTGGCTCTCCAAAACGGACGGATCGAAAGATTCCATGAAGTTTGCCGAGCGATACGGGCTCCTGAACCGCCTCCTGGTGAAATTTAATGCGGAACACGATGACCTTTTCTATCAGGAGTCCGGGAATATCCGGCCCACGAGAAAGCTTGACGACCTGATGCCTTATTTTCTGCGGAAGGATCGTATCAGCGAGATACAGGAATGGATCAAAGGGGTGAATAAAGATGCCGCAGATCTCTAAAGTTCGAATCGCAAACTTCCAATATAACGACGGAAACCGCCTGATCGCCGATGAACTGTATGATTTTGAAAACGGGGAAAATGGGCCGGCCGACGTGCTGATCAACCTGGCCAACGGCGGCGGGAAGTCCGTCCTGGTCCAGCTTATCATGCAGCCGGTCATCCCCAAGGCGAAGGTTGGCGGGCGGAAGATAGAAAGCTTCTTCACGAAAGCCCGGGACCACTGTTACGTGCTGGTTGAATGGTCGCTGGACGGGAGCCCGATGAAGCTGATGACCGGAATCGCCATGGCGGCCAGCGACTCCTCCGATGACTCGGAAGAGGATCGGGGCTTCCATATCAAATATTATACGTTCCTTTCCGCTTATCCGAATTACCAGGGGAATTACGATATCATCTCCCTGCCCCTCTCCCGGAAAGAAAACGGCCGCTTTATCCCCGCCTCTTTCGACGAGGTGAGGAATCTGGCGAGGCGGTCCGGGGGAAGCCTGGAACGTTATTCCTCAGAGGATGGCGCAAAGTGGAAGGATCGGCTTGCCCAGTACGGGATCATACAAAATGAATGGCGCATGATCGAGGACCTGAACGCCAATGAGGACGGCCTCAGCAAGTTTTTCAGCAGCCTTAAGACTTCAGACGCGCTGATCGACAAGCTCATCATTCCGCGCATTGAGGAGAAGCTGCGGCACGGCGCTTTAAAAGACGACAGCTCGCTGGAAACCATGCTGGTCTCCTATGCGAAACAGTTTTCCCGGCAGCGGGAGACCGTCCGGGAACGCGATGTCTGCGCCGGCTTCAGCGGCATGCTTGTCAAGGCGAAGGAGGAGGCGGAAAACCTCTGGAAGAGCAGCGGCTCCCTGGAAAAGGGCATCGGGCGCTTATTCGGCTACGCGGACGCGCTGGAGGATCGGATTACCGGGCAGAAGGAGCGGGAAGAGGAGCTTGAAGAAGAGCGGGTAAGGCGCTCCGAGGATATCCGGCATATCCGCTGGGAGGAGGCTTCCGCGGAGTATTACGAGCGGAAGCAGGAGCTGGATCTGGAAAATGAAAAGCTGGGGGCCGCCGAAAGCGCGAAGGAAGAAGCCCGGAAAAGGTCTGAGGAGGCGGATAAAAAATTCCGTCTTCTCGAGTGCGCGCATTATTATGGGCAGCTAAAGGATATAGAAAGCCGGCTGAAGGCGATCAGGCAGGAAACAGCCAGCCGCGAGAATGATACGGAATCCGCGGATAAGCTGGCGGCTTTAAAATACTCCGCCTGCTGCGCGATCAAAAAAGAAATAGGGCGTATGGAGCCGGTGCGGAAGGGCCTGTCAGCGGATAAAGAAGACGCCAAAAGAGCCGAGTCCGCCCTTGCGCGCGAACTGGCCCTTCTCGAGAAGCAGGTCAAAAGCTCGGCAGCCGATGAGATCAGGGCGGACGAGGCCTGTAAAAAGCAAAGGCAGGATAATGACGAGAAAGTCGAAGCGCTGGGAATCAGCGCGATCCGTATGCTGGATATGAAATACCCGATGCGGGAACTCGACAGCTGGCAGCAGGGTCTCCTGGAGCAGGAAAGGGCGCTGGGCGATCAGATCAAAGACACGGAGAGCCGGATCCGGGAAGCGGAGGAGAGGAGAGATCAGCTTCCCCAGATAATCGCGGACGCTAAAGTGAAGACCCGGCAGCTTAAGGCCGACATCGACGACCTTGCCGGAAAGCTTTCGGACTATCACCAGGCGGAAGAAGCTGTCCGGGCAATCTATCAGAAGCATGGTCTTGATTTTGCCCGGCGCTTCTTATCCGACGGCAGGGACTTCCTGGGGCAGGAGACCGCGAAAGCGGAGGCGGCCGAGGCGGAGTGCGCCCGGAAGATCGAGGCGGCGGAAGAAGAAATCGCCGCGGCAGGCAGGGGGACGCTTCATATCCCCAAAATGCTTTCCGATTTTCTGGCAGGCAGCGGCCTTCGCTATACAAGCGCGGAGAAATATCTTTTAACCCAGCGGGAAAAGGGGCTGCTCCGGGAAGAAGACTGCCGGAAGCTCCTTGAGGCCTATCCCTATGCGGCCTATGGCGTGATCCTGGAGCAGAAAGACCTGGAAAACCTCTATCAGGAATCGGATAATAAATGGCTGCCGTCCGTCCTTCCGCTTTTCACCGCGGAGGATATCAAGCAGATGCTGCAGGGCGAAGCTGCCCGTTTCCGGACGCTCTCCGCTTACTCGAAGGACTATTTTCGGGACCGGTTTTCATTTGAAGAAACATTAAAGGCAAATCTGGAAAGCCTGCATGAGCGGAAAAAACAGCTCAGGGAGAGAAAAGAGGCGCTCCTTTCGGACGCGGAAAGCCTGAAAGTCTTTGCCTCCTACGAAGCCGATTGGGAGGGGCGGATCCTTGCCAATAAGGCAGGGCTGGAGGAAAGCGTTGAGAAGGAGGAGGCGCATATTGCCGCGCTCTGCCGGGAGCAGGAAGAACTGAAGGGGAAAATGCGCGGGCTGCGGGAAGAGGAGGACAAGCTGAAGAAGGCGCTTTACGGCCTCCAAAATCGTCTCCGGGACTATGAAAAGCTGCTCGATAAGCTGAAGCAGGAAGAGGGACTTCAGGAGAAATATAGCCTCGCCCGGGAGACGCATAAGAAGCTGGCGGCCGAAGAGAGGAAGAAAGCTGCTGAAAAGGAAAAGATCAGCGCCCGGCTGGAAGAGATCAGTACGCTGCTAAGCGGGCTGGACGCGCGCCGGAAAGCGCTTGAGAAGGGTTACGAAAGCGTTTCCGACGCGCCCGACGCGGCTTTGCTGGAAGGCGAGTGGGACGCGCTGCTTAGGGAGTACGAGGCGCTTCTTGAGGCGCAGAACGCCGACTTAAAGCGTCTGAGAGATGAGATGGACCGCCTGCTGAAAGAAAAGGAAGATAAAGAAAGGGAGATTCGGAAAAGGGACTGCCGGCAGGAAGAATACGCCGGCCTCTATTATACGGAAGAGCTTGAAAAAGAGGCGGCGGAGAGGTGCCGGGCCTCCAAGGCGGACTATGAGGCGGCGGAAGCTGAGCGCGCAAAGGCATCCCGCTCCCAGCTGAACGCCGAGAAATCATTTGAATTTGTTCAGGAACGTCTCCAGGATTTCGGCGGGGGGCCGCTTCCGCCGGATGAAGTCGGGAACGCCTTTGAAGCCCGGATTCAGGAAGCGCAAAAAAGGCTTGCCGGGATCGCCTTCGCCATGGGAGTCCTCCAGAAAGAGCTGTCGGAGCTGAACCGGATAAAAGGGAAGACCGAAAACGCGGTGGAGACCTATACCCGCCCCGCGGAATACAGCGAGCTTGCGCTCGATGAGGATTACGCCTCCCAGTTGAAGGCTCTGACGAAAGAGATCCGGGAATGGAAGGATCGGGTCGACCGGGGCGCGGAGAAAGTGAAGGGAAGTCTCGAAAAAATGGCGGAGGCCTACGGCGGAAGCCTTACAGACGTGAAAAGGGCAATCGGCAGCATGCGCAGCCTGCTGCTCAATGAGTCTGTCCGCGGCGACCGCTACTATACGCTTTTGGAACACATGGAGGCGAATATCCACACCTTGGAGCTGAGGATCGCCCAGATCGATACGGATCTGAAAGAGTTTCACAAAACCAGGGAGGATCTGATCCGCCAGTGCCTGATTCAGGGCAGGCAGATCTATGAAGGCCTTTTGCAGCTTTCCAGCAGCTCGAAAGTCAGGGTGCAGGGCAGACGCCGGCAGATGATCAAATTCGACATTCCGGAAGCCGTGGACGAGCATGCGGCTTACGCTTCCATCACGGCGGAAATTGACAGGGGAACGGAAGAGATCATAGCCCTGATGGCGGATGAGGCGCATAGCGAAGCCGAAGTGGGTAAACTGGCGGCCTTGACGGTGGGCAGCCGGCGTCTCCTGCGCCGTTATATCGGAGCGGAAAACATCCTGCTCAGGGCTTACAAGATCGACCGCACCCCGGAAAATTCCGGCTACCGCACCTGGGAACAGACGCAGGTCAACAATTCCGGCGCGGAGAAGTTTGTCGTCTATTTCGCGGTGATCCTTGCGGTCATGGCTTACGCCAGGGAGAGCTTTGGGGATTTTGGCGGGAAAACGGAACGCGGCGTGCTGGTGCTGGACAATCCATTCGGCCCGATCTCGTCCAGGCATGTCCTGGAGCCGATGTTCGAGATCTCGAGAAACTACAATGTCCAGATGATCTGCCTGTCGGATATCAGCAAATCGGATATCGTCTCCTGCTTTGATCTGGTGATCCGCGCGATTGTAAAGCGTTTCGCCTTGAGCAGCAAGGAGCAGCTGACCCATGAGGGCAACGAGACGATAGAGCACGGTTTTTACCGGGCGGAGCAGCTGGATCTGTTTTCCATGAAATAAAGAGGGACCCTGTTGGAAAATGAAGGGCGCGTTCCTGGTGTTCTCGGCTTATCGCAAACGGCGTCCCTATTCGCCGTTTGCGGTAGGCCTTTGCGAGGATGATGGCTTTGTTCGGCCGGTTTGGGAAGTCTGAAAACAAGAATATCTATCCAGACTGCCCGGTTCGGCAAACTTGACTTTTCGCGCGGCGTATGTTAGCATGGGGTAAGTCACAACTAACCAATGCGACGGCTGGTAGGAGCGCGCTTTCGAGGGTGCATTCGATCTGCCGCTGGAGCTGACGCGTAAGAGGGAAAGCCGGGAAATGAAGACAGAAAAGCAATATAAGGAACTGACAATCAAGGAGTTTACAAAGGCCGCGGACATATACGAGACCGGGCACGCCGGGATATACGAGATGTGTAAGGAGGATTATCCTTTCATCGCGTCGGAGCTGGAGAAGGAAGACTATCAGGATCTTCTGGATTGCGGCTGCGGGACGGGACCGATGATCTCCCTTTTGTATGAGAAAGATCCGGCAAAGCATTATACGGGGATCGATATCACGCCCCGGATGATAGAAGTCGGGAGGGCAAAGAACTTAAAGGGCGTCGACTGGGTCGTGGGCGACTGCGAGAATCTGCCCTTTGAGGAGAACTCTTTCGACGCCATTATCTGCTCAAACAGCTTCCACCATTATCCGAATCCCCAGAATTTTTTCGACAGCGCCGAAAAGGTGCTGAGGCCGGGGGGAAGGCTGATCCTTCAGGACTACACCGCCCCCAAGCCGCTCCTCTGGCTGATGAACCATACGGAAATGCCCCTGGCCAATCTGATCGGACACGGCGACGTCGCGGCGAGATCGCTGGACGAGATCCGGACCTTCTGCGGCAGGGCCGGCCTTAAGGTGGAGAAACTTAAGAGCGCGAAGAAATTCAGGATGCATCTTGTGGCGAGGAAGCGGGCTTAGAAAAGAAACAGTGTGTCTCTGGAACCGGGTCGGGCGCTTGGGCGGCGTTCGGCCTGGTTTTTTATTGAAATGGGAGATATACTTGCCGATTCCATAATAGAGCATGAGCTGCCGTTCATTCACCGATTTTGCGGCCTCAGATTGATTTTAAATATAACAAATCAGAGGTCGCGGAGCATCTGGATTCCCCCTGCAATAAGCTGCAATGGATGGGTGAAGAGTATCTTCTTGAGGAATTAAGTGACGAGAAGAATCTGAATCTGGAAGGTGAAAAGTACAATCCGGAGGTTCTGTATTGGATCGGATATCTTTATCGTTACTGGGCGTGTTCCCGTAATGAAAAAAGCAAGAGGATATACAGGTACGCGCCCGCAAAAACCATGAAGCGAAACTATATGGCGTTTCATACCCTTGATCCTGACTTGGCAATCGATGATTTGATAGAGATCTATTGTCAAAGGAAAGGAAGATCGTCACGTTGAATTCGAAGACCCGCTGGGAAAGCAGCGGGTTTTTCTATGCCGCAGGCAGGCTGCGAGGAATGCTGTGAAGATTTTAACAGATTTAGCGGGAATTGATAAATTAGTCCTGCGATTTCAGGGAAAATCGTTTCGTCCGGCGTTGGGAGGCCGCATGAAATTGACTTTGCCGGTAAAGATTATTATAATGGAAAATGGTTTTTGGGGAGCGATTGTCGGATGATTGGCAAGATCAGGACTGAATTGTGATGCAAAAATTGATTAGGGCTCTTAAGAAGCAAACATAGCGAGGGAGATTGGACAATATGGTGACCGGAGAACTTAAGGGTAGTCTGGACGCAGATATCGTCTCCCCGGATCTTCTCAAGGTTTGCAAGACCAAGAAGACGGAGCTGCTCTTCCTGGCTCTTTTCCTCCGTATGCTGAAGGTGGGCGGACGCTGCGCGTGTATCGTTCCGGACGGAGTTCTCTTCGGATCCTCTACAGCGCACAAAGCTATTCGGAAGGAGCTCATTGAAGGAAATCTTCTGGAGGCGGTCATTTCCATGCCCTCCGGCGTGTTCAAACCGTATGCCGGGGTATCGACGGCGATTCTCATTTTCACGAAGACCGGGCACGGCGGAACCGATCAGGTCTGGTTTTACGATATGAAGGCTGACGGTTACAGCCTGGACGATAAGCGGAGCGAGACAAAGGAAAATGATATTCCGGATATCATTGCGCGCTTCCACAATCTTGAAAATGAAAAGGATCGCAAGCGCACGGAACAGAGCTTCTTTGTGCCGAAGCAGGAGATTGTCGACAACGACTATGATCTCTCCATCAGCAAGTACAAGAAGACCGAGTATGTGCCGGTTGAGTATCCGCCGACGGAGGAGATTTTGGCGGAGTTGAGGAGATTGGAGAAGCAGATTGCGGTGGAGATGGATGAGTTGGAGAAGCTGCTGAACGCCAGCAGTGATGTTTCTAACTGACATAAAAAAGCGTTTTTATGGAATGAGGGGGGAGATGATGACTACTGAATTGGTTTTGTTTCAGGATGGTGATACCTGTCTCAGTGTGCCAGTAATACCTGAAGAGGAAAGTGTGTGGCTTAGTCAGGCTCAAATGGTTGAATTATATGAGCGTGATATTTCCGTTATATCAAGGCATATTAACAATGTGTTTAAGGAAGGAGAGCTGGATAAAAAAAGCAATTTGCATTTTTTGCAAATTGCAAATTCTGATCGGCCGGTGGCATTTTATAGTCTTGATGTAATTATATCAGTGGGATATAGAGTTAAATCAAAGCGAGGAGTGGCTTTTAGAAAATGGGCTAATTCCGTTCTGAAACGCTATATCATTCAGGGATATGCTGCAAATGAAACCCGTCTCCATCAGCTTGGCGATGTTGTTCGTCTGATGAAGCGGACGCAGGACGCTCTGGACAGTCAACAGGTACTGTCTGTGATTGAACGGTACAGTTCCGCTCTCGATTTACTGGATGCGTATGATCATCAGAATATGCAGCGCCCAAGAGGGGAAGAAGCAACCTATGTCCTGACCTACGAGGAGTGCCGCAAGGTTATTGATCATATGAGCTTCGGCAATGATTCAGAACTCTTCGGTAAAGAAAAGGATGATTCTTTTAAAGGCAGTATCGGTAATATTTATCAATCCTTCGGAGGGCAGGAAATATATCCGACGCTTCAGGAGAAGGCGGCGAATCTTCTGTATTTCGTGACAAAGAATCATAGCTTTTTTGACGGCAATAAGAGAATTGCGGCAACTATGTTTTTGTATTTTCTCGACAGAAATGGAATCCTCTATGATGAGAACGGTGAGAAGATGCTTGATGATCACACGCTCGTGGCGCTGACAATTATGATTGCGGAGTCGAGGCCGGGGGAGAAAGAGATGATGGTTAGTGTGATCATGAACTGTATTAGCGGGGAAGTTTCTCGTTGATGTAACAGAGTGGATGAAAAAAGAAGAGTTAAAACCGAGAATGCTCTGTGCAAGGTTTTGCCTGAACAGGGCTGGGTGAAAATATCCTTTTCCTGGCGAACCGCAACTCTCTCGTGACGCAGGCGAAACGCAATTTTGTCAACCTTTTGCCGGACCTTTCTGTCACGAATCTCTGCGAGGAGAAGGATAATTATGAGGCTCACGGGGTATTTTCCACTTATCAGACGATGATGAACTGCATCGACTCCGTACGCGATGAGGAAGGAAGATTGTTCTCGGTGGGACATTTTGATCTTTTGATTTGCGATGATTATGAAATAATAGGTCTAAGTCGAGAGGCCGCCTGAACAAAGGCTTCCAGACTTAGTCCTATTTTTTTTCGACCTACTGGAGAGGTGAAGAGGATGGACGGCGCCGGACAAAATCTATAACCTGCACTTAAGGAC
>JAILID010000171.1 GCA_024695465.1 Lachnospiraceae bacterium | reverse complement strand
GGGCTTCATTTTCATACGCTCTGCTAGCAGGGATTGGAGCCCCTCAAAGAGACGTTCAGGAGTGTTGAGGAGAACTTTGCGCCGTATCTCACGCAGGTCAGCTGGATCAACCTCGGCGGCGGCCACCACATCACGCGGGATGACTACGACGTGGAGGGGCTGATTACATTTGTTAAGGAAATCAAGGTAAAATGGCACGTGGAGGTCTACCTTGAGCCCGGCGAGGCGATCGCGCTGAACGCAGGGACAATGATCGCGCGCGTGCTCGATATCGTGGAGACGTCGGACCTTCCGACGCTGATCCTGGACGCGTCCGCGGCCTGCCATATGCCGGACGTGCTGGAGATGCCCTACACGCCGCCGCTTTTCGGGGCGCTCGAGAGCCGGGGCGGCACGGAGGCATTTGTGCCGGACGAACCGGCTGAGGGCGTCTGGGTGAGACTCGCGTCGCGGACCTGCCTTGCGGGCGACGTGATCGGGGTCTACCGGCTGCCGGTCCTGCCGAAGATCGGCGATATCCTGACCTTCGGCGACATGGCGATCTACAGCATGGTCAAGAACAATACGTTTAACGGGATGGCGCTCCCGGATATTGTCCTTGAGCGCGACAGGGACGGGGAAGACCGCTTCGAACTGGTGAAGCGCTTTTGCTATGAGGATTTTAAAGGGAGACTTTCGTGAAATGACCGAAAAACATATGCAGCACATGCCGGAGGGCATCCGCTTTCCGGGGGAGTACGAGCCCCATGAGGGCACGCTTATGATTTGGCCGGAGCGGCCGGGCAGCTGGGGGAAGGACGCCTCGGGAGCCGAAAAGGCTTTTACGGATATCATAGGGGAACTCCTGAAGGTCGAGAAGGTCTGGCTCGTTGTGAGCCCGAAAGCGCTTCCGGCCGTTCAGGAGAAGCTCAGGAGGCGCTTCGGGGAGAACGAGTCCCTGATCCTTCTGGAGGCGGAAACGGACGACGCCTGGGCGAGGGATATCGGTCCGACCTTCGTGTTTGCCGGGGTTCCCGGCCGAAATAGAAAAAGACTTGCGCTGAACTGGTCCTTCAACGCCTGGGGCGGTGAGGTCGACGGGCTCTACGCAAGCTGGGATAAGGATGACCGTCTGGCGAAGACTTTCGCCGGGCGGATCGGAGACGAGGTTCTTGATGCCGCGCCTTTTGTGCTTGAGGGCGGCAGCATCCACACGGACGGCGAGGGGACCCTGCTGGTTACGGAAAGCTGCCTCCTGTCGGCCGGTCGGAATCCGGGGCTTAGCAAAGAGGAGATCGAAGCGCGGCTCAAACGATATCTGGGCGCGCGGAAGGTCCTCTGGCTTCCGCGGGGGATCTGCATGGACGAGACCAACGAGCATGTGGACAACATCGCGGCCTTTATAAGGCCCGGGGAGATCGTGCTGGCCTGGACGGACAACGAGGAGGATCCCCAGTATGAGCTCTCCCGGCAGGATCTTGCCTACCTTGCGGGGGAGAGCGATGCAAGGGGAAGAAAGCTTGTCGTCCACAAGCTGCCGATCCCGGATCTGCCGGTGTGCTGCAGCAGGGCGGACATCGATAATTACGTGTTCGAAGCGGGCGAGGACGAGAGGGAAGAGGGGGAAAGGCTGGCGGCCAGTTATGTGAATTTCTATTTCGCGAACGGGCTCTTGCTGCTGCCGCAGTTCGGCGCCGGAAATGAAGTAAGCGACAGACGGGCACTCCGGATCCTGAAAGAGCTGTGTCCGGAACGGAAGATCGTGCCGATCGCGGCGGGAAACATCCTGCTCGGCGGGGGAAATATCCACTGCATTACGCAGCAGGTGCCCCGGAAACCGTTGTGAAGAAGAGGGGGAATATATGGCGCTTGTTAAAGTCGCTGCGGTCCAGATGAGCTGCAGCCGGAATATAAATGAAAACCTCGACAAGGCCGAAAGGCTCGTGCGCAGGGCGGCGGCCGGGGGGGCCGGGCTCATCCTGCTCCCGGAGCTTTTCGAGCGGCAGTATTTCTGCCAGGAGCGGAGATACGAATACTACCGATACGCAAAGGCGCTTATGGAAAATGACGCGGTGAAGCGCTTTACGGCCGTTTCAAGGGAGCTTTCCGTCGTTCTGCCGGTCAGCATCTACGAACGGGACCGGACAGCGCTTTACAACACGGTCGTCATGCTCGATTGCGGGGAGAATCTTGGGATCTATCGGAAGACGCACATTCCGGACGATCATTTTTATCAGGAAAAGTTCTATTTTACGCCGGGAAACAGCGGATTTGAAGTTTTTGAAACGAGTGCCGGCCGCGTCGGCGTCGGCATCTGCTGGGACCAGTGGTTCCCGGAGACCGCACGCGCGCTTGCGCTGCTCGGAGCCGATATTCTTCTCTATCCGACGGCCATCGGCAGCGAACCCATCCTTGGGGTTGACAGCGCGGGACACTGGACCCGCGTCATGCAGGGGCATTCAGCGGCCAATATTATTCCGCTGGCGGCCGCCAACCGTTACGGGCTGGAGGAGGTAGAGCCCTGCGCGGAAAATGCGTTCCAAAAAAGCGCCCTTCATTTTTACGGGTCCAGCTTCCTGACGGATGAAACCGGAGCGATCCTTTCCTCCGCGGGCAGGGACTCGGAGGAGATCCTCTTCGCGGACTATGACTTCGCCGCGCTCAGGGACGCCCGGCTTGAATGGGGCGTTTTCCGGGACAGGCGGCCGGAGATGTATCGGGGGCTTTCGGAATCTTTCCGCTGAGGAAACGGGATAAAGCTTCCGGAAGGGAAAAGGGCGCTTAGATTGACGGACGGGAATAAAACCCGCGCTTTAGGGAAATGGAGTTGACATGTCAGGGACAGACGAAAGAAGAATCAGGGAAAAGTACGAAAAGTGGGCTGAGGAAGAGGCGAAAAGGGCTGAGAAGAAGACGGCGCCCGGATCTGAAAAAAGCCGGAAGGAAGGGCGTAAAGCCGGAAGAAAGAGGGAAGACGGGCATTTCGAAAAGAGTGGAAAAGAAGTGAACGCCGCTCCTTCGGAAGAGAAAAAGCCCCCGAAAATCAAATATGAGCTCCCGGAAGGGACGCCCCGCTGTCCGGCTGCGAAAAGGTGCGGAGGCTGCCGTTATATAGGCCGGCCCTACGAATGGTCGCTGGGCTATAAGGAAATGAAGATCCGGAAGCTGCTGGCTCCCTTTGTGACCCTTTCGGGAATCGTCGGCATGGAGGATCCTTATCACTACCGCAACAAAGTCCACGCGGCTTTCGCCCATGTAAAAGACGGACGCAAAGAGCGGAATGTGGCGGGGATCTATGAGGAGGGAACCCATAAGGTTGTGGCGGTTAAGGAATGCCTGATTGAGGACCGGAAGTCGGATCAGATCATCCAGGACATTCTGGGCATGCTCAGGTCCTTTAAGATCAAGGTCTACGACGAGGACAGCGATTACGGACTTCTCCGGCACGTACTCGTCCGAACCGCGAGGGCGACAGGCGAGATCATGGTCGTCCTGGTCCTCGCCTCCCCGATTCTTCCCGGGAAAAATAATTTTGTGAAGGAGCTGCTTCGCCGGCACCCTGAGATCACGACGATCCTTATCAACGTGAACGGTGAGAGAACCTCCATGGTGCTGGGCGAACGGGAAATCGTCCTTTACGGCAGGGGTTATATAGAGGACCTTCTGATGGGCAGGCGCTTCCGCATTTCCCCCAGATCCTTCTACCAGGTGAATCCTGTCCAGACGGAGAAACTCTATAAGAAGGCGGCGGAGCTGGCGAATCTGACGGGGCGGGAGCGGGTGATCGACGCCTACTGCGGGATCGGAACCATCGGCATCAGCGTCTCGGACCGGGCGAAAGAGGTAATCGGGGTTGAGCTGAACCCGGACGCGGTTTCCGACGCCGTAAAAAACGCCCGGGCCAACAACATAACGAATATCTCCTTCTATCAAAATGACGCGGGCGAATTCCTTGAGAAGATGGCGGAAGATCATGAGAAGGCGGAGGTCATCTTTATGGACCCGCCCAGGAACGGTTCGACGGAAAAGTTTATGGATGCCGCGGTGAAGGTATCGCCGGGAAGGATCCTCTACATATCCTGCGAACCTGCGACGCTGGTGCGGGATCTGGCTTATTTTAAGGAGAAAGGATACAGGGCCAAAGAAGCCTGGGCTTTCGATATGTTTCCTTTTACGGAGAATCTGGAAGCTGTCGTCTTGCTTGTGAAGACCGGAAAAAGAACATGATAAAAAAACTACGAGTACGCTTTAAAGGGGACGGGGCGCCGGATTGCGTTTCCTTTCGCGCTTCCGCGATTTTGTGGGAAGCCGCAGTTCGAGTTCTCACCCTGCTTGTTTTGTTTCTTTCGGTCTTTACCGGAAGCTTCTATACGGTTTTTGCGGAGCCGATGGAGGCCCCGGCTATCAAAGCGGCTGTGGAGGGAGCGGAATACCGGCAGGAAGATCAGGAAGAGAGGGGCTATACGCTGTCCTATCAGTTGAAAGCCCGTTATTATAAGGAAGCTTTTTCCGCGGAAAACGGAGGAATCTGCGGGGGCTGGGGACGTTCTATCGAGGTCTCGGGCATGAGCGCCTCCCTTCTGCTCCCGGACGGACAGGCGGGGAGGCTGGAGTACCGCTGCTGTTTTCGCGGAAGGGGCTGGGATCAGGACTGGCTGACCGGGGGAGAAATCAGCGGGAATCCGGAAGGGAGCGGCTGCCTGGAAGCGATTCAGCTCCGCCTCTACGGCAGTCTCAGCAGGCAGTATGACGTCTGCTACCGGGTGCTGGTCAGCGGCCTGGGCTGGCTTGACTGGGCGTCGAACGGGGCGCCGGCAGGCGCGGCAGGCTATGGGAAGCTTTACCATGTGGAGGCGATCCGAATCCTTCTTAACGACAAGGGCAATCCCCTGCCCGGGCAGGGTGGGATCAGCTTTTATGGAAATGAATCCTCGCCCCCCGACGACTTTGCGGCCCTTCTTGAAAGGGCGGAGGCGGAAAGAAGGGCAGCGTCGGCCGGGATCGCGAACGGAAGGCTTGCCGCCATGGCCGGAGAAACAGCCTATCAGGCGGTGATCGCCCAGGCTGCCTGGGAAGCGGAAAACGACCGCTTTATCGGGGAAGCGATTGCCGAAATGTCCTGCCAGTATATCAACCATCGGGTCCCTTACATCCTTGGCGGCGAGGATCTGAATTCCGGCGTGGACTGCGCGGGCTTTGTAAAGGAGCTTTATCATGCTTTCGGCGTGGATTTTGAGCGCAACGGGGATCTCTACGCGGTGATGGGCGTTTATGTTCCGCCGGATCCGGCCTGTATGCTGCCGGGGGACATTATCCTTTATACGGAAATCAACAACGTTCCGGGAACCGGCCATACCGGCATGTATATTGGGAACGGCCTCGGCATCTCCGCCAGCGGTCCGGGCGAGGACGTCGTCATCCGGAACTTCAACTACCGGCCGATCCTGGTCGTCAGGCGGGTGTTTGCCTATTCCGGATCCTGAGGAAATTTTTCACGAAAAAGGAAAGGCCATATGGGATTTTTTAGTCATTTATGATTCTTTACAAAAACATCTTCTATGTACTAGAATGAACCTGTTCAGCAATCGCGGAACAGATCATTCATTATCATATGCTAAAAGAAAAGGGAGGAAAGATATGAGAAAGATTGCAGCGCTTTTTCTTGGCGTCATCATGACTTTTTCACTTGCTGCCTGCGGGGGCTCAGCTTCATCTGCGGCGGAAGGCACAAAGGAGTCGGATGCAGCGGAAGCGGGAACTGCGGCAGAGAGTACGGAAGCCGCGGACATGAAGGTTGGTTTTATTTTCCTTCATGACGAAAACTCCACCTATGACAACAACTTCATCACGGGCGCGAAGGCAGCCTGCGAGAAGCTTGGCGTCGAGTACATCGGCAAGACCAACATTCCGGAGTCCAACGAATGCTATGAAGCCGCGGCGGATCTCGCGGATGCGGGCTGCTCGATCGTCTTCGCGGATTCCTTCGGCCATGAGTCCTTCATGGTGCAGGCAGCGGAGGAATTCCCGGAAGTTGAGTTCTGCCATGCCACCGGAACGACTGCACATACGGAGAACTTGCCGAACTTCCACAACGCTTTTGCCGAGATCTACAACGGCCGCTATCTTGCAGGCGTTGCGGCAGGCATGAAGCTCAACGAGATGATTGCGAAAGGCGAGATCAACGAAGATCAGGCGAAGATGGGCTATGTCGGCGCTTACACCTACGCGGAGGTTATCTCCGGTTACACATCCTTCTATCTCGGCGCAAAGAGCATCTGCCCGTCCGTCACGATGGAAGTCCAGTTTACCGGTTCCTGGTATGATGAGACCCTTGAGAAGGAAGCGGCTGAGGTTCTCCTTTCCAACGGCTGCGTCCTGATCTCCCAGCATGCAGATTCCATGGGCGCTCCGACCGCCTGCGAGAACGCAGGGGTTCCGAACGTTTCCTACAACGGCTCCACGGAGGCTGCCTGCCCGAACACCTACATCATCTCATCCAGAATCAACTGGGAGCCCTATTTTGAGTACATCATCAACTGCGCCATGAACGGCGAAGCCATCGACAATGACTGGACCGGCACGATCGACAGTGAGTCTGTCGTCCTGACCGACCTCAACGCCGCTGTTGCCGCTGAGGGCACGGCCGAGAAGATCGAGGAAGTCAAGGCCGGCCTCATGGATGGCTCCATCCACGCGTTTGACACGTCTCTCTTCACAGTCGGCGGCGAGGAGCTTGCCTCCTACATGGCAGACGTTGATACCGACGCTGACTACACCGCGGATACCGAAGCTGTCGCTGACGGCTATTTCCACGAGTCTGAGTATCGCTCAGCTCCTTACTTTGACGTTCGTATCGACGGCATCACAACTCTGAACGAGAAATATTGATTCCGTGAATCAGATTCAGGCGGAGCACCGTTACAGTGTTCCGCCTGTTTTCAATCTTTCCAGATGAGGGGATAAGAATTTGAGCGTACCGGCTATTGAACTTCAGAATATTACAAAGACTTTCGGGCATGTTGTCGCGAACAAGGACGTGAATCTCGTCGTGAACCGCGGGGAGATCCTGTCCATTCTGGGCGAGAACGGAAGCGGCAAGACGACTCTGATGAACATGATCTCCGGCATTTACTATCCGGACAGCGGCAGGATCCTGATCGACGGGAAGGAGGCTGTCATTCGCTCGCCGAAAGACGCTTTCAAGTATAAGATCGGCATGATCCACCAGCATTTTAAGCTGGTCGACGTGTTCTCCGCGGCTGAAAATATTGTCCTCGGACTCGAGGACGAGAAATACAACATGAAGGAAGCGTCCGCACGGGTCACGAAGATCGCTTCCCAGTACGGTTTTGACATTGATCCCGCGAAAAAAATCTATGAGATGGCGGTCTCCGAGAAGCAGACGGTCGAGATCCTGAAGGTCCTTTACCGCGGCGCGGATATCCTGATCCTCGATGAGCCGACCGCCGTTCTGACGCCCCAGGAGACGGAAAAGCTGTTTGCGGTCCTTAGACGCATGCGGGCTGACGGCAAGGCAATTATCATCATCACCCACAAGCTCCACGAGGTGCTCTCGCTCTCCGACAAGGTGGCGGTTCTCCGCAAGGGCGAGTACATCGGAACGGTTGAGACGAAAGACGCGACTGAGAACAGCCTTACGGAGATGATGGTCGGCAAGAAGGTCAGCCTCAACATCGATCGGAGCGAGCCCGGGAAAAATGAAGAGCGCCTC
>JAILID010000170.1 GCA_024695465.1 Lachnospiraceae bacterium | reverse complement strand
CCACGTGATCAAAGAGGAAAATGTCGCCGCCTTCAACAAGGTGGTCTTCAACGTTTTCTTCGGATTCATGTGCTTCAATAATATTTACAGATCGGATCTGAGTTCCGCGATCCGTCCCAAAACGATTCTCTTCTGCACGATTGCGATCCTTGTGACCTATGCGCTGAGCCTGGGATATTCGCTCCTCTTCGTGAAGAAGGAAGACCAGAAAGGTGTCGTCACACAAGGCCTCTTCCGTTCCAATTTCAACGTGGTGGGCCTTCCGATCATCGCAGGACTAGCGGGCGACTCGGCCGTCAGTTCCGCGGCCATCATCGGCGGACTGACCGTGGTCCTTTTCAACACCCTTGCGGTGATCACCCTGACCATTTTCAACGGAAAGAAACTGAACATCGGAAAGCTTCTTCTGTCGATCGCGAAAAATCCGCTGATCATCGGCAGTGTGCTGGGACTCATCTTCCTGATCTTCCAGATCAAACTGCCTGCGGTTCTGGAGGGCGTGGTCGGTTCCATGGCGGCTGTCACTTCACCCCTGATGCTGGTCCTTCTCGGCGCTTTCTTCAAGTTCGGAAATGTCAAGAAGCACCTGCCTCAGCTGACTGCGACGATCCTCGGCCGTCTCATCATCCTGCCGCTTATCGTCGTTATTCCCGCCATCCTCTTAGGCTTCAGGGGCGACGACTTCGTGACCATCCTGATCACCTTCGCGACTCCCGCCGCTGTCGCCAGTTTCACGATGGTCCAGCAAATGGGCGGGGACGCGGAGCTTGCCGGCGACATCGTTGTCTTCACCAGCATCCTCAGCCCCTTCACCATCTTCCTCGCAAGCTTCCTCGCCAAAACCGCCGGGCTGTTTTGAGCCTCCGCCCTGCATGAATAAGGCGCCCCGCCTTCGGGGGCGCTCCTCGTAAGTCAGTTTTATAGGAATGATTACTATGAAGAGACTTCATTTCATCATATGCATGATTCTGCTGCTTTGTCTCGCATCCTGCCGCTCGTCTGAATCGCCATCCGGCAGTTCGGAAAAGACGATTGACCCTGAGGCCATAAGTGAAGCCGACTCGTCCTCTGCGACTGAAGCAGGCATGGAGTTTTATCTGGATGATACCGTTGCCAATAAATGGTATTACAAAAGCAGGATTCTATCTACCTCTCAGGGATTTTACGATCTGAGGGACGATCGGATCTGCTTCGTCGGAAATGAGAGCGGGCGGATCATCCTTTGCGGCAAGCCGGATTGCCGGCATAACGACTCTTCATGTGATGCTTATTTAAAGAACGCTGGGGATTTTACATTATGGGACGGCCGCATTTACTATATGGATGTGGATAGGTGGGAGATCGGCTCCATGCTGCCGGATGGGACAGACCGGAAAACGGTCATCCCCGCGGTTGCAAAGATTGAACAGAATGAAGAGCTTGGCGCCGGATTCTTATTCTATTCCGTAGGATTCCATCAGAATTATTATTTCTGTGACGCCTCCTATTCCACATATTCCTATATTGCTGAAAATGATGCAAATGTGCTTGTGGAAACGATTCATGAACAGATGTTGATGTATGATGTTCTTAAGCCGGAAAACGATCCTGTAAGTGTTAGTGAAAGAATCTATAAAACGATTTATAGCAGTAGCAGCACAAGTTATGAGTCTGTTTCAGGAGATATTGCGGGAATAATCAATTCGATTGGCAATCAACTTTATCTATCAGCGTTTGACGGCGATCCGCTTGATCAAGAATGCAAGAGACGTATAGATGTTTATTCTCTGTCTGACGGCACGAGAAGATCCATCTGCAGTCTCCCGGCTTTTTATCATGTCTGGGCCTTTCCGGATGGAAACATCTATTATTCCGTCCTTGGTGAGGGCATATGGTCTGTTCCGATAGACGGAGGAGATGGCATTCAAATCCTGAAGTTTGAAGCTACTGGCTGGGAAAAAATGGATGAGCAGTACATCTACGTCTTACTAGGCGAGGCCCTTTGTATCTATGACCACGATGGAATGCTTCTGAACAGATTGCCGCTGACCAAAGAGATGGTCACACAGCAAATATTCGTCTGTGGAAAGTGCGGGGACCGGCTTCTGTTCCGTGCCTATCAAGGCTCCTCCAAAAGGATCCGGTACTCCCTGGATTATTCAAAAATCGGGGATCCATCTCTTGAACTGGAAGAATACCTAGGGGATCCGAGGTGACGAACGGGTTTCTCCTTGAAAAAGGAATACCGGTCTGCGGAAAAAACAGCAGACCGGTATTTTCTTTGCCCGACCAGATGGTGGGGTGCATAGTGTGGCGAAGCTAACCTTGGATTCACCTACCAAGCCATCCTGTAACAGACAACAGCGGAAGGAAGGAGATCCATCGGAATAGCTGGATCCCCAGATATCCCAAAGCAGCCGGAACCGTCAGGGCAACCGATGCCGCGATCTGCCCGACAGAGCTTTTCTTGCAGAAGTGTGAAATGAGCAGAGTTGCTTCGATCAATAGTATAGTCGAAGCCACCCGGATCAGATACAAGAGCCACAGCATGCCGCCCAGCTGGATCGTCCGCGGGACCGACCTGAAGATCATGAAGTCGGCTGCCGGCAGTTCCTGACGGGGAAGCCAGACAATTTCAACGATCTCTTTCCCGTAAATCCCAGCGAACAGCAATAACCCGAACAAAAGCGCCACGGCTTGTTTGATCCAGAAGAGTTTCCTCCTGCCGCCCGGTGCGCTCCGAAGGAGCTTTTTCATGTTGTTCTGCCGTTCGTAGGCAAACACGCCGCCCAGCATTAAGGCGGTCAGGAAGATCATTTTCAGCGCCTG
>JAILID010000169.1 GCA_024695465.1 Lachnospiraceae bacterium | reverse complement strand
TTCAACCATCCGGGTATAACCGCCCGTCGGGATTCCCTGGTAGAGCGCGTTAAAATAGTTGTTGTCAAATGTAAGACGGACCGGCAGGCGCTTGATGATAAATGCGGGAAGCTCCCGGCAATCGCGCCCCCATTGCTTTTCCGTGTAACCCTTGATCAGCTTTGCATAGATATCCCGGCCCACAAGGGAGATGGCCTGCTCCTCCAGATTTCGGGGCTCGCCTTTCATTTCCTTCCTCTGCTCCTCGATCTTAGCCGCCGCCTGCTCCGGCGTGACGACCCCCCACATCTTGTTGAAGGTATACATGTTAAAAGGCAGGGAATAGAGCTCGCCTTTGTAGTTGGCTACCGGAGAGTTGGTAAAGCGGTTGAAGACCGCGAATCGGCTGACATAGGCCCACACTTCCGGCAGATTGGTGTGAAAGATGTGCGCTCCGTATTTGTGGACATGAATGCCCTGAACGTCTTCTGTAAAAACGTTTCCCGCAATGTTCGGTCTCTTGTTGATCACCAGGACCTTTTTCCCGCGTTCGACGGCTTCCCGGGCAAAAACGGCCCCGTATAAGCCGCTTCCGACTACCAGATAATCATATGTTTTCATGTTCTGCTGCCTCCGATGCTTGTGTTAACAGTTCCAGTTCCGTTTTCAGATCCCTTCCCATCAGCTCCCGGACGGCCTCGCGGGGTGATTTTCCGTGATGAATGACCTGGTCGACGGCCTCGATAATCGGCAATTCCACCTCGTATTTTCGAGACAGCTCCATGGCTGCCGGAATCGCGTTGATTCCCTCCACAACCATGCCGACTTGCTTTACCGCCTCCTCCGGGTCGCAGCCCTGGCCGATCAGAAAGCCGCAGCGGTTGTTCCGGCTGTGTATGCTGGTCGCTGTGACGATCAGGTCGCCCATGCCGGCAAGCCCCGAAAAAGTCTCCGGATGACATCCCATTTTACAGCCGAGGCGCTTGATTTCCGCCAGTCCGCGGGTTATGAGGGCGGCCTTCGTGTTGTCCCCATAGCCAAGGCCTGCGGATATGCCGGAGGCCAGCGCGATAATATTTTTTAAAGCCCCGCCCAGCTCTACCCCCAGGACATCTGAATTGGTGTAGACCCGCATGACCGGATTTGAAAAAATTTCCTGCACCTTTTCGGCAACAGCCTGGTCCCTGCTGGCCGAGACGATGGTGGTCGGAAGATCTTTAGCCACCTCTTCCGCATGGGTCGGCCCCGACAGGGCCGCTATGCGGGCATGCGGAATCTCTTCTTTGATGACCTCGCTCATCGTGAGAAGACTTTCCGCTTCGATCCCCTTGGCAACGTCCGCAAGGATCTGTCCTGCGGGAATAAAAGGAGCCGCCCTGCGGGCCGTCGAGCGGACAAAAACAGACGGAACCGCAAAGAGAATAAGGTCTCTTCCCAAGCAGACGCTGCCGATGTCTTTACTAAACGCCACCTCTTCGGGAATGACCATTCCGGGGAGATTCCTGTGCGTATGAGTGCTGGACATCTGATCGATCTCTTCCCCTATCGCAGACCAGCAGGTGACCTTGTGTCCATTCAGGGCCAGCATTCTCGTCAAAGCAGTTCCCCAGGTTCCGGTTCCCAAAACTCCGATTTCAGCCATTGTACACCTCTTTTCTTCAAATATCGCCCTACTTGCTCTTTTGTCAGGCTGTTAATCCGCCTGCGCTCTGCCTTGCCGGTATGCCCGGCGCAGGCACACTGACAAGCGTAATCATAAAAAAACAGCCGACAGCAAACCCAAACGTTCACTGCCGGCTGCCCTCAGCTGGACCTGGCGGGAATCGAACCCGCGTCCGAAAGCCTATCCCTCGAAGCATCTCCCATCACAGCTTCCCCTTTTTCATTCCCTCACATGCGCGGCAGGAAGCTTCCCCGCATGTTCAGTAGCTTCATTTTACGCCTTGCGGCTCAAAGCTTTGCCGCAATCGTTTCCCGTAATCATGACGCCGGTAACCGGGAGTACGGGTACAACCGGGCCGACGGAAGCAGCACTCAGGCCGCTACTGCTAATGTATTATCGTTAGCGTTTAATTTTAAGTTCCGGTTGATACGCGGGCCGGCCCGCGGATGGCTTCCTCGACTTCAAAACCCCCGTCGAAACCAGTACAAGCCCTGGTTCTTTCGGCTTTTGCCGTCATCTTCATTAAAACATGAAAAACAGCTTCTGTCAAGTGTTAAGAGCTCCTTTGCCGAAAGCCGCTTCCTTACAGCTTCAGAGAATTCTTCATCTCCCTTTCAGCTTCCCTTCTCGCGTCCTTTTTCGCGATATCATTCCGCTTATCATAAAGCTTCTTCCCTTTAGCCAGACCAATCTCGACCTTTACAAGACTGCCCTTCAGATAAACCTGGAGCGGCATCAAAGTATAGCCTTTTTCGCGGATTTTCTCGCCCAGCTTGCGGATTTCATAGCTGTGCAGAAGCAGCCTGCGCGGCCTGAGCGGATCCTTGTTGAAGATATTTCCCATCTCATAGGGAGAGATATGCATCCCTACGATCTGCATCTGGCCGTCATGGATCTCAACATAAGCCTCTTTGATAGAGCATTTGCCCTGACGAATGGATTTCACCTCGGTTCCCGCCAGAGCGATCCCCGCTTCATATTTTTCAAGAATAAAATATTCGTGATACGCCTTCTTATTGTTGGCTATCAGTTTCACGCTGTCCTTTTTCTCGCCCATCTTTTCTCCCTTCTCACGGATACGGCTCAAAATCAATGATCCGCCGTTCCGTATCGACTCCCAGCAGCCTGACCTTCAGAGGATCGCCGACGCAAATGGTCTTTCCGCCAAGACGCCCGACCATGGCGCCCGACGCAGCGTCATAGCTGAAATAATCTTCATTCAGCCTGGACACGTGAACCAGCCCTTCCGCCATATTGGGGAGCCTGACATAAACGCCCCAGCGGACGACTGAGGATACGCGCCCGTCAAAAATCTCGCCGATCCTGCCGGAAAGATATTCGCAGAACAGAAGCTTCACGGATTCCCGTTCCGCTTCGACGGCTCTTCGCTCCGTCAGCGATGAGTGCTCGGCTGTTTCGGCCGCGATCTGGCGGTAGTGGCGCATTTTCCGGTCTTCATTTTCCTCTTTGCGAAGCACATCCCGAATGATCCGATGGATCTGAAGATCCGGATATCGCCGGATCGGAGAGGTGAAATGGCAGTAATACCTGGCCGCCAATCCGAAATGCCCCGTGCAGCGTTCTGAATACCGGGCCTGCTGCATGGAACGCAGGATCATCTGGGTGACAAGAGCCTCCCCCGGCAGCCCTCTCATGGAATCGACCGCCTTCTGGATCTCCAGGGGAAGCAGATTTTTTCCTTTTTTGGAAATGCTCCCTCCGTTCTTCCGAATCAAAGCGATCATGGCTTCAGCTTTCTCCATATCCGGTTCCTCATGGACCCGATAGATAAAAGGAACATCTTTGCGGGCAAATTCCTCGGCAACCGTCTCGTTGGCAGCCAGCATGAATTCCTCGATCAGACGAGTTGCGCAGTCAGCCCATTCCGGAACAGCCTCAATCGGCCAGCCTTCCTCATCGAAAAGAAAATGAACTTCCGGAAAATCAAAATCGATGGCTCCCCGCTTCTTTCTTCGGGCCCTCAATCTTTCAGCCAGCTCCTGCATGTCCCGAAGCATGGGAACAAAGCGCTCATATTGTTCAAGCAGCGCCGATTCCTTATCCATAAGAATCTCCCTCACCTCCGGATAGGACATACGCCTGTCAACCCGAATCAGCCCTTCCGCGATCCTGTGGCAGCGAAGTTTTCCAGCCGGATCGAATTCCATGATAACCGTGAGAACCAGCCGGTCTTCCCCTTCGTTCAAAGAACAGATCCCGTTGGAAAGACGCCTGGGCAGCATGGGAATAACCGTATCGCCCAGATAGACGGAGGTTCCCCTTTTTTTGGCCTCCCGGTCAAGAGCTGAGCTTTCCGGCACGTAAAAGGAGACGTCCGCGATGTGGACCTTCAGCAGATAACCGTCCTCAAGACGGGTAAGGGATACCGCGTCGTCAAGATCCTTGGCGTCCGGGCCGTCGATTGTAATCGTAAGCTCCTCCCGAAAATCCTCCCGGCCTTCCGCGTCCGCTTCCGATACCCGCAGCGGAACTGTATCGGCCTTCTTTATAACGTTGGCCGGAAAAACGACAGGAATCCCCATCTCCTCCGCAAGTTCCGTAAGATCCGCGGCTTTTCTCTTCTTTTCTGATTCTTTTTTGTTCATAACCTGCCTATTTGTTATAAATGGCCTCTGCAGAATCTGCAGAGGCCATAGAAACCGTAGTTCTATTCGTTCAGTTCAGGAAATTCATGACAAGGACTATGGAAAGAACAAAGAAAACCACAGCCATCAGCTTTGTGATCTTTTCCAGGGCTCCTTCCATGGAGCGGCCCTTGTTCTGACCCCAATACGTGTCCGCCGCGCCGGCGATGGAACCCAATCCCGCACTCTTACCTTCCTGCATGAGAACAACTACCGTAAGCCCGATGCAGTCAATGACGTAAATGATGGAAAGCACAATTTTTAAGATTTGCATATTCTGAATACTCCTGCTTCATGTTTCTGCGAAAATACAACACAAAAAGTATCATATCACAAGCTTTTCATTCACGCAAGCTCCAATCATAAAAATTCGGCGGTAATTTTCGGATTCTCGGCCATGACGTCCATGATCATATGGCGGAAGGCGTTCGCGTAACCGCCAAGAGCCGCCTCCGCGTCTTCAAAATGAAGAAAAAGGATCCGGATCATCTCGCTTTCTTCTGTCAGGACATCGTAAAGGGCGTCCAGATTATTTCCATACCATTCCGGCAGCGGGAGCGTATCGCGAAGCCGGGCGTGAAGATCATCTCTTCCGGCCACATCTGTAAAATCTACGATATATTCCCTCATTTTTTATTCCTCCCCATAAAGAAGCTCGAAACTTTCGTAGTGATCTTCCGTGTAATAAATACGCCCGTCGTCCGAAAAAACGATTCTTTTTGCTCCCCTCTTTTTCGCGTGCAGGGTATCGATATCGCATTCGCGGTAATTGCCGTCCGGAAGGTTCCCTTCATAGTTTCCAAAGCGGTCGCCCCCGATGCACATCCCGTAAGCGTAATCATCGAGGCCTCCTCCGCTCCAGCCCAGCTTTTTCGCCTCTTTTTTCGTCATAAAGTTTTGGGGCAGTTCGCCGTACTGATAAAGGTAGAGAGCGACGTCTTCTTTTGTCGTATAATTGCCGTCCGGATCCAGCAGCTCCTCTTCGGCAGAAGAGCTTTCAGGATTGCCTTCGGATATGGAAGAGCCCGTCTCTGTTTCGCTGCCTGCAGCTGCCCCGGCAGGATCGGCAGAGCTTTCGGGAGCCTTCTCATCCGATGAGCTGCTGCTTAAATCGATCTGCGCCGCCTGGCCGGATGATTCGGGCAGCGATTCCGTTATCATGCCGCTATCCGCCGGAGAGCGGCTATCCGAAGATGAAGAGACGCTTCCCACATCCACGATCTCCGGGGCGGATAGGGTTCCGGTATTCGCATCGTTATCAGGCGTATCCGTCTTCAGATTTAATCCCAGAAGCGTACCCGCGAGAAAAACGAAAACCAAAATCAATATCCGCCACAATTTGCTGTTCATGTTCTTTTTCATTTTCTATCTCCTTCCATGATTTAATAATACGCGCCGCTGCAAAAATTCGCAATCCGGGCTGCCGCCCTTCCTGCTCATTTTTGTCAGGTTGCCAAGTGTGTCTGCGTCCTGGCATGCCGGGCGCAAACACAATGACAACCATTGTCATAAAAAAAGTATAGCAGATTTTCTGAAAATGTTGTAGGATAAGTTTTATACTATTCCGTTTTATATATACCCGCACGCAGTTGATACGCCTCATGAAGCGCCATAAGCGAGGCGGTCAGGGAGGCCATACAATGATTAAAATCGATCTTATCAGCGGTTTTCTCGGTTCGGGAAAAACAACGTTTCTAAAAAAATACGCGGACTACTGGATCCGGCAGGGATGCCGGATCGGCATTCTGGAAAACGACTTCGGAGCGGTGAATGTAGACATGATGCTCCTTCAGGATCTTTTGGGCGAAAACTGTGATCTGGAAATGATTGCCGGAGGATGCGGCTATGATTGTCATATCCGGCGTTTCCGGACCAAACTAATCTCCTTCGCCATGCAGGGGATGGATCGGGTTCTTGTCGAGCCCTCCGGCATCTTCGACGTCGATGAATTTTTTGACGTCCTGCGGGAAGAGCCGTTGGACGCCTGGTATGAGATCGGAAGCGTACTGGCCATTGTCGACGCCCGTCTCGAAGAGGATCTGACAGAGGAGACCGAATACCTGCTGGCTTCCCAGATCGCCTCAGCCGGAAAGGTTCTATTAAGCAAAGTAAACGAGGCTTCCGAAGAAGATATCCACCGGACGATCGCTCATATGAACGGCGTCATGGAACGTTTTCTTTGCAGCCGCCGATTTGGAAATGATGTCCTGACCGCCGACTGGAAGGACCTGACAGATGCGGAGCTTGCGGAAATCGGAGCTTCGGGCTGCCGCCTCGAAGCCCATCTGAAGCTCCAGACCGTAAAGGACAACAGCTTCAACTCGGTCTACTGCTTTCATGTACATCTGAAGGCGGATCAATTGAAGGCAAAGGTGACGTCCCTGTTCGAGGATCCTTCCTTCGGCAGGGTTTTCCGTGTCAAAGGCTTTGTGCGGGATGAAAACGGCTGGACTGAGCTCAACGCGGCCGGCAAAAATATTTCCCTTAAAGCAGTGGAGGCCGGACAGGAAATCGTCATCGTAATCGGGGAGGAGCTTCAGACTGCCGCTATCTACAGGCATTTCGGAATTGAAGCGGAAACCATAGCGGATGTCGCATTATAACAAGCCTGCCCGGCGCCGCGCGCGAGCATGCGTTTTTCCTTTGCGCCCTGCGGGTCTGCTCAGAGGTTTCCGCGCAGGCATGGCTCTTTCCCGCCCCGAAGACCGGACAATGACATAAGTAAACCGAATGCCCCGGGCGCAAATCGTCTGGGGCATTCGGTTTTATAACATACACGCAATGAAAATCCTGTTATTGATGGCTTTTGTCCGCAAGCTCCCGCACTGCCGAAAGCGCCTCAGGCCTCAATCAGCAGAGACTGTCCTGTCATCTCCGCCGGCTTCTCCCTGCCCATGAGCTCGATCAGCGTCGGTACGATGTCGCAGAGCTTGCCGCCCTCGCGAAGTTTATACTTCGGATCCGCATTTACAAGGATGAACGGAACCGGATTCGTCGTATGGGCCGTGAACGGAACGTTTTTCTCCTCGTCCCACATCTTGTCGCAGTTGCCGTGGTCGGCGCAGATGAAGAGCTGGCCGTTGACCTCCTTAATCGCCTCGACCGTCTTTCCGATGCAGGCGTCGACGTGCTCTACCGCCTTGATGGCTGCGGACTCTACGCCCGTGTGGCCGACCATGTCGCCGTTCGCGAAATTGATGATGATGACGTCGTACTTGCCGCTTCTGATCGCCTCGCAGAGCTTGTCGCAGACGAGATAAGCGCTCATCTCCGGCTGCAGGTCATAGGTCGCAACCTTCGGGGAGGGAACCAGGATGCGGTCCTCGCCCGGATTCGGAGCCTCGATGCCGCCGTTGAAGAAGAATGTGACGTGCGCATACTTCTCGGTCTCGGCGGTGCGAAGCTGGGTCATATTGTTGGCCGCCAGCCACTCGCCGAACGTATTGGTGATATTCTGTTTCTTAAACGCGACCAGCTTGTTCGGGATGGTCTTGTCATAATCCGTGAATACCACATAGGTGGTCCCGATGCGGGGTCCTCGCTTATATCCCGGGAACTCGTCGATGCCGAAGCATCTCGTGATCTCACGCGCGCGGTCCGGGCGGAAGTTGAAGAAAATGACAGAATCGCCGTCCTTGATCGTAGCGGTCGGCTTGCCGTCCTTCATGACCACGATCGGCTCGACAAATTCATCCGGCTTGCCGTTGTCGTAGGAAGCCTGGATGCCGTCCAGCGCATTGTCGGCCGGAACGCCGATACCCTTTGTGAGGGCGATGTAAGCCTTCTCGACGCGCTCCCAGCGGTTGTCGCGGTCCATGACCCAGTAGCGGCCCTCGACGGTGGCGACTTCGCCGACGCCGATCTCCTTCATCTGGTCAAGCAGCTCCGCAA
Organism: Lachnospiraceae bacterium; assembly: GCA_024695465.1. Lineage (GTDB taxonomy): Bacteria > Bacillota > Clostridia > Lachnospirales > Lachnospiraceae > Chordicoccus. Next base: position 21,724 of record JAILID010000169.1, on the reverse strand, counting down.
TGTAGCCCTTGCCGGATTCCGGCGGCGTGTCGCGGCCGTCCATGAAGCAGTGGACGTAGACGTTCTTAAGCCCGTTGTCTTTCGCGAGCTTTAAGAGCGCGTAAAGATGGGTGTTGTGGCTGTGGACGCCGCCCGGGGACAGAAGGCCCATGAGGTGGAGGTCCGTGCCGTTCTCTTTCGCATTTTTGATGGCGGCAAGGAGCTCTTCATTTGTGAAGAAATCTCCATCGTCGATCGCCTTGGAAATGCGGGTAAAATCCTGATAGATGATCCTGCCGGCGCCCATGTTCATGTGGCCGACCTCGGAGTTGCCCATCTGGCCGTCGGGAAGACCGACTGCAAGACCGGAGGCGTAGCCCTTGACGAAGGGGCAGTTCGCCTTCAGGGAATCCATGACCGGGGTGTTGGCAAGCCAGACGGCGTTGTGCTCATGAGCATCCGACTCGCCGTAGCCGTCGAGGATCATGAGTACTGTTGGTCTCTTTTCGCTCATATTAGATATGCTCCTTTATATGGATATTGGAAACCGTTCAGACAAATACAAACCTGTTCTGCGCTTCATCGTACTCGTAGTCGATCACCGCCAGACGTCCCTCGAGAACGCCCCGTTCAATATCCTCGTACTCGCACAGATCAGCGAGAGAACTGTATTCATCCCTCAATTTTGTATTAATATAGCTCAGCAGAATAAATGGATCCTGAGGCATTACGGCTCCTTATTTTCATTTTTGAAAATATCCCCGGCTCAATAAAGGAACCGGGGATAGGGACAGGTTTCTTTACTTATAGTTGATGATCTTTGAAAAATCCGGCTTCAGGGAAGCGCCGCCGACGAGGCCTCCATCGATGTCCGGCTTGGCAAAAAGTTCGGCAGCGTTGCCGCCGTTGACGGAACCGCCATAGAGGATGCGGATCTCTTCAGCCGTCTCTGCGCCGTAGAGCTCGCAGATCAGCTCGCGGATACCCTTGCAGACTTCTTCAGCCTGGTCGGAGGTAGCGGTCTTGCCGGTGCCGATCGCCCAGATCGGCTCGTAAGCGATGACGACCTTCCTGGCATCTTCAGCGCTGATGCCGAGGAAGCCGATCTTAACCTGCTGGCGGATGAAATCCATCGTAACGCCCTGCTCTCTCTGAGTCAGGGTCTCGCCGCAGCACATAAGCGGGGTAATCCCGTGTTCAAGGGCCTTTAAGACCTTCTTGTTGACGATCTCGTCAGTCTCCGCGAAATACTCGCGTCTCTCGGAGTGGCCGATGATGACGTACTTGACGCCGAGATCATCGAGCATGCAGGGAGCAATCTCGCCCGTAAAAGCGCCCTTCTCCTCGTAATACATGTTCTCGGCGCCGATCTTGATGTTCGTACCCTCAGCGGCCGCCAGAGCTGCCGGAAGGTCGATCGCCGGTACGCAGAAGAGAACGTCGACTTCGTCATTTGCGAAAGCTTCCTTGTTGTCGTTGATAAAAGCGGCCGCCTGAGACGGAGTCATATTCATTTTCCAGTTGCCTGCCGCAAGGATTTTTCTTGCCATGGGAATCATTCCTCCTTATTTTGCAAAATGAAAACCGTATTATTTGTCGTTCGCTGCCGCAACGCCCGGAAGCTCCTTGCCTTCAAGGAACTCGAGGGAAGCGCCGCCGCCGGTGGAGATATGGCTCATCTTGTCGCCGAATCCCATCTGGTTGACCGCCGCCGCGGAATCGCCGCCGCCGATAACCGTGATGGCATCCGTCTCCGCAAGAGCCGCGGCGACAGCCTTGGTCCCTGCCGCAAGGATCGGATTCTCGAAAACGCCCATCGGGCCGTTCCATACGACCGTCTTGGCATTCTTGACAGCATCGCTGTAGAGTTCGATGGTCTTCGGACCGATATCCATGCCCATCTTGTCAGCCGGGATAGCGTCCGCCGCGACGACTTCCGTCGCGATCTCGGCATCAATCGGGTTCGGGAACTCAGAGGTGACAACCGTGTCAATCGGGAGAAGGAGCTGCTTGCCGTTGGCCTCAGCCTTCTTGATCATCTCTGCGCAGTACTCGATCTTGGTCTCATCAAGGAGAGACTTGCCGATCTCATAGCCTTTCGCCTTCAGGAAGGTGTAGGCCATGCCGCCGCCGATGATAAGGGTGTCGCACTTCTCAAGAAGATTGGAAATGACGTTCAGCTTATCGGCAACCTTGGCTCCGCCAAGAATCGCGACGAACGGACGGGCCGGATCGTTAACCGCGTTGCCGAGGAAATCGATCTCTTTCTGCATCAGATAGCCGACTACGCAGGTATCAATAAACTGCGTGACGCCGACGTTGGAGCAGTGGGCGCGGTGAGCGGTTCCGAAAGCGTCATTAACGAAAACATCGGCGAGGGAGGCAAGATCCCTGGAGAAAGCTTCGCCGTTCTTCGTCTCTTCCGCGCGATAACGGGTGTTCTCAAGAAGAACCACATCGCCGTCCTTCATGGCCGCGACAGCAGCCTTTGCGTTCTCGCCGACAACGCATTCGTCAGCCGCGAACTTTACTTCCTGGCCGAGAAGCTCGGAGAGGCGGACAGCAACCGGGGCGAGAGAGAGTTCCGGCTTCGGAACGCCCTTCGGCTTGCCGAGGTGGCTGCAAAGGATGACCTTGCCGCCGTCGGCAATCAGCTTTTTGATTGTCGGAAGCGCGGCCACAAGGCGGTTTTCATCCGTGATTTTGCCTTCCTTGAGCGGAACGTTGAAATCGCAGCGGCAAAGGACGCGCAGACCCTTGACATTGATATCGTCTACAGATTTTTTATTAAGCATATTCTAATCATTCTCCTTTTCATCAAGTCTCGTCCGCAGGAAGAAAAAGCGGGTCTTCAGCCGGCGTCAGCCGACAGCTTTCCGGGCGAAGATCTGCTTAACCCGCGGAGCATTTACAGCAAACGTCATCTGTTCTGCCGTCTGCTATAAAAAGGGTCCGGTCCTTTGACCGGACCCTTAAAAGGTCTTTCCTGAATCCTGATCTGATTATTCAGCAAGAAGCTTGCCGAAGTACTTGATCGTGCGGACCATCTGTGAAGTATAGGAGTTCTCGTTATCATACCAGGAGACAACCTGAACTTCCGTTGTGCCGTTGTCAAGAGGCATAGCCATTGTCTGGGTTGCGTCGAACAGGGAGCCGAATCTCATGCCGACGATATCGGAAGAAACGATCTCATCCGTGTTGTAGCCGAAGGACTCATTGGAGGCAGCTTTCATAGCGGCGTTGATATCGTCCTTTGTGACATTTCCTTCAACAACAGCCGTAAGGATGGTGGTGGAACCGGTCGGGGTCGGAACACGCTGAGCGGCGCCGATAAGCTTGCCGTTCAGTTCCGGGATGACAAGGCCGATAGCCTTGGCAGCGCCGGTGCTGTTCGGAACGATATTGACAGCAGCCGCGCGGGATCTTCTGAGATCGCCCTTTCTCTGCGGGCCGTCAAGCGTCATCTGATCGCCGGTGTAAGCATGGATCGTGCACATGATGCCGCTCTTGATCGGGGCAAGATCGTTAAGAGCCTTAGCCATCGGAGCGAGGCAGTTCGTTGTGCAGGAAGCAGCGGAGATAATCTGATCTTCCTTGGTCAGCTTGTCATGGTTGACATTGTAGACGATTGTCGGAAGGTCGTTGCCTGCCGGAGCGGAAATGATGACATACTTGGCGCCTGCGTCAATGTGTGCCTGTGCTTTGGCTTTGGAGGTATAAAAGCCCGTGCATTCAAGGACGACATCGATGTCAAGATCCTTCCACGGAAGGTCGGCAGCATTCTTCTCGGCATAGATGGTGATTTCCTTGCCGTCAACGATGATCGAATTGTCAGTGCAGGATACCTTGTCATAGAGCTCAAACTTGCCCTGGGTTGAGTCATACTTAAGAAGGTGAGCAAGCATCTTCGGAGAAGTAAGGTCATTGATCGCAACGATTTCAAAACCCTCTGCTGTGTACATCTGACGGAAAGCCAGACGGCCGATACGGCCAAAACCATTAATTGCAACTCTTACTGCCATAATAGTAAATCCTCCTGTGTTTTATTAATGAAACGTACAGTTTCAGGGCATTGCCCCTTTCTCTATTGTACTCAACTTTAAACAAAATTACAAGGATAATTTCAATATTTTTCTATCAAAATAATCAGCGGATTCGTACGAACTTCGGGCTGCGCTTTACATAATAAACATAATGCGTATAACCGCATTGCTTCAGGATCTCTAACGCAGTGTCGAAGCGATAGCCCAGAAAACGGGTTTTATGGGCGTCCGAGCCAATGGTCACCAGGGTTCCGCCCAGCTCTCTGTAACGTTTCAGAACGTCCGGGTGCGGATTCGGGAAGCCCAGTCTTTTCCGGAGACCGCAGGTATTGCACTCAAGCGCGATGTTGTAGCGTACCAGCAGCTTTAAGATTTCATCGATGATATCTGCAAACGCCCTGTAGCTGTAATATCTTGAGCCGCTTTTTCCGTAGCGCACGATATAGTCAAGATGCCCCAGACTGTCAAAAGCGTGAAAGGCCTTGATATCTTCATAGAGTTCCTCGAAATAGCGGCGGAAAACCTCCTCATCTGACTTTCCTTCAAAAGTCTCAGGATAATAGGGATCCTGCTTGTCCACAAGATGCTGGGAGCCGATAGCAAAATCAAAAGCATAGTCTTTCAGCAGCTTCTCATAGCGGGGCCCCAGATGTTTCTGCATTCCCAATTCGACCCCCATCAAAAGATCAATTTTTCCCTTGTACTGCTGACGAAGCCTGCAGATTTCGGCCTCATATTTCGCGACGTCAAAATCGAAGCTGAGACCGTCCACAGGATAGTCCCAATCAATGTGATCTGTAAAGCAAAGGACCCGGATTCCTTCCCGGACAGCGCAATACACCGCGTCTTCCATCTTTGTCTCTGAATCAGTCGAATAACAGCTGTGCACATGTATGTCGATTTTCATAGGATCGTCCCTCCGCCTAGTATATGCCCTTGCTGGTAGAGAACTACCGCCTGCCCCGGCGCGGCCGCCCGCTGGGCTTCATCAAAAATAACTTCCATCCTCCCGCTGTCCCGCATGAAGATCCGGGCAGATGCGCCCTTATGATTATATCGTATCTTTGCGGTGACTAACTCTCCGTCTTCAAAATGATCCCTGGCCATAAACCTGAGCTGGTCTGCTGTCAGGGAACAGGATAATAAATCGCTGTTCATTGCCGCGACGACTTCATTTGTTTCCGGACGGATCTCCTTCACGAAAACCGGATATCCGAGGGCGAGCCCCAATCCTCTTCTCTGTCCGATCGTATAGTGTATGATGCCTTTATGCCGGCCGAGAATATTTCCTGCAGGATCAACAAAATTCCCCGGTTTGCCGGCCTCTCCGCTGTAACGGGTGATAAAAGCCGCGTAATCGTTATCCGGAATGAAGCAGTTTTCCTCACTGTCGGGTTTCTTTGCGGCGGTCAGTCCGTATTCTGCCGCAAGCTTTCTTACCTCTTCTTTCGAAAAGGACCCCAGCGGCATCAGCGTTCGTTTCAGCTGCTCCTGTGTCAGCCCAAAAAGCGCGTAGGTCTGGTCCTTACCCGAATCATTTGACGCCTCCGACAAGGTATACCGCCCGTTTTGAAGCTTTATAACGTTCGCATAGTGTCCGGTAGCCACGAAATCCGCTCCCAGCGAATCCGCCGCAGCCAGGAGGCTTTCCCATTTCACGTATCGGTTGCAGAGAACGCAGGGGTTCGGTGTGCGGCCGTTCTGATACTCCCTGACAAAAACGTCCACGACCTTCTTCCTGAAAGGATCCGAATAATCGAACACGTAATGCGGAATACCCAGAGATTCGGCCGTTATTCTTGCGTCCCGCTCAATCTGTTCAAAAGAAGACACGTCTCTTTCTTCCCGCCAGGTCCGCATGGTTACGCCCAGAACCCTGTAACCTGCTCTTTGAAGGAGAAGGGCGGAAACCGAGCTGTCAACTCCTCCGGACAAACCAATGATGACGCTTTTCATTTTTCAGACATCCCTCCTTTCCTCAGGCTGCTGCCGGGAACTGGGTCCTTTATCTTCCTTCTATCCTCTCGGATGAGCCTTTTCGTATACTTCTCTCATCTTTTTCATATCCGTATTCATATAGACCTGGGTCGTAGAGATGTCGGAATGCCCAAGCATCATCTGGACGCTTTTTAAATCCGCGCCGTTCCCCAGCATATGGACCGCAAAGCTGTGCCGAAGCATATGCGGCGTAATTTCGCGCTCAATCCCTGCCTGAGAAGCGTAGTTTTTTAATATTTTCCAGAAGCCCTGCCGGCTCATCGCTTTGCCGGAAACATTTAAAAAAAGGTTTCCGCATTCCTCCTGTCCGGCCAGGGCCGGCCTTCCGCGGACAATATAGGTTTCAAGCGCGGCCCTGGCGTTGAAGCCGAACGGAACGGCCCGCTCCCTGTTCCGGTCATGACAGACGATATAATTGACCGACAGATTCAGATCCGAAAGCGACAGCCCGATCAGCTCGGAGACCCGGATTCCGGTTGCGTACAAAAGTTCCAGCATGGCCCGGTCCCGCATCCCCTTAACGGTTTTCTGATCCGGCATAGACAAAAGCGCTTCAATCTCAGCCACCGACAGGATTCCGGGCGTTTTTTTCGTTATTTTAGGGGCCTTGATGTCGTCTGAAGGATTCAGGCTGACGCTGCCCTTTTTAAGCAGGTAATTATAAAAGGTTCTTGTCGAGGCAACCGCCCGGGATACGGAAGAAGGCGCGTACTGCATCTCTTCCATATAAAGAACATAGGCGTTAATGTCTGTTGCCGTCGCATCTGACCAACTGTCAATCAGCTGTTTTTCATTTAAAAAGATTCGAAGATGTTCGAGATCTCTTTGATAGGACAGCTCTGTATTGACGGAAGCTTTCCTGGTTTTGTGCAGATAATCTATAAAATTATGTATTGCCTCTTCCATAATTACGACCTTCGTCAGAAAAACATTTTCCGAATCGCACCCCTCTCTATGGTTATATCAGAGAAACGAATCAGATCCTCAATAGTAGTTGTCAGCCCCGCAAAAACCACGACATCCGGATGTACGCGGTCAATGATTCTCTGAAGATTATCTTCGTCGAACTGATGTATAAATACGGATTTATTGAAGCTTTCAGCGATCCAGGGAAACATCTGCATCCAGATGTAGCTGTCTCCAATAATCAGGATATCCGGTCTTGAATAATCTCCCGTCTCATAGCAGCGGCAGGATTTCCACGGATCGTTATTGGCATAGTTAATCGTATTGAACCAGTTATCATTATTGACGGCTTTGGGATCGGTCAGCGAATAGGCGACATCTTCTTCGGAAAATACGTGGTTCAGAACCTTATTGGTTCTTTCGATGATTCTGATCTGGAAATCAGACTCGTCGAGGATCCTGATCTCCTGTTCCGGAAAGACAGATTGAATCTGCTCCATCAGAGCCTTGTATCCGATAAAGATCCCCTGCGAATTCCAATGACTTCCGTCATAAGAACGGTAACAAACAAGCTGACCCTGGGCGGCAGCGTCTTTCAGTTCACCGTTGAGCGCTTTAAAATGAAGTTCCGGATAAAGTTCAGCAAGGCTGTCCATAAGAAAAATTTCAGAGTTGGGCGTAACCTGGGTAATGTAATCCTTCAGGTTATCCGGATAGATATCGACCTTATAGGGAAAAGCCATGGAACAGAAACGGATATTTTTTTCTTCAAAATAATTGTTGAGATTCTGAAGGCGGCTTATAAAGCGGTCGGTCTCTTCAGCGTCCATCACATCCTTGTGCTGCAGATTATTCAGTGTAAGGTTTTCCGAGTCGAGCGCATAATACCAGTCGTTCACAATAACGGCCGATTCGTTTCTGAACTCATTGAGAATTGAATAATTGAGCCAGGTATGAAACTGATTCGCCAGTTCCCTTCCGCCGGCATTGTCATTGATCCAGTTGCTGATCTCTTCAAAAAAGCCTTCATGATACGAGAAAGATGAGGGAGCGGAAGCCAGATAACGATTTTCTTCGATGCTGATTTTACCGCCTTCTTTATCCGAAAAAACAAGCGGAAGCAGCAGCATGGCAAAAAAAGCCGCGGCCACCAGAATATCCATGATTTTGTCTTTCATCTCCCGCCTCCTCAATACTTAAAATACAAAAACGACTGGAACGAACTGCTCATCACAATCAATATGCAAAAACCCAAAAGTCCCAGATACACAAAATCACAAATTCTATGCTTCCTCATACTCACACCAAGCCGGTCGGAAAAAGTTGTACAGGCCAGAAGCGAGAAAATGAGAACCAGGACATTGCGTTCCGACAGGAACCAACGCAGCGTGAAGCCCGAGACGCCGGTCGTATTCATGCCGATCAGCATCATAAGAAAATGTGCTCCCGCCCCGACGTCTTCAAAATAGAACAGCGCCCAGCCGATCATAACGACCAGAAGCGTAAAAATATGGCCAATAAATTTCGGAGAACGAACTCCGATTTTTTGATTCCAGAAGCGCTCGAAACAGAGAATCAAACCGTTCCAGGCCCCCCAGAGAATATAATTCCATGTCACGCCATGCCAGAAGCCGGCAATCAGAAAAGTCAGCAGCAGATTGATATAGATAATCCCTATCCTGCTGCCGCCGAGCGGAATATAGACATAGTCCCGCAGCCAGCGGGAAAGGGAGATATGCCAGCGATGCCAGAATTCCGTCAAGGAGACGGACATATACGGATTGTCAAAGTTTTCCTTAAAATCCAGGCCAAACATCTTTCCCAACCCGATTGCCATATCCGAATATCCGGCAAAATCCAGATAAATCTGCAGCGTAAAGGAGATGAGGCCAAGCCAGGCCAGATCCGGACTTAAATTGTCAAGTCCGAGGATTTCATGCGCTATGACTCCTACCCGATCCGCCAGCAGGACCTTCTTAGCCAAGCCTTCCGCAAAACGCCGGATACCTTCCACAAATCTTTCAGAGGTAAAATCAGGGCAGGAAAGCTGCGTATGTATATCGGCGTAGCGCACAACAGGCCCTTCGATAATCTTCCCAAAAAAAGACAGGTAAAGCGCAAAAGCCAGAGGATTCACAGCCGCCTGTATCTTCTTTCGATAGATATCTGCCTGGTAGGAAATTGCGGACAGGGACATAAATGAGATGCCGAGTACAAATTTCGCGTATTTAAAATAGACAAGCAGGCCAACATTGAAAACAATGGCAAAAAACAGCAGGACAGCGGCTGCTCTCTCCCTGTTTTTCTTCTTTTCGTGGGCGATCCATATTCCCGCCAAATAGTTAACCGCAACGATGACCACAAGAACCGGCAGAGCCGATAAATCCATCCAGGAGTAAAACAAAACGGAAAAGCAAAGCAGAATAAATGTTCTAAGTTTTGGAAAAACGCTCCCGACCGGTACATATACAGCCAGGAGAAGAACAAGAAAAATAAATAAAAATGAATTTGTCGAAAAACCCATAAAATTTTAAGCTCCCCTGCATCGCGATTGCCGCCCGCTGCGGACGGCGCCATATGATAATCTACCACATATCATAAAAAAAAGGAAGAACGATTTGCCGTCTTCCTTCTTTTCTTTTTATTTTGCGTAATCGACCGCCCTGCTCTCACGGATCACACTGACCTTGATCTGACCCGGATATTCCAGCTGCGCCTCAATCTGCTTTGCGATATCTCTTGCCAGAAGAACCATTTCTGAATCTGAAACCTGTTCCGGAACGACCATTACGCGCACTTCCCGTCCGGCCTGGATCGCGAACGATTTCTCGACTCCCTTGAACCCGTCCGTGATATCTTCCAGCTGCTTCAGGCGATTCGTATAAGTGTCAAGCGTTTCGCGCCGCGCCCCGGGCCTGGCCGCTGAAATCGCATCTGCGGCCTGAACCAGGCAGGCGATAAGAGATGTCGGCTCGACGTCGCCGTGATGGCTCTCAACAGCGTTTATAATAATATCACTTTCCTTATATTTCCTGCAAAGCGCCGCCCCGATCTGTACATGGGACCCTTCAACTTCGTGGTCAATCGACTTCCCTATATCATGGAGCAGGCCTGCCCTTTTGGCAATCCGGATATCGCATCCGCATTCACCGGCGAGAAGGCCGGTAAGTTCGGCAACCTCGATGGAATGCTTGAGGGCGTTCTGCCCATAAGAAGAACGATAGCGCATACGTCCGAGAAGCTTGATGATTTCAGGATGAAGGTTGTGGACTCCGACTTCGAAAGCCGCATTCTCACCATCCTCCTTCATTTTCGCCTCTACTTCTTTACGCGCTTTCTCCACAGTCTCCTCGATTCTGGCCGGATGAATCCGACCGTCGACGATAAGCTTCTCCAGCGCTATCCTGGCGATCTCACGGCGAACCGGATCGAAACCGGATAAAACGACTGCTTCAGGCGTATCATCGATGATGAGATCAATTCCTGTGGCGGTCTCCAAAGTCCGAATATTGCGGCCTTCGCGTCCAATAATCCGCCCTTTCATCTCATCGCTGGGAAGCTGTACGACAGAAATCGTACTTTCCGCGACATGGTCGACTGCGCAGCGCTGAATCGAATTGACGACAAACTCCCTCGCTTTCTTGTCTGCGTCTTCTTTGGCTTTATCAACAAGTTCGCGGTAGAGCTTGGCCACATCCACCTTGACATCATCCCGGATTTTATTCAAAAGATAATCCCTGGCTTCCTCTGTGGTCATGCCCGCAGCCTTTTCCAGCTCCTTTAAAGCCTGATCGTACAGCTCTCCGATCTTCTGCTGCTTCTTTTTCAACTCGGTTTCTTTTGACGCAAAATCTGCCTCTTTCTTCTCCATGGCGTCGGTCTTGCGGTCCAGAGAGTCCTCCTTGGACTGGATCCGCCTTTCCTGCTTGGAGATTTCCGCTCTTCTCTCCTTGATCTCACGGTCAACTTCGTTTTTAGCGGCAAGCGACTGTTCCTTCACTTCGAGAAGAGACTCACGTTTTTTGGTTTCGGCTGTCTTAATTGCATCATCAATGATGCCTCGCGCTTTATCTTCAGCGGTGCCGATTGTCTCGGCGTCCTCTTTCGTTTTTCGCGCGATGGCGGCCTTCCACGTGATCGGAAGTGCGATAAGGGCAAATACTGCAACTGCGATTATTGCGATTACAACAATCTTGAGCATATCTAAGCACCTCCATTATTAAGTTTTCATTGTACAGTTATAATGTCCGTCCTGCCCGGCGAAATTTTGCCGAAAAAACCGGCAAATTATCCAATCTAAAACAGGCGGCATCCTTCACAAGCATACAACTATTTTATAATATATTTTTTTTCAGATTATGTCAAGTGACACATTTTCTTCTATAACCTGAAGTATATCCGAACTTCCGTATCCTCTTCTGGCCAGAAAGGCCAGAAGACGGTTTTTCTGCCTGGGATCCGCAAGATCCAGGGTCTTTCTTTTTTTTTCGACCAGCTTCCTGATCTGTTCTTTCTCATCGATATCGTCCGTATGAAAAAAAATTTCGTCAAGGATTTCCCGGCTGATCCCCTTTTTTTCAAGATCGAAACGAAGACGCTTCCGGCTTTTCCTCGTTCGGTTAACTTCCAGATAATGTCCGGCGTAGCGGACATCGTCAATATAGCCGTAAGACTTTACATATTGAAGCGCTTCGGCGGACGCCTCCTCCGTAAAGCCGGCTCTGATGAGCTTGTCGTGCAGTTCTTTTTCTGTCCGATCCATGTCGATCAGGAGATTCATCGCCTTTTTTTTGGCTCTTGCCAGTTCTGTCTCCGCCATCCCTCAAACCTCATACACAAAAAGACCCCTTCGGCCTTCCGCTGCCGCGCGGGCAAAACAAAGCCGGCCCCTTTGCGCGGCAATACGCAAAGAGCCGCATAGCGACTCTTTGTGTCCTTACCATCATTCCGTTTTTTCTTCCTCAGGCTCCTTCTCTTCCGGAAGGAAATCCTCGTCAGCGGGGAGTCCGTAGGAAAGCCGGACGCTCTGCTCGACCTCATACATGACTTCCGGATTCGATTCAAGATAATTCTTCGCGTTTTCCCTTCCCTGGCCGATCTTCTGTCCCTTATAGGAAAACCACGCCCCGCTTTTTTCGATGATATCGTTGGCCGCCGCCAGATCCAGAATATCCCCGGATCTGGAGATTCCTCTTCCGAACATGATATCAAACTGCGCTTCCTTGAAAGGCGGCGCCACTTTGTTTTTGACAACCTTGATCCGCGTACGATTGCCGATCACTTCTCCTCCGGCCTTGAGCGTTTCCGTTCTCCGGACATCCATACGAATAGAAGAATAGAATTTAAGCGCCCGCCCTCCGGTCGTCGTCTCGGGATTGCCGAACATGACTCCGATTTTCTCGCGGAGCTGGTTGATAAAGATTACGATGCACTTCGTCTTGCTGACTGCCGCCGTCAGCTTCCTGAGCGCCTGACTCATGAGGCGGGCCTGAAGACCGACATGGGAATCCCCCATCTCTCCGTCGATTTCAGCCTGAGGGGTCAGGGCCGCAACCGAATCGACGACGATGATATCGACAGCCCCGGACCTTACCATGGTCTCGGTGATCTCCAGCGCCTGTTCGCCTGAATCCGGCTGCGAAATATAAAGGTTGTCGATATCAACTCCTATATTTCTCGCGTAAACCGGATCCAGCGCATGCTCCGCATCGACAAACCCGGCGATGCCGCCTCTCTTCTGCACTTCCGCGGCCATATGAAGGGCGACGGTTGTTTTTCCGCTTGATTCCGGACCGTAAATTTCAATGATCCTTCCTCTGGGAATCCCTCCCAGTCCAAGCGCTATATCCAGGGAAAGAGAGCCGGTGGGAACGGTCTCCACATTCATATTCGCATCGGAATCCCCCAGCTTCATAACGGTTCCCTTGCCGAATTCCTTCTCAAGATGTCCGATCGCGGCTTCAAGCGCCTTTTCTTTTTCAGCGCGTTCTTTTTCAATATTGACAGCTGATTTCTGCGTTTTCAAGATACACTCTCCTTTTCGCCTTGTCATGAACGTTAGTTCTGATACATGTACCATACACTACTTTTTGGCGTTTGTCAAGAAAAAGAATGCATGTTTGGCAAAAATACGAGGAACCCCGCCGGTTCGGCAGGGTTCCTAGCTTACAGCGGCTCAAATCCGCTGCAGTCTTGCAGGACGGCAGCGGCAAAAAGGCATTGCCTTTTATACGATTAACCGATCAGCCAATCATAAAGTTCCTGATACTTGAGCGCGGAATTCTCCCAGGAGAAATCCATCTTCATGGCGCGTTCGACGATCTTGTTCCATTCTCTCTTGCTGTCATAGTAAACTTTCTCAGCGTAGCGAACCGTGCCCATCATCTCATGCGCGTTGTAATTGACGAAAGAGAAGCCCGTTCCGGTGCCTTCGTACTCGTTGTAAGGCTGAACCGTATCCTTTAAGCCTCCGGTCTCGCGGACGATCGGAAGCGTGCCGTAGCGCAGGGAGATCAGCTGGGAGAGCCCGCAGGGCTCGAACTGGGACGGCATAAGGAAAGCGTCGGAAGCGGCGTAGATCTTGTGGGCCAGGGCCTCGTTGTAATAGATCTGGGCGGAGACCCTTCCGCCGTACTTCCAGGCAAAATGCCGGAACATGTTCTCATAGCGCTCCTCGCCCGTGCCGAGGATTACAAACTGAACCGCATCCTGGCACATCTCATCCATGACATAGGCGATCAGATCGAAGCCTTTCTGATCCGTCAGACGCGAGACGATACCGATCATCATGGCCTTGGGATCGACTTCAAGTCCGATGTCGGCCTGCAGGGCCGTCTTGTTCTTTACCTTCTCCTTGCGGAAATTCTCAACGGAGTAGTTCTTGTAAACCAGCTTATCCGAAGCCGGGTTCCACATGTCGTAATCGATGCCGTTGACAATGCCTCTTAAGTCATGCTGACGGGCTCTCATAAGACCGTCAAGACCCTCCCCGTAGTAAGGAATCTTGATCTCCTCCGCATAGGTGTCGGAAACCGTTGTGATGGCGTCGGCGTAGACAAGTCCGCCCTTGAGCATGTTGCCGTCCCGGTTGAATTCCAGCTTATCCGGCGTGAAGTAATAATCCGGAAGGCCGACGATATCCTTCATCGTGCGGATATCCCATACGCCCTGGAACTTAAGATTATGGATCGTCATAACCGTTTTGATTCCGCGGTAGAATTCATTGGCCTGGAAGGAATCGTTGAGATAGACCGGGATCAGTCCCGTCTGCCAGTCATGGCAGTGAATCAGATCCGGGCGGAAGTCGATGGAGGGAAGTATGGACAGCGCCGCCTTGCTGAAGAAAGCGAAACGGCTGATGTCATAAGGCATTCCCGCATACGGACGGTCGCAGGTAAAGAAATCCTGATTATCGATGAAATAATAGCGAATCCCTTCATACTCGCATTCCATAATCCCGACATAATAGCTGTTCCAGTTAAAATCCATGTAGAAATGCGTTTTGTACTCAAGCATATCCTTCCACTTCTGATTCATGAAAGAATACATAGGCATAATCACCCGGCAGTCAAAGTTCTCTTTGTCAAGACATTTCGGAAGAGAACCGACGACATCCGCCAGGCCGCCTGTCTTGATAAAAGGCAAGCATTCTGATGCCACAAACAATATTTTCTTCATTTTCCAAACCTCCCTGCATATAAATAAATATTTATCAGAAAACAGCAATATGCACGAAAACCGCTCATGATATTACCATCCTATTGTTATTATTATAATACAATATTTCGGCTTCGTCTACACATCTCTTTCATTTCTCTGGAAGATTTTATTGTATTTTCAGTAATTTTTTCTCCGCCCAGCAGCCTTGCGAGCTCCATGATCGATTCCTCCTCCGAAAGGGCCTCAATTTTCGTGATGGCCGCGGAATCGGACAGTTCCTTGGTGATGGCGTAATGTGTATCGGCCATGGCCGCGATCTGCGGAAGATGGGTGATGCAGAGAACCTGTCTGTTTTCCGCGATGGAAGAAAGCTTCTCCGCGACCTTCTGCGCCGTTCTGCCGGATATGCCGGTGTCCACTTCATCGAAAATGAGCGTTTCCGTCTTATCTTCCGCGGCGAACATGGTCTTGATCCCCAGCATGATTCGGGAAAGCTCCCCTCCGGAAACGACTTTTTCCAGATCTCTCATGGGCTCGCCGGGATTCGTAGCGATCCTGAACACGGCCGCGTCCCGGCCGTTGGCGGAATAATCTGCCGTCTCCCGGATTTCCGCGGCAAAATCAGAGCGCGCGAAATTGAGCTCGGCAAGCTGCTTCATAACCTCCCGGGCAAAGGAATCGGCATATTTTTTCCGAAGCTCCGTAAGCTCCTTTGAAAGAACGGCAAGCTCCGCTTCCGCCTTCTCAAAGGCGGCCTGCTTTTTCCTTCTCTCCTCCTCATAGTCGTAAAGACCGGCAAGCTCCCTCTCTTTTTCCGACTTCGAAGCAAGAATATCCCTGATCGTACGCCCGTATTTTGATTTCATCCGGTTGATGAGATCCAGCCTCTCCTCGGTCCGGCTGAATTCTTCTTCCTCGAATTCGAGCCCGGAAAGATAATCGGCAAGGGAACGGTTGAAATCGCCCAGAAGCTCGTCGATCTCTGACAGGGAGCCAAGAAGCTTCCCGATCTCCCCGTCGTATTCCGACGCGGAATCCAGCTCGCGGATGGCTCTGCCGATCGTGTCCCCGGCCCCGATTTCCGAATCGTAGCCGGTAAGCTCATGGGCCGTCCCGGCCGCGCTTACAATGCGGCGGGCGTTTTTCATTTTCCGGTATAAGGTCTCGATCTCCTCATCCTCTCCTTCCCGAAGTCCGCAGGCCTCTATCTCCTGAACCTCGAATTCAAGAAATGATATTCGGCGGCTGCGCTCTTCTTCGGAGAGCTCTCCTCCCTCCAACTGTTTCTTAAGCTCCGCGTAGGCCCGAAAGGAAGCCGCCGTCTTTTCTTTCGCCAGAGCGATCTCCTCGCGGCCGAAAGCGTCGATAAGGGCGAGCTGCTGTTCCGGATGAAGAAGCTTCTGGTGTTCGCTCTGCCCGTGAATGTCGAGCAGCAAGGCTCCGGCCGCCCGGACTTCCGCCGCGGTCCGGGTTTCGCCGTTGATCCGGATCACGCTGCGGCTGCCCTGCATTTTCCGGGAAATGAGAACCACGCCGTCCTCCGGATCGATCCCAAGCTCCCCAAGAGACGCAAGAATCTCCGGATCGTCGATTTCAAAGACAAGCTCAACCAGCCCGGACGGAGCGTCGTCCCGGATCAGTCTGCGGACCGTTTTGCCGCCCAGGGCCATTCCGATAGAGTCGATAATGATGGATTTTCCTGCTCCCGTCTCACCGGTCAGGATATTCAGGCCCCCGGTAAAATCCACATCGATCTCCCGGATCAGCGCAAGATTTTTGATATGTAGATTTCTCAGCATGTTTCACTCCTTCGTACGCGCAATCATCTCAAGCTTTTCTATAAAAGCGTCCCCATCCTCCTTGGTGCGGACGCAGGCCATGATCGTATCGTCTCCGGCGATGCAGCCTAAAAGCTCGTTCCAGTCAAGACTGTCCAGAGCCGCGGCGGCAGCCATGGCCATCCCCGATACGGTTCTTATCACAACGATGTTGCCGGCTCCATCTGCCGACACATAGGAGTCCGCAAGGATCCTCCGGTATTTCTGTCCGAGATAGAGGATTCCGTTATGCCGGGCCGCATAACGGAGCCTGCCGTTTAGATAAGGCACCTTGTGGAGCTCAAGCTGGCGTATGTCCCGGGATACCGTAGCCTGCGTCACCTGAAAACCGGCCTCATAAAGCTTTTCCGCCAGATCTTCCTGCGTCTCGATCTGGAAGTTTTCGATCAGTTCAAGGATTTTCTCATGTCTCGCGTTTTTCATTTCACGCCCCTTTCCATCAGGAGCCGGCCATCTTCTGGCGGAGCACTTCCAGAAAGCTCATGCTGCTGAGCTTTATGATGTTGGTCTGCTTTTCCGCCTTGCGGACGATGATCCGGTCGCCATCCGTGACGGAGATCTCATTGGCGCCGTCAAAGGATACGGCGGCGTCAGCGGCAGCGGGGATATGGCCGCGGCCGATCTCCACGCAGATCTCGTTCTCCCCCTGGAAAACGACGCTTCTCGTATTCAGGGTATGGGGCGCGACCGGAGTGAGCAGGAGCACATCCGCCTCCGGAGAGACAATGGGGCCTCCGGCTGACAGGCTGTAGCCGGTTGAGCCGGTTGCCGTCGCGATCACGATGCCGTCCGCGGAATAGGCGTTCAGATAGCTTCCATTTACATAATTCATAAAGCGCAGCACCCTCAGCTGTCCCCGGCGAATGATGGCGACATCGTTCAGCGCGATGTCCCGCGCCAGCTCTTCCCTGCCCCTCATGACGACCGCCTCCAGCATCATCCTGCGCTCGATGCTGAAGGAATCCGCCAGCAGGCTGTCCATAGCCTGGTAGATCGAATGCAGGTCCACTTCCGCAAGGTAGCCAAGCGTTCCGAGATTGATGCCGATGAGCGGAATCTGGCGGTTTACGACCTGCTTAGCCGCCCGAAGCATGGTTCCGTCTCCCCCGAGAACGATGACCGCCTCCGTTCCCTCCTCAATCTCATCTCCATCCGAAACGATAAGACAGGACGCCCCTTTCCCGGTCAGATAGTCCGCTATTTTCATGGTTGTAAGGTTCTTCCGATCCTTTAAGGAATTTCGAATCAGCGCGAATTTTTTCATTTTCCCACCTTTCTTATGCCGGATCAAGCTCCCTGTGCGCCGCCAAAACGGTCTCTTCGATCAAATGCTCCGTCAGCGCGTAAGCGTTCTCCTTCTGTTTCAGGTAGAGCAGGTATTCAATGTTCCCCTCAGGTCCCCGAATCGGTGAAAAACTAAGCCCTGCCGGGAAAAGGCCGATCGAGAGCGCGTAATCTCTCACCGCCCGGATCACCTCCGCGTGGACGCCTTTGTCCCGGACGACCCCGTGCTTGCCGACGCTTTTTCTCCCGGCTTCAAACTGAGGTTTGATCAGACAGGCTATCTCCCCCGTCCCCTTGAGAAGATTCCGGACCGGAAGAAGGACCTTGCCAAGGGAAATGAAACTCACATCGATACTGGCAAAATCAGCCGCTTCGCCGATATCCTCCGGGAGACAGTAACGAATATTGGTTTTCTCCATCGAAATCACCCGGGGATCGTTTCTGAGCTTCCAGTCCAGCTGTCCGCGGCCCACGTCGATGGCGTAGACGCGCGCCGCCCCGTTCTGGAGCATGCAATCCGTAAAGCCTCCGGTCGAACTGCCGATATCAAGGCAGACAAAACCGTCAAGCTTCAAATCAAAGGCCTCCAGCGCCTTTTCCAGCTTCAGCCCGCCCCTGCTCACGTAACGAAGCGTCTGCCCCCGAAGTTCTATCGGCTTCTCCTCATCGAAAACAGAACCGGCCTTGTCCTCTCTTGCTCCGTCTACAAAAACGATCCCGGACATAATGACTGCTTTTGCCTTTTCCCGGGAAGGACAAAGCCCCTTCTCAACGAGCAGCACATCCAGACGTTTTTTCATAATTCATCTTTCTCCCCGGTAAAATCCGTTTTCTGCCCATCTTCCATCAGAACCTGCATTTTTTTCTCTACGAGATCGATCCTCCCGGAAACGTCCTTGACCATCTTCATGCCTTCTTCATAGACCCGAAATGACTCTTCAAGAGTTATCGTATCGCTTTCGAGATTTTTGATCATTTCATCCAGCTTCGCGAAGCTTTCTTCGATACTCAGTTCCTTTTTTTTATTCATCCTTTTCTACCTCCCGCGCCTCCGCCCTGATCCTGCCATCCGTCACGTAGATTGTAAGCAGCTCCCCGGGACTGACGGATTGAACGCTGCGGACGGCTTTGCCTCTTTCGTCCGTTACAAATGAAAAGCCCTGAGAAAGCCTCTGCATGGGATTCAGGCCGGATAGTTTTCCGATGATTTCATGAAGGCGGAGCTTACGGGCGTATAAGCGCTCTTTCAGGATTCGCTCCATCTTTCCGCGGTCCGACTGAAGGCGGAGCGTCTGCTGCTCTGTTCTCCGCAGCATCCGCTTCCGCAGAAGCTCCCGCTTTTCGGCCAGAAGCTTCCGCTTAAGAATAATTCCGGCTTCCGGACTTCTGGCTTTAAGCGAAGTCCGGATAATGGCGGATCTGTTTTTCGCCTCTTCGATCCGCCGTCTCTCCTCCCGGAAAAGCCGTTCCCTGTACTGAAGGCACTTCCTCTGAAAGGCAGAGTAATCAAAAACAGCCAGCTCCGCGGCTGCGGAGGGCGTCGGAGCCCTGAGATCGGCGGCGTAATCGGCGATCGTGCTGTCCGTCTCATGTCCGACCGCGGAGATAATTGGGGTGTCCGCCTCAAAGATCGCTCTCGCCACCTCTTCCTCGTTAAAGGCCATCAGATCCTCGATCGATCCGCCGCCTCTTCCGATAATAATCACGTCCAGTCCTTCCCGGTCGAGGGCGCGGATTCCCCGGACAATGGATTCTTTCGCCCCCTCCCCCTGGACCAGGGCCGGATAGAGCAGAATCGTGACATAGGGATTGCGTCTCTTCGCAATGTTTTCGATATCGCGGATGGCCGCTCCCGTCGGAGCGGTCACGACGCCGATCCGCGTGGCGTATTGGGGGATGGGCTGCTTGTAGCGCTCGTCAAAAAGTCCCATTTCCGCCAATTCCCGCTTAAGGCGCAGGACCCGCTCGTAAAGCTCGCCCTCGCCCTCCCGCTGAATGCTCGAGGCGTAAAGCTGATAACGGCCGTCCCGCTCAAAGACTTCTACGCTGCCGCTGCAGACCACCTTGTCTCCGTCTTTCATCCGGAACGCAAGTCCGCTTCGTTTTCCGGCAAACATGATGCAGGCGATGGACCCATCCGCATCTTTTAGCGAAAAATAGATATGGCCGGAGCCATGATATTTGCAGTTGGAGACTTCCCCCCTTATACGGACAGACGAAAGAAGGATGTCCTGACTGAACATCCCTCTGATATAGCGGTTGATCTGACTTACCGTATAGACGACCTTTTTCATGCTTTCTTAACGATCTCTCCCAATATTCCGTTGATAAAGGAAGGAGAGTCATCTCCCCCGTATTCCTTGGCCAGCTCGATCGCCTCGTTGATGGCAACGCCTTCCGGGATGTTATCGTCATAAAGGAGCTCAAAGCAGGCTACGCGAAGAATAGCCAGATCGCAGCTTCCGAAACGATTCGTCTTCCAGCCTCTGGCCGTCTCGTTCAGTAATCTGTCAATATCCGGTATTTTGTCATGCACTTTTTGATAGCGTCCGAGCAGATACTCCCGATCCTCCTCAGACAGCATTTCAATACCGTCAAGATAGAGAGCAAGCTGCCTGTCCATATCCTTTTCCAGCGTGAAGGCATAGATAAACACCATTTTAAACAGATGTTCCCTTAGTTTTCTTCTGCTCACTTTTTTCTTCCTCTTTCATGAATAGCTTCCTGTCCGGCCGAATCCTTCTATCTTTTAGCGCTCCTTTGACGTCTCTACTCCGGAAACCCTGACATTCACCTCGATAACCTTCATGCCGGTCATATTCTCGATCGCGTTCTTAACCCTCTCCTGCACGGCTTCACAGACTTCGATGACGCTGCAGTCATAGTTGATAATGAGAGACAGGTCAGCCTTGACCTGGTTGTCAGAGACCGTGATCCGAACGCCTTTGCTGAGGGCCTTCGGTCCTTTTCTGGGAATCATCTCATTGGTGATGCTGCCCGCGATGGAAGAAACGCCTTTTACCTCGGTGGCGGCAAGCCCCGCGATAACCGCAACAACGTCATCCGCAATCTTTACCGCGCCGACGCCTCCATCATCTTTGATTGTATATATCTTCTGGTTTTCCGCCATTTTCATCCCTCCGCTTTTCTTGTATTCTCCGTCCATTTGGACAAAAAGCCCGATCAGGCATCCTTATTATAGCAACTTTCCCGGTCCGCGTAAAGCCTGCAATCGCTTCACTCTTCATCCCAGCCGCCGAATTCGGAAAGAACCAATCCTTTATTCCGATCCAGCGTCATGCCCACGCTCCATTCATGGGCGAAGAGCAGCAGCGGCTTCCCCTTCATGTCCTTTACTTTCTTCATATCCGAAGTTCCTTCGAGGTTTTCGACATCCACCTCCTCAGGGTTTTCGATCCAGCGTATAAACTCATAGGGGAGTGTTTCCATACGGATATCGACCTTATATTCCGTTTCAAGCCGGAACTTCAGCACATCGAGCTGCAGGACGCCGACCACGCCGACAATGATCTCCTCCATTCCCGTATGAAACTCCTGGAAGATCTGGATGGCGCCTTCCTGAGCGATTTCCTCCACGCCCTTGGTGAACTGCTTGCGTTTCATGGTATCGACCTGGCGGATTCTGGCAAAATGCTCCGGAGAGAAAGTAGGTATGCCTCCGAAATGAAAATCTTCTCCCGGCATGCAGACCGTATCGCCGATCGAGTAGATACCCGGATCAAATACGCCGATAATGTCGCCCGCAAAAGCTTCTGAAACCACATGCCGCTCATCAGCCATCATCTGCTGGGGCTGGGAGAGGCGGGCTTTCCGTTTACCCTGGACGTGCCATACCTCCATATTGGCGTCAAAATGGCCGGATACGATTCTCATAAAAGCGACCCGATCCCGATGATTTTTGTTCATATTGGCCTGAATCTTAAAAACAAAAGCCGAAAAACCGTGTTTTTCAGGATCGATAAGCCCGATATCGGACATTCTGGGCAGCGGCGGCTG
>JAILID010000156.1 GCA_024695465.1 Lachnospiraceae bacterium | reverse complement strand
CAGAAGAGCGCTTACTTTATGAATACCGACTATTTCGTGAATATCGTCGAGAATGACGGCATGTACGGCTACCGAGGGATCTGCCGGCTGATGAACGACATCAAAGAAGCCTGCCTTGAGAAAAAGCCCATGCGCGAACTTGTCCAGATCAAGGGCTGGGGCTGTTCCTGCGGGTGATTGGGAGATTTTTAACAAGATGAAACGAGATTACCAGACACATGTATTTACCTCGACCTATACGGCTGACGTATCCGGCGTATGTTCGGCTCTCTATGAGCTTGGCGGGATGAGCGTGCTTCACGATCCTTCGGGGTGCAATTCTACATATTCTACGCACGACGAACCGCGGTGGTTCGACACCGACAGCCTGATGTACGTTTCCGGGATCGATGAAATGACCGCTGTCATGGGAGATGACGACGTGCTGATAAGGGATGTTGCCGCGGCTGCGGCCGACCTGCATCCGAGATTCATTACCCTGTGCGGGGCGTCTATCCCCCATATTATCGCTTTTGACTACAGAGGAGTCGCAAGACTGATCGAACGCTCCTGCCGCATCCCGGTACTTCCGGTGGCGACAGACGGCCTCAAATCCTATGTGAGCGGTGTGGGACTGGCATTGAAGGCGTGGCTTGAACGTTTCGCCGATCCTTCGGAATATGATCCTTCACGCTCGGGAGGGAAGCCTTCCGTCAACCTTGTTGGCGTTACGCCTCTTGATTTTTCTGTAAACGGAAATGACCTTCTGCTGAGGAGGACCATGGAAGAGGCCGGTTTTAAGGTAAACACCTGCATGGCCATGGGAGATTCCTTTGAAAACATGCAGCACGCCTTTGCCGCCGATCTGAATGTGGTCGTATCATCTGCCGGCCTGATCCCGGCGAAGTATATGAAAGCCGTAAGCGCCATGCCCATGGTCTGCGGCCTGCCCGCCGGCCCGCGGCAGACAGACGTGCTGACCGACGCTGTCCGCAGGAGCGCGGAGGATAAAAAGGACCGGGTATGCTGGTCACAGCCGGACCCTTCCTTTGAGGACCGATACAAAGTTCCCGGCGGGGGCATACTCGTCATAGGCGAAGAATACTTCGCAAGGTCCCTCGCGAACGCGGTTAATCTGCTCGAAGAGGAGGACCGCTGCGGCCTTTTGGCGTATGCCCTGTGGCCGGATATCGACGAAGGCCTTCCGGAAGAAGAGCTTGCCGCCGCCATGAGATCTTCCCGTATCGTGATCGCGGACCCGCTCTACAAGGTCATCCTGCGAGCCGGCGACGATGTCCGCTTTATCGGTTTTCCGCACGAAGCTTACTCCGGGCGTATCTTCAGGAAAGAGATCCCGCTCTTTGCCGGGCCTTCCTTTGATACAAAGCAGCTGATCAGACAAGGATAATGCAAAACGCACAGCGCTGCAGGTCCTGACATGATATAAAGCAACTGTAGACCCCTAACCTCAAAACTCATTGATTTGAGAGGAAAGAAAGGACAGAACATGAAAACATCAATGAAAAACACCAAAACCCTCAAACGTTCACTTACGGGATCCCTTCTTGGTCTTGGCCTTGCAGCGGGACTTTGTTTTACCGCTTTTGCCGGCGACGAGACCGTAACGATCACCGACCATGCCGACCGTGAAGTCACGGTTCCCGTAAACCCGGATAATGTCGTTATCCTCGACATCCTTCCGCTGCCATCAGTCCTCACCGTCTTCCTCAATTCCGCGGAGACTATCACCGCTATGGAACCGGCAAGCATGAACGCGGCGAAAAACGGCATTCTTTCCGAACTCTATCCCGAGATTCTGGATGTCAGCACGGATATTATGGGCGGGGATGACGTAAACGTCGAAGCCCTGCTCTCGATCAACCCCGACATCGTATACTACAACGCCGGCAACTCCGCCCTGGGTGAAAAACTTGACAATGCAGGCCTGACCTCCGTCGCGGTCTCGCCGACGAAATGGAAATATGACTGCATCGTTACATATGACGAGTGGATCGACCTGCTCAGCCAGATCTATCCGGACGCAGGAAGCGGCCTTAAGGAAGAAGTCTCCTCCTTCAGTACCCGGATGTACGACCTGATCGCGGAGCGCACCTCCAAACTCACGGACGAAGAGAAAAAGAAGGTCCTTTTCCTCTTCCAGTATGACGAAAACACGATGATCACCTCTGGTTCGAGCTTCTTCGGCCAGTGGTGGTGCGACGCTTCCGGATCCCTCAACGCGGCGAACGAAGTGGCAGCAGACAATTCCAACGCGGCCATAACTATGGAACAGGTATATGCCTGGGATCCGGATGTGATCATCATCACCAACTTCACCCAGACCCAGCCGGACGACCTCTACAACAATGCTGTCGGAGACGATGATTGGAGCACGGTCTCCGCGGTCGTAAACAAACAGGTCTACAAGATGCCTCTTGGTACCTACCGCACCTATACTCCCGGGGTGGATACGCCCATGACCCTGGAATGGATGGCTTCCATCCTCTATCCGGATCTTTTCCCGGAGTTCGACCTTGCAAAGGACGTAAAGGATTATTACGGTGATCTGTACGGCGTAGAACTTACAGACGGGCAGATCGAGGCGATGTATCATCCCTCCAGCGCCGCAGGCTCCTGGAAATAAGGCAAAATCATCGACCGGAGGCAGCGATCTATGCGCCATAAGCACAAGTATATAACCTGGATGGTCACGGCAGCGCTGCTGACTGTGGCCGCCTCCCTTGCGGCAATATGTATGGGGCAGTTTCATATACCGGTCGGAAGGGTCGTGCAGGAGATCTTCCGGCCTTCCCTCTCAGAGGGGATCCGGGATAATGTAAAGACTACGATATTTAACATACGTATTCCCAGGATACTGATGTCTCTGATGTCCGGGGCGGCTCTTGCCTCCTCCGGGGCGGCATTTCAGAGCCTGTTCGCGAACCCGCTCGCCACTCCCGATACGCTCGGCGTGGCCAACGGAGCCTCCTTCGGGGCAGCTCTTGCGCTGCTCCTGGGCGGAAACGCTTTTGAGGTAAAGGGGCTTTCCCTTCTTTTCGGGCTTGCCGCCATCGTGCTGGTCTTCGCGGTCACACGCGGGATGGGACAGAGGAATCCCTCCCTGCTTATGGTCATTCTGGCGGGCATGGTGATCAGCTCTCTTTTCTCGGCACTGGTCTCACTGATCAAATATGTGGCGGATCCCCAGGACGTACTCCCGGTGATCACATTCTGGCTCATGGGACGGTTTTCCGGGATCACCAGAAATTCCATGCTGTTTTCGGCGCCGCTGATGGGAGCGGGGATCCTGCTCATTTACCTGCTGCGCTTCCGCCTC
>JAILID010000143.1 GCA_024695465.1 Lachnospiraceae bacterium | reverse complement strand
TGCTGCCGCCGCTTCCGCCGCGGCCGCAGCAGCCGCCTGCTTTTCGGCCTCAATCTCGGCCAGTCTGGCATTCTGCCGATTGATCAAATCACTGATCGCCTCCGCCTGGCTTCTGGCCTCTTCGATCCGGCTTGCGTAATTAGCGTCCGCCTTCTTCTTTTCTTCCAGCTGGCGGTTCAGCTCTTTATTTTGAAGCTCGAGAGATGTTTTCATGGATTCGAGGCCTTTTTTCTGCTCTTCCAGAGCTGCCTCCTGCAGCTCCAGCTCCTGCTTGAAAGCCTCAATCTGTTTTACCGTATCCACATAGGCCTGAAAAGCAGCCCGGTCCGCCTCGTGAAGTTCGCTTGCGTACTCAGCCTTGTTCATGAAGGAACTAAAATCCGTCGCATTTAAGATTACCGTCGCCCAGCCTACGCTGCCGCCGTTTTCATAAATGTACTGGATCCTTTTCTTCATATCCCTATACTGCCGATCCCGCTGCGCTTCGGAAGCAGCCAGTTCCTTCTCTGTCGCGGCGATTTCCCCGGCCTTTTTCGCAATATTTTCTTCCGTAAGAGCAATGTCTCTGGCTGCCTGATCAATTTGGATCATCAAGTCTACAATATCACTGTCAAGCGAAGATATCTGCGACTGGATCTCCTGCTGCTGAATACGAAGAGATTCAAGTTCCGCCTCCTTGCTGGAAAGTTCCGCCTCACTGGCGGCTTTCTGATTTTGAATCTCAGTCTCTTCATCCGCCAATGCGGGAACCGCAAGTGAAACAGTCATGCAAGCTGCCAGAAGAATACTGACTATTTTTTTCTTCATACATTACCTCATAAACATGTTAATTTATGATTTCATTCATTTCTTTCAGCATTCGTACTATAACATAGGCTTTTCATAAAATCAAGTTTTATAACCGAAATGTTACAATTTTATTAAAAATTCACATTTTCAGATGCCGCCTGCTTCCAGATTCTTCTTTCTTTTCGCAGAACACGCCCGCACCGATCAGCAGAGCCGTCAATCTATTGAAAGCCCCCGATAATCATTCTCGATCTCGCTGATCATCTCCACTCTTCTTTCATGCCTTCCGCCTTCAAATTCTGTCGTAAAAAAGGTTTCCGCAATCATCTTCGCCAGTTCTCTTCCTATTACCCTGGCTCCCAGAGCAAGCATGTTGGCGTTGTTGTGGGCCCTGGCCATCCTGGCGCTGTAGGGCTCACTGCAGACAACCGCCCGGATCCCGGGAACCTTGTTCGCGGCCAGCGAGATTCCCACCCCGGTTCCGCAAATAATCACTCCCCGATCCGCTTCCTTGCGCATCACAGCCTCCGCTGCTTTCCGTCCATAGACCGGATAATCATCATCTCTGTCATCAGGATCATAATTACCGTAATCCACGCATTCATGTCCCATCCCCTTCAGGTATTCCATCAGGACAAGCTTCATTTCAATTCCAGCATGGTCGCTCGCAAATGCAATCTTCATTTTTCTCCTCCTAAACACAGTAAGGACCTCAACACGTAAACCTGCCGCAGCCGTGCCGCGGAAAAAAGAAAACGCCGACACGAACTGTCGGCGCTCAATGGACGATGCAGGGCTCGAACCTGTAACCCCTCACACGTGAAGCGAGTGCTCTCCCATTGAGCTAATCGTCCAAGGAGAAGTATAACACCTTCCTGAATAATGCGCAAGCACATTTTTAAAAAATCATAAAAAACAGACGCGGCGCTGCCGCCGCGCCATCAAGAAGGGACGCCATCCGGCGTCCCTTCTTTCACTCAAAAACTGTCAGCCATTCACCTGATAAACCTCGGCGTAGGAAACGCCGAAACTGAGACAGGTCCCGTGACTTGACATAAAGATATCCGCATGGCCATACGGCGTTCCTCTGTCTTCAACCGTATAGACCGTCCCGTTAATCAAAAGTCTTGTACCAAACGGAACGCCCGCCATGGCAATCGTATGCCCGACCGTCGGGTAGACACCGCTCGCCGTCGGTCCGTTCTCCCAGCCGCAGCATTTAGCGCAGGGACAATAAGCAGTCAGCTTAAACGTTCCGAGATAGGTGAGCTGGTCCTCTGCGATCCGAACCGTATGGGCTTCGCCGGAACCGGAGCTTCTCTCAATAGCTTCTATATAATGAGCAGCTGCGGCTGCCTGCGCTTCCCGCATTTTCGCTTCATTTTCTTCCTGCGCTTTCCGGGCGGCTGCCTCCTCGGCGGCCGCGGCCACTTCCGCGGCTTTTTTCTCGGCGAGAGCCTTTTCCTCCGCGGCTTTCTCCTCCGCAGCTGCCTTTTCCGCAGCTGCCTTCTCCGCGGCTGCCTTTTCCTCGGCAGCTTTTTTCTCCGCGGCAGCTTTTTCCGCAGCGGCTTTCTCCGCGGCAGCCTTCTCAGCAGCCAGTCTCTCTGCCTCAGCAGCCTTCCGCGCAGCCTCTTCCCGCTCTGCTTTTTCCCGGGCAAGCTTTTCCGTCAGGGAATCCAGAAGTTTCGTCTGGTCCTCAATCTTCTTGCTGATTGCCAGTCGATTGAATTCCGCGCTCGCGATGCTGTCTGAATACTCGCTGATTTTTCCCTCCGTGGAATCCGCAAGAGCTTCCACTTCAGCCTGTTTTGCTTCGTAATCCTTCTTCAGTTCTTCCAGGCTCTGCTGCTCTTTTTCAAGCGCTTTCTCCTGTTCAATGACGACCTGCTTCGCATCCTGATACGCATCCAGTTTCCTGCGGTCATAGGTCGTCACCTCGGAAAAATGATCGGCTTTATCTAAAAGTTCCCCGACAGATTCCGAATTTAAAAGGTCGACCAGAAAGTCAGATGAACCATTTTCATACATATATTGAATACGGTTCTTCATTTTCGTATACTGCTTCTGTTCTTCAAGTTTGGCGCGCTCAACCGCCGCCTTGCTCATTTCGATTTCCGTTTCCTTTGTATCCATTTTTCCGCTGATTTCTGTCAGCGAAGTGTCCAGTGCCAAAATCTGCGCATTCAGCTCAGACAGATACTTCATAAGCTGTGACTGCTCCGCCTTCATATCACCGATGCTGCTATCTGCCTCTGCAAGGCTTGCTTCAGCGGCAGACTTTAAAGCCTGGGCATTTGCGATATCGGCTTCCGTATCCGCGAAAACCGAGGTCGCCATTGCGGCGCATACCGAGGCCGCAAGAAGTGAACATGTCAGTTTCTTAAAAAACATATTTGGTACCTTTCCTTTCCGCAAGAGATTATATCATGACTCTTAACGAAAAAGAAGAGATTTTTTTAATTTCCGTAACATTTGCTTAACATTTAATATTTTCTTTATAATTCAGGATAAGACGGTAAAAATTCCGAGGCTGACGGCCTGTTTTTTTATGCATCTTTCACGACGCCTCCCGGCCTCCGGGAGCGAAATCCCCGTCCGCAGGCTAAAAAAACGGACATGCCCAGGCATGTCCGTTTTTTTCTCTGTTCAAGTAATCGGATTTTAGTAACATGGGGTCAGGTAAAACTGCTGAATCTAACTGGAGCGTCAGATAAAGTCTTCAGCCGAAGCGGCCTCAGCTTCCGCTTCCTCGCGGGCAAGCGTCTCTTCGTACTTAGTGAGAATGATTTTCTGGATTTCATTTCTCGTACCCGAATTGATCGGATGAGCGATATCCCTGTATTCTCCATCCGTAGCTTTCCGGCTGGGCATCGCGATGAAAAGTCCTTTCTCACCCTCAATAACCTTGATATCATGAACAACAAACTCATCATCAATCGTAATTGAGACGACTGCCTTCATTTTTCCTTCTTTAGTAACTTTTCGCACTCTAACATCAGTAATATTCATAAAAAAATCCCCTTTCCCGTGTCCGATTCTCAGTTCATGAAAGGACTCAATGCTCCTCCCTTTCGCAATGGCAATCCCTTCTTACAGGAGCTGCGCCAGGCATCTCCTTACAGTGAAATTATCAATGTCCAATAAAGCATTTGTAAAGACATGCAAGTGCAGCGCTTCCTCCTTTC
Organism: Lachnospiraceae bacterium; assembly: GCA_024695465.1. Taxonomy (GTDB): domain Bacteria; phylum Bacillota; class Clostridia; order Lachnospirales; family Lachnospiraceae; genus Chordicoccus. The sequence goes on along the minus strand of JAILID010000143.1, from coordinate 18,747 downwards.
CGGCCGCCCGCGTTGTACGTCATTACAGCACTCACCGCTCTAATGGCAAATCACCTTCTTTCTAAGTTCTGACTATTGCTCTCGTGCCTTCAAGCAGTGAGGCCGCAATACACCTCACAATATAGTTTGTGAAATTTAGGTAAAAGCATTATATCACAAGTTTTTCATTTCGAAAACAGTAATTGTATTTTTTGCAAAACAAATACAAAAATACTTTCGTTCTGCAATTCAGCTGATTCTGTATTTGCTTTTTGAAGCGCATAGCACTATAATAATGATCGAAGGAATTCAAATCCGGATGCGGAGGAGTTTCTTCCTAATTATATAAAGGAGCATTTCTATGTACCAGATAAATTTCAATAAACCTGAACACGTTCATTTTATAGGAATCGGGGGAATCAGCATGAGCGGTTTAGCGGAGGTCCTTCTCAAAGCCGGATTTCCGGTTTCCGGCTCTGACGCGCTTCCTTCTCCCCTTCTTGACCATCTCGCCTCCCTGGGAGCGGACATCGCCATCGGACAGAGGGCTGAAAACATTACTCCCGGCATCCGTGCCGTCGTCTATACGGCCGCGATTCATCCCGACAACCCGGAATTATCCGCAGCCAAAAAAGCCGGTCTTCCTCTTTTGAGCAGGGCCGAACTTCTTGGGGAGGTCATGGCCAATTACGAGGTCTCCGCCGCCATCGCCGGAACGCACGGGAAGACAACGACCACCTCGATGGCATCCCACATCCTGCTGGCGGCCGATATGGATCCAACCGTCTCGGTCGGCGGAATCCTTCCTTCAATCGGCGGGAATATAAGAGTCGGGCATTCCCCGAACTTCATAACGGAAGCCTGCGAATACACGGACAGTTTCCTGACGCTCCGCCCCCGGATCGGCGTCATTCTGAACGTGGAGGCCGACCATCTGGACTATTTCAAGGATCTGGACGCCATCGCCGACTCCTTCCATACTTTTGCCTCCCGCATCTCTCCGGACGGCGTCCTCATCATTAACCGGGATACGCAGAAATTCCGGGAAGTCACGGCCGGCCTCTCCTGCCGTATCCTGACTTACAGCATGAACGCCATCGCCGATTACATGGCCTCTGACATCGCTTTTGATGAAAAAGGCTGCGCCTCCTTTACCTGCCTTGAATTCGGAAGCCCGCTCGGAACCTTCAAGCTGAACGTCCCGGGTATCCACAATGTTTCAAACGCCCTCTCCGCGATTGCCCTCGGCCGCGTGCTGGGGATCGAACCTGAGACGATTGCCGAAGGCCTTGCCTCCTTCGTCGGCGTGGACAGACGTTTTGAATTCAAGGGGAAAATGAACGGCACCGCGATCATTGACGATTACGCCCACCATCCGACGGAGATCAAGGCGACCATCCAGGCGGCAAAAGCCTGTCCCCACAGAGAGCTCTGGGTTATCTTCCAGCCTCATACCTATACCAGGACCCTGGCCCTGCTCGATGAATTTGCCGAGGCCCTTTCTCTGGCGGATCATGTAATCCTTGCGGATATCTACGCCGCCCGCGAGGAGGACATTTATGGAATTTCCTCTCGGGACGTCGCCGAAAAGCTGGCGCGGCTCGGGACGGATGTCTACTATTTTGACAGCTTTGAAAAAATTGAGCAATTTGCCCGCGAGCACTGTGTCGACAATGACATGTTGATAACTATGGGAGCCGGAAACGTTACAAACATTGGTCCCGCCCTCCTCAGCAGGAAAATTATCCACTGAAACCCCACTATCCACATTACCTGAATGTGTAAAAACCTTCAGGCGGTGTGGATTATTTTGTGGATGCATAAATCCAGGAATATGATATGATAAATCTGTAACATCGCGGTGATTGGTCATGGCAAAGCTTCGATAGAGTCAGCGCTCCGCGAAAACGCGAAGAGATATGCATTGGCATTTTGCCGCGTAAAACGGCGCGAATCCGGCGCAGGGTTTTCATTTCCCGTATTTACTTATAAGGAGGCTTAAGAATGGGCTTGTTTACCGTGAGGACCTGCTACCCGCAGGACGTTACCGTTCTTTCCAATATATTTCTGGATCACTATATGCCAAAGGCAAACGGGGAGTTCGTCAAGATCTACCTCTTTCTTCTGCGTTCCTCCGGGAACGGCGGCAGCGCAAGTCTGCCCGCGATCGCCGACGCTTTGAACTGCACGGAAACAGACGTCTTCCGCGCGCTCAAATACTGGCATGAAGAAGGGGTCATCTCTCTTGCCTGTTCCGCGGACGGGAAAAACATCGAAGGCATCACGATCGTCAACTTCTGCGGACCTCTCCCCGGCCGGGAAGAGCAGCCCGCGCCTGATAAAGAGACGCTTCAAAACGAAATTCCGGAAAAGACCCTTCCTGATAAAACTCCGGAACCGAAGGATCTTTCAATCGGAAGGATCCGGGAGCTGTCCGCCAAGTCCGAGGTTCAGGAATTCCTCTTTATCGCCGAACAATACATGGGACATCCTCTTACGAGGACCGAGCTTGAGAAGATTCTCTTTTTCTATGACAGCCTCCATTTCTCATCCGAACTGATCGATTATCTGCTCGAATACTGCATCAGCAGCAATCACAGCAGCATCCGCTACATCGAGAAGGTTGCTCTGGCCTGGTACGACAGCGGGGTTCGGACCATCGATGACGCCAGGACGCTTTCGGCGGACTACGCGAAAGATTACTACGAGATCACGAAAGCGCTCGGCATGACTTCCCCCCTGACGAAAACCCACCTTTCAATCATCGATAAGTGGCGAAAGGACTGGGGCTTCTCCACGGATGTAATCCGGGAAGCCTGCTCCCGCACGGTGCTCAGCACCACCAAGCCTTCCCTGGCCTATGCAGACAGGATCCTTGATTCCTGGCATAAAAATGAAGTTCGATCCGTCGAGGATATAAGAAAGCTCGACGGCCTTCACAGGGAAATGACCGCAAAGAAGAAAAATTCGGAAAATAACAGCGCTGCTGCCCGTCCCAGAAAAAATAACGGAAATTTCTACAATTTCGAACAGCGCTCCTACGATTACAAATCGCTGGAGGCCCGGCTGCTGGGAACAGGTGCGGCTGATTGATCAGACAGGAGTAAAGCATGCCGCTGACGAACGCCCAATATGACGCCATCATGCGCCGATATGACGAGATACGGGAAAGGCATCGCCATGAGCTTCTTGAAAGAGAGGCGGAGATCGAAAAGGCGATTCCCTTAATCCGAGTCTTAAATGACGAAGCCGGAACGCTGAGCCTTTCCGCAGCCAAAAGAAGAATTGCGGATCCATCCGCGGATATCTCGGACTACAGCAGCCGGATGAAATTCATTTCTGAAAAGCGAAAAGCCGCTCTCCGCGCCCAGGGCTATCCGGAAGATTATCTCGATATGCAGTATGACTGTCCCCTGTGCCGCGACAGCGGCTACGCGGACGGCGTAAAATGCGTCTGCATGAAAAAAGCCGCCGCAGATCTCCTCTACCGGGATTACCGCCTCGGCGACATCCTTCAGTCTGAAAATTTTGACTGTTTTTCATTTGACTGCTACAGCGACAAGCTGATCGACAAGGTTACCGGCCGATCCGCGAAGGAAACCGCCCGGATCGCCTTCGAGGCTGCCAGGCTGTTTACAAACCGCATCGGCGAGCCTGACAACAACCTTCTGATTTACGGAAACGCCGGCGTGGGCAAAACCTTCCTGACGCATTGCATCGCGAAGGAGGTCCTCGATAAATCCTGTTCCGCCCTTTATTTTTCAGCGAAAGAACTCTTTGATCTCTTAGCCGACACCGCTTTCGGGCGAAACGGGAAAAACAGCACCCATACCCAGGCGATTTATGAATGCGATCTTCTCACCATTGACGACCTTGGAACGGAATCGGCGAATTCCTTTACCGTATCCCAGCTTTTTTACGTTCTCAACGAAAGGATGCTGAAGAAACGCTCGACGATTATCTCCACCAACCTCATGCTCGGCGAATTCGCGGAGATGTATACCGAACGGATCTTTTCAAGAATCACAAGCCACTACACCATTATCAAACTCATCGGGGAAGACATCCGGATGCAGAAAAAAGCGAATGGAGGACGCACATGACAAACAACGAGAATAATACGCCGACGGAACAGGTCTCACTGGAAATCCCGGAATGGAGACTTGGCATCGTCCCTCTTAAGAGCACCGAGGCAATCGGAAAAAAAGTCGATGACTATCTTGTCGCCTGGCGGAAGGAACGGGTGGCCGCAGGTCTGGCCTCCCCGCAGCACGGCTATTCCCGGGAGAGCTTTATCATCCGCGCGGAAACCCCGCGTTTCGGAAGCGGAGAAGGCAAGGGCGCCATTAAGGAATCCGTGCGCGGCAATGATCTCTATCTCCTCGTCGATGTCTGCAACTATTCGATCCGCTACCGAATCAATCAATTCGAAAACGTCATGTCTCCGGACGATCATTTTCAGGACTTAAAGCGCGTAATCGGGGCAATCGGAAGTAAAGCCCACCGGATCAACGTGATCATGCCCTACCTCTACGAGGGACGTCTCCAGACCAGAACCGGCCGCGAATCCCTCGACGCCGCCCATATGCTCCAGGAGCTTACCGCCCTGGGCGTGGAAAATGTCATCACGTTCGAGGCTCACGACCCCAGAGTACAGAACGCCGTGCCGCTGGCCGGTTTTGAGTCGATGAGTCCGGCTTACCAGTTCATCAAGGCCATCCTCCGCAAGGCTCCCGACCTTGTCATCGATGACGACCATTTAATGGTTGTAAGCCCGGACAAAAACGGCATGAGAAGGGCCATCTACATGGCCAATGTTCTTGGCGTCAACATGGGCATGTTCTACAAGGTCCTTGACTACACGAGAACGGTAAACGGAAGCCACCCCATCACCGACCACGCCTTCCTCGGCACTGATGTTGCAGGAAAGGATATCATCATCGTCGACGATATGATCTCTTCCGGCAGCACCGTACTCGAAACCGCCCGCATGCTGACCAAACGCGGGGCCGGGCGCATCTTCATCTGCGCAACCTTCGGAATGTTTACCACCGGCCTCGATAACCTTGATGAAGCCTACAAGGAAGGCTGTTTCACCAACCTGATCACCACCAACCTTGTCTACCAGCGTCCTGAGCTTTTCTCCCGCGAATATTATATCTCCTGCGACATGAGCAAATATCTGGCCCTCATCATCGATACGATGAACCATGACGGCTCGCTTTCCATGCTGCTCGATCCGGTCGACCGGATTCACAAGGTACTGGACAGGCACAGACGCGGAGAAAAGATCTGACGCTTTCGTCCCGCCTTGCGAAAAAATAAAAATCTCCCTCCGCAAAAGACTCAAAGCTTTTTGCGGAGGGAGATCATTTTATTTTCTTATACAGACCGAAGAGTTTGGAAGAAACGCTTCATTCCAGCCTCTTTCCTCAGCCTCTCCTGCAGGCTGGAAATGTCAGCGCCATGCCGATCCCGGATACGATGAGAAGAATCGCCATCAGGATGCGGAAGCTGCCGTTTTCAGCGGTGGCCGGGCTCAGGATCGCGCCTGAGGACGGGGCGGCTGCAGCGCTGTCCCCGCTATTCTCGACTGTATTCGGATTTGCAGTCTCTCCTTCTTCAGCCGCGTCTTCCGCCTCTGGAGCTTCCTCTTCCAAAGCATTCCAGCCGATCGCGAAGGGAGAAGCGCTTCTGACATGGACCTTCAGCCCATCCGCAGTCTTTTCGGGAGCCAGGAATTCCAGACCTCCTGCTTCCTGCCCGTTTACGCTCGTCGTGATCAGGTGCGCGACAACAAATTCATAATCTTCCGAGTTGGTTCCTTCCGGATAAGCAAACAGCAGGTCAACCCCCGCAGTCGGGAAGGTCTCCTCGTCCGCGATGATCCAGGTGTTTCCACCATCATAGCTGATCTTTACCTGAACATCATAGAAGGTTATGTTCTCCTCGTCCACAGACATCAGGATCGCCTGGGCGTTTTCATTTTCCGTAATCTCTTTCCTGAAATACTCTTTCAGTTCAGCAGCCGTTTCAACTCCCGCTGCCTTCTTAACCGCGTCTGTAAGCATCTCATCCGTAAAGGCGCCCGTCACTTCATTTTCAACCAGCCGTTCTGCTTCTTTGCCCGTAACAGCAGGCTGTGCGGAAACCGCCTCAGACGACGTGTTGATCCGCGCGCCGCTGTCCGACGGGGCGTTATCCTTTAAGACAAGGAGGCCGTTCATGTTGATCGTGCCGTCGCTGTTCCTGGTGGGAACGATGGAGACGTCCGTGCTTTCGAACCAGTCCTCCGTCGCGACCACGCCCTGATTGTTCTCGGATTTCTCGCCGTCGAACAGATAATTCGTACTGCTTCTTAAGGAATAGATAACCCCGTTGGCTTTGCCGAGCTCAGCCTCCGTCGTTCCGTTTGTCGCCAGGGAGATCACGCCGTTCACGACCCAGGCCTTCTCATTGGATTGCTTCGTATAAAGGCTCAGGTTGTAAGAGCCTCCCTTCAGCGAATTGTTGTAGGCCGTGCAGTTTATAACCTGGCAGTCCGGACCCGAATTGCTGGTGATACCCTTCGCGTAGTTATGGAAGGAGACCGAATTGATCAGCTTGTGCGCGCCGTACATATTCTCTCCGCCGAGCTTGAAGCCGTTTCCTTCACCGAAGGCGACGCTGCTGTCCGAGGGATCGTCGCCGAGAAGGAAGCCGTTGCTGTAAGCGACACAGTTCTCGATCGTTACGGCGCCGATAGGCCCGGTGGTCGACTTCGCGTACAAATCCCAGCCGTCATCGATATTGTGGTGGGAAATGCATCCATAGAAAACATTTCCTTCTCCGCAGGTCAGTTTGGCGGCAAAACCGTCCGCGTCATTCCTTGCGGGATCACAGCAGTTATAGGCTTCGCAGTTTTTGATCAGGTTATTGCTCGGCCACATTTCCTGGACATTGGGCTCCCCGGCGTAACGGCTGATCTGCAGCCCGCTGTTTCCGACGTCATGCATCGTACACATTTCGACCACATTATTGTTGCCCGACACGGAAACCCCTTTGTTCTTGCCGTCGCAGAACTCGATTCCGTATACATGCCAGTAATTGCCGACAATATGCAGGAGGGAGGCGCTGTCCATCTTTTGTCCCGTTACCTTCACGCTTCCGGGATTCTCCGCCATCAGCAGGATCCGTTTTCCCTCTTCCCCGCTGACATTTCTGGGAATCAGGTACTGTTCCGAAGGCGCGTACTCACCGTCCAGCATGACGATAGTCTGTCCGGGCATCGCGCTGTTGAGCAGGGTCTGCAGATCCGCCGGCTCCTCTCTTGTGCCCAGCCCGTTGACCGCGGCTTCAGGCGCCGTATAGAAGACCTGCTGATCGGCCCCGCGTATTCTCCATTTTACGGACCAGCTCCCCTCAATGGGATCATAGCTCGTCAGATTCGCCTCTGAAGCATCCGGCTCAAAGCGGTAAGTCATATCGTTTTCTTCACCGGGATTCCAGAGATCAACCGCGATCTCGGCCACGAGATCCTCTCCGACTTCCGCGGAACCGATCTCTTCCCCATCCCTGTAGAGAGACAGCCGGCCCCGGATGTTGGCGTTTGCCAGGAAGCTGTAGTCCTGCGTGCCCGTCGTATCCGATGAATAGACGGAGACCCTGGGCTCAACCTGCTCTTCGCTGCCGTCTTCGGTAACGGAGCCCGCTGTCTTTTCAAATTTTACATCCGTAATCGTGCCGTTGCAGCGACCTACCGCCAGAGCTACGATAATCGATCCGTCTTCCTGGGCCATGATTTTGTTCACGCCGGGAATTTCAAAGGTCTCTCCCTCATAGCTGCACAGGAAAGCGCTATCCGTCTTCTCGAGTGTGTAGGTATACTTCTCTCCGGGATTCAGCTTGTCCTCGGCCGGTTTTGTGCTGAAAACCCTGCTGTTGTCCAGATTTCTTCCGCTTCCGGAGGTACTGGTCGGGTCATACGTTTCATAGCCGGTTACCACCCTGACTCCGCTGTGATGATATTTTGTCACGCCATCGTCGCGCAGCTTGAAATTGCCGACCGCAACAGAGTTCATGTACTTGGCGTCTTTGGTTCCCAGTCCCGCGATATCCAGGGCGTAAATTCCGAAACCGGCCTGATTGCCCATGATATCCGAATTGGTAAGTTCAAAGGTCGCCTCCAGTTTAAAATTCTCGGTTTTGGGATCGAGGCGGGTATAGTAAACCATGATCCCGTCTTCACTGTCAGCGATCTTCCCGTTCTCATTGTCGCGCAGATCCATCACAATCGTACCGTTCCCCGAAGTGACGTCTTCAACCCGGTTGGCGGAAACAGGATAGAGCGAATCATAGCTTTTGACAGCAGTCTCCGCGTTATTTACGATGACATATCCCTTCGTTGCCGATCCAAAGCAGTCCGCATACCACTCCTGCTCCGGCTCCCCCGCGGTGATATCCCTGGTGTACTGGCTGCTGCCGATTGTGCTGTCAACCGCCTCGACTTTGACCGTATAGGTTGTCCCGCTCGTAAGGCCGGAAATCGTACAGTTTCCGGTCTTATTTCCGGTTTCCACCGTCACATAGGAAGCATCGTCCGCATCTTTTTCCTTGTAATAGACATTGCAGCCCTGGTCGGCGCTTACGTTATTCCAATCCGCATATACGCTTCCTCCTCCGAGGTTATTCAGCCAGGTAATGCTCGGCACGGCGGGAGGCATGATGTAGCCCTCAACCTTGTACTCATCGCTCTCCTTATCCGCCTCGCCTTCTCTCATCAGGATGACCTTAAAGGAATAGTCTCCGTTCGCGTCCGGTTTAAAGGAGACGGGACTTGCCGACGTCACCTCCGCGGATCCCGCTTCAAAGCCGTTCCGGAACATGAATACGCGTCCGTTATCCGCCCCGTCTGTTCCGAATTCCGCCGTAAATTCCACTGTGAGCTCACCGCCGTCCCCCCGGGTCACTTCCTTGATCTGGGGAGCGGGCACGTCACTCCACGCGCGCCTTTTTGCCGCGCCTTTTAAGATATGGATCCCGTACGTATATACCGTGCTGTTGGTGGAGTAGAGGTAATAGACCCCCGCTTCGAGATTGACGGCCGGCGAAGGAGAGAGGGGATCGTTTTTACCTGGCGCCGCAAAATCTTTATAGACATTGCCATTCTCATCTGCAAGCTGCAGCACACGAGCGGAGTCTCCGCCGCTCTGCGCGTAGACCGTGATATTAGAGAGTTCCTCCAGTTCGATCCTCATAGATTTCTTCGTTCTAAAATCTTCACCAGGTGATCCTGCTTTGAAGCACTTGACGAAATTGATTCCGTCCGACGCCATCTTTTGCTTCTTCTCGACTGTGACGTCTTTTGTCAGGCTGTATTTCTCATATGCCGGGTAGATGTAGGTGTCGGTAAACGTCAAGGTCTCACACTTCTCCGGAAGAAACCATTCCGATTCCGATTCTGTTTCCGCCCCCGCGGTGGTTTCCGCAAGCGCTGAACCTGCGCTGAAAATACTGCAGCACAGAATAAGCGCGGCATAAAAAAATGCTGCTAATCCAACCTTTGCCCTCTTTTGTTTCAATGATTTACCCTCCTGATTTTTTTGCGTTCCCGATGACTTAGCCGCTCATCGGACGCTTTGGATTCATTATACAGTCTTTCTAAGGGCATTTCAACCGCGCTTTAGCCATATTTTTTATTCTGCAGAACACGCGGCGCATAGCCCGCTCAAAAGTTGAGACCCGGGGGAAAGTCGCATCTTTCGCCGCGCCTTTCCCCCGGGTCTTAGTTTTAAAGCCCTTTATTCCGCAATCGCCGGCGCCTCGACTACATAGCCCGACAGTCCGCCGTCTTTCTTCTCGATCATGATCGTGGAGCCTTCATGCACTTCATTTCCCAGAATGATCCGGGCCGCCAGCGTCTCCACATTCTGCTGCAGATAGCGCTTTAAAGGTCTCGCGCCGAACACCGGGTCGTAACCCTTGTCGATGCAGTAAGCCTTGGCCTCATCCGTCAGCGTGATGTGCAGCTGCCGGTCCGCAAGGCGGCTGTTGAGGTTCGCCATCATGAGGTCGACGATGCCGCCGATATTCTCCTTCGAGAGCGGCTTGAACAGGATGACCTCGTCGAGCCGGTTCAGGAACTCGGGCCGGAAATGGGTCCGCAGTTCATTTGTCACCATATCCTGCGCGTAATTGCTGATCGCGCCGTTCTCGTCGATCCCGTCCAGAAGGAACTGGCTGCCCAGGTTCGAGGTCAGGATGATGATCGTGTTCTTGAAGTCCACGGTCCTTCCCTGGCTGTCCGTAATCCGGCCGTCGTCGAGCACCTGCAGAAGGACGTTGAAGACATCCGGATGGGCCTTCTCGATCTCATCGAAAAGCACCACCGAAAAAGGCTTCCTTCTGACCGCTTCGGTGAGCTGGCCGCCCTCGTCGTAGCCGACGTATCCGGGAGGGGCCCCGATGAGGCGGGAGACGGAGTATTTCTCCATGTACTCGCTCATGTCGATGCGGACCATGTTGTTCTCGTCGTCAAAGAGGTTGGCCGCCAGGGTGCGGGCGAGCTCCGTCTTGCCGACGCCGGTGGGACCCAGGAAGAGGAAGGAGCCGATCGGCCTCTTCGGGTCCTTGATGCCCGCCTTGGAACGCAGGATCGCGTCCGCGACCTTCTGGACCGCGTCGTCCTGGCCGATCACCCGCTTGTGCAGCTCATCCGGCAGATGAAGGACTTTCTCCCTCTCGCCTTCCGTGAGCTTCGAGACCGGGATGCCGGTCCACTTGGAGACGATCCGGCCGATCTCGTCGTCCGTGACCTCCTCGTGCACCATTGAGAGATCCTTGTCCTTGACGCGGGCTTCCGCCTCCTCCAGCGCTTTCTGTACTTTCGGCAGCTCCCCGTATTTGAGCTGGGCCGCCTTGTTGAGGTCGTAATTGCGCTCCGCAATGGCGATCTGGCCGTTCAGCGCTTCAATCTGCTCCCGGTACTTTTTGAGTCCTTCGACGTCATTCTTTTCATTTTCCCACTGGACCTTCCGGGCGTTGAAGTCATCCCTCAGCTCCGCCAGATCCTTCTGCAAAACCGAAAGGCGCTCGCGGCTTAAGGCGTCTGTTTCCTTCTTTAAGGCCGCCTCCTCGATCTCCATCTGCATGATCTTCCGCTGCTGCTCGTCAAGCTCGGTCGGGAGCGAATTGAGCTCGGTCTTGATCAAGGCGCAGGCCTCGTCCACCAGGTCGATGGCCTTGTCCGGCAGGAAGCGGTCGCTGATGTAGCGCTGGGAAAGCGACGCCGCGGAGACCAGGGCGGAGTCGGTGATCTTGACGCCATGATAAACCTCATAGCGCTCCTTGAGGCCCCGCAGGATCGAGATCGTCTCCTCAAGGGTCGGCTCATCGACCATGACCGGCTGGAAACGGCGCTCCAGGGCCTTGTCCTTCTCGATGTATTTCCGATACTCGTCGAGGGTAGTCGCCCCGATGCAGTGCAGCTCGCCCCGGGCCAGCATGGGCTTGAGCATGTTGCCGGCATCCATCGCGCCTTCGGTCTTGCCCGCGCCGACGATGAGGTGCAGCTCGTCGATGAAAAGAATGATCTCCCCCTCAGAGCTCCTGACCTCTTCGAGGACCGCCTTCAGACGCTCTTCAAATTCTCCGCGGTACTTGGCGCCGGCGACCAGCGCGCCCATATCCAGCGCGAAAATGTGCTTATCCTTCAGATTGTCCGGAACGTCCCCCGCGACGATCCGCTGGGCCAGGCCCTCGACCGCCGCGGTCTTGCCGACGCCGGGCTCGCCGATCAGGACCGGGTTGTTTTTTGATTTTCTCGACAGGATCAGGATCGCCTGCCGGATCTCGTCGTCGCGGCCGATTACCGGATCCAGCTTCTGCTGCCTGGCCTTCTCCACCAGGTCGCTTCCGTACTTATTTAAAGTGTCGTAGGTCGCTTCCGGGTTGTCGGTCGTGACTTTCTGGTTGCCCCGCACGGTCTGCAGGGCTTTCAGGAAGACGTCCCTCGTGATTCCGAAGCGGGAAAGCAGCTGCTTCATGGAGCGGCTTGCGTGTTTTATGAGGGAGAGGAAGAGATGCTCGACTGAGACATATTCGTCCCCCATGGCCTTCGCCTCATCCTCGGCCTTGATGAGGCATTTGTTGAGGTCGGCCCCGATATAGGGCTGGCCGCCGTTCACCTTGACCTGCGCTTCGACGGCAGCTGTCACGGCGTTCATAAACTGTTTCGGATCGATCCCCATCTTCTCGACAAGCTTTAAGATGAGCGAATCCTCCTGCTTTATCAGGCAGAGCAGAAGGTGTTCCTGGGTGACCTCCTGGTTGCCGAAATCATACGCAGTCTTCTCAAGGTTCTGAATGGCCTCAACGGATTTCTGTGTAAATTTCTGTATATTCATTTGAAACCTCCTTCCGACTTATGCTATCAAGTCTAAAGATCGGAACGGATCGCTCCGTTCCATAAATGAATATAGCAGAGATTGTTAGCACTGTCAATAGGTGAGTGCTAACGCGCCGTAAATTTTTTCCAACCTTTTTTCGGGTACCTGCCGCGCAAAGCGGCGCGAATTCTTACGGGCGTTCCGGATGATTAGAAGATGACCCTTGACAAGCGCCGCAGGCGGTGCTAGGCTGAATTCGAAAAAATTCATTATATCAACTGCAAAGGATGAGGCGGAAAATGAAAATCGATTATCATCAGGAAGGGGACTTTCTTCTCCCCAACATAACCCCGGGATGGGAACCGAAAGCCTGCAATGAGTACGGGATGATGCGGAAGAGGTGGATGAGGAAGAACATGCGCGGCATTTTCGCGGCTCTGACGATGACCGGCGAGGCGGACGATTACTTCTACACGTTCGGTGAGCAGTGCCAGAAGAGGGTGGATCTGATCAAGGCACAGCTCCTGGAGAAGAACCCGGCGCCAGACAAACAAACCATGCCGCAGGAGTGGGCGAGACACATGAACACGATCCTGAACCAGGCAGAGGAGATCGTCAAAACAGAGATGATTTACAACAAAGATGAATCGTTTCGTTTCTGAAAGAAGGCTCTCCTCAGGGAGAGCAGAAAAAAAGCAAAAGAAAAGAAGCAGAGGCTGCGCCCCTGCTTCTTTTCTTTTGCCCGAACTGCCCTCTGCCGGGCAGCGGCAGCGGAGCCGCCGGCCCGTAAGGCGCAGGCGATGACCTCTTCCAGAGAGAACCGGGCACTTTCAGTTCCCGCTGATTCTCTTTTCAATATCCCCCGCGATCCTCTCCGCATCTTCCGGCCCCCCGCTAAGACAGGTCACGTAGCCTTCCAGCGATCTCGCCTTGTCCGCCAGCATGCGGGAATGCGCGCTCACGTAATTCCGCCCCTTGCAGCGGCTGTTTTTGGCCTCCTGGATCATATTTACGCAGGCGGAATTGCCGTCCAGCGCTAAAAGGACGGACCACCTTCTCTTGAAGATCTCGTAGGCAAAGCTCTTGTAGACGCCGAGCCCTTCCGGCTCGATCGATACCCGGACATAGGCTCCGCTTGCGAGAATTTCCTTCGCTGCCTTTTCGGTGATTACCGATGGGACAAATGAAAATACCTCGAACTTTCCGCGCGCCCTATCCTCGACATACTTCTCGTAGCCCCGCAGGCGGTGCCCGATCACGAAAAATACCTTCTCCGGGTCCAGCCTCCCCATGAGCGCTTCCAGCATGTCCCTGAATTCTTTCCTCATCCGGGTGTGGTGGCGGTCGTTGTTGAAGCTTCCGCCCGCGATAATGACCGGGATCCGGTCTTTGGGCAGCTCCCGGATCCGGTCTGCAAGCAGTTCAGCCGCCGGGAAGCGTTTTTCTCCGCCGAAAAGTTTGTCTTCATTTTCATCGCTGTGCTGCAGTCTTTCATTTATGTAAACCTCGGGACTCATCTCCCCGCACAGCCCGGCATAACGTTCTGTTTTCTCCTTAAAATCCGCAAGAGCCGCCGCAAGGACCTTGTCTTCCGCCTGCCGCATCCTGATGAGCTCCTCATATGTCAGGTCCAGCATCTTAATGAGCGCGAGCTCCTCGTCGATCGAGTCAGTCCCGTAGAGCGCGCCTCCGTCCGTGCCCTGCACACAAAGGATCCCTGCCTTCAGGTACTTCTTGAGCGGGTGAATATCGACCGCGCTCAGGTTGTTGAGCCGCACGTTGGAGGTGATCTGGAATTCCAGGACCGCTTCCGCATCGAGGAGCTCCCGGATCAGCTGCCGGCCCTTGGGGGAACTCAGGTTGGCGGTATAGAGACCATGCCCGATCCGCATGCGGGGCATTTTCTGGTCCGGTAAGAGCGCTTCCCGGACGCAGCGCAGGCTGTTGGCGACGTTGTCTCGCAGGCTGTCATTTTCCCCTGCGTGAATGCGGATCACGAAACCCGGCTCGTCGGCCGCGATCTTCACAATCTCCCGGATGATGGGCTTCATGTCGCGGATATCGTTGATCTCCTCACCGATAATGTCACTGCCCGCCACATAGGGGTCCGCGCTGACGGCCTTAAGAACCCTGAGATTCTCCCGCACGTAGTCAAAGGACGCCACCTTATCGCGCACGATCGTGAGCGGGATCCGCCGGATCGCGGCGAGAAAACGGATGAGCACGCCGGTTTCTTCCTCCGCTTTCGGGAGAACTTCGTGCGCCTGCCGCAGCATCTCCGCAGCTCCGTCCGATTTCACAAGGGTCGTGTCCGCGATCTCCGCATAGCGGATGCCCTTTGCGGCATAGCCCCGCGCGATCCAGAGCAGCTTGTCCATAAAGATTGTATTCTGCCCGTAGGCTTCCGTCTCAGCGTCCTGAAGCATTTTTTTGAGGGTCCGCGCGATGTCCGGGTCCGGGATCCTCTCAATACCCTGAAGCGGGATCTGCTCCGGGGACTCCTTCCCCTTGGTGAATACATAGCGGTAGAGGTAAACCTTTTCCAGGTTGGTAAACACTGCCTGTCCGTCCTTCATGACCGCCAGAGAGGCGCGGATTTTCGGGATATTGCGGCCTGCATTTTCAATATTGTTTAATAGAAGGTCCGCAAAATTGATAAAGGTATTGTCGTCGATCCGCCTGGTCAGGTACTTCCCCTGCAGCCTCGATTCGGCAAATCGCTCCGCGACGCGCGCCCGCTGCTCCGCAAGTGCCCTCTCCTGCTCGTCTGTGATCGAAAGCTTCAGCTTTTTGACATAGTAGAGCGGGTAGCGGATCTGGTGGCGGATCCCGAGCGCGATCAGGATGTCCGGGTCCAGGTTCGCGTTCATGTGGGTGTGCAGGTCCGTCCGGAACTTGCACTCGCTTAAGATGTAGGTCTTGACCACCGTCTTCTTAAAATCAAGCCGGTAGTCCTTGGTCTGGCTCATGAGCGTCTTGGAGATTGCCGGAATCGAGGCCTTGCGCTCGATCGTCCCGTCCGGGTAGATGTTGGCAACCTTGGTATCTCTCAGCCTGAAAATGAAAACCCTCCGGTTCTCCGCCGTCACATAGCAGGGCAGCGTCCCCTCGATGATCTTCATCCCGTCCTCATCGAGGCTCAGCGGCAGCCCGCACATGGCCGCGAGGTTCGTGATCAGGTTTCCGGTCCCGTGGTTGGGGGTCCTAAGCACATAGCGCATGGTCTCCCCTTCCATGTAGAGATCCACAATGATGTCTTTTTCCTTGTCAAGATACAGCCTTCCGAAATGCTCCATAACCCCCTCCGAAAAATTATGAAACCCGGTTCTCGTTCATAACGTAAATGCGCCCGGCAGCGAACACTGCCGCAAATATGACCAGCAGCCAGTGCCTCATCGTCAGTCCGCTCAGCAGAAAGAGCAGCGTCTGCAGGATGGCCAGCGCCATCTGCTTCCAATAGACCGGCTTATGAAAATAAAGCCCCCACACGACCCAGCAGGCTGCCACGAGCAGGATGTTTCCGAATAAATAGATGAGAAACTCCTCCACAGACCTGAACGCGAACTTCGCGATTCCGATATTGAAGACCATGAGGAACATGCAGCCGCAGCAGCCGATCCGCTCCAGCGCATTCATAAGTTTGTTCTGACATTTGTTCTGCCGCTCCTTCACCTTAAGCGCGTAGATGATATTGGGGACGAGCAGGAGCGCAACGAGGATCAGGCCGAACAGATTCAGCCAGCCAAAACTGCCCGCCAGAAAGATCGTTGTGGGACCGTCCGCCCCGCCGATCACAGACACATTATTCATTCCGCTGTTCCCCCTTGTCTTTTATCTTAATAATATAGAGAGCAGGCCGCGCGTGTCAACTCTTTCCGCTCCTGCAAGGCCTTCTCGCCTTGCAGGAGCCCGCCCACTCACTCTGGAAGGCGCATCCGCGCCCCTAAACCCAACGCAAATCAAGTTTTTCACTTTTTATTTGAACATGGCTCCATCATTCTTACTCAATCGTACGCCCTTAAAATATCGAGTCCCAGCATCAGCGCCTTCTCATGCGAGCCCTTTCCGAAAGACCTGGCATCGTAATCATGGACGTTCGCCAGCGAATCCGCGGTAAATAAAAACTGCCCGAACTTCGCCCCTCTCCTCCTGCAGACGGCGGCCAGCGCGGAGCACTCCATCTCCACGACCGAGCAGCCCTCCTCCAGCCGGTACCTGACCATCTCCTTCGTCTCCCGAAAAAATCCGTCTGTAGACCACGTCGTGCAGGTCACAAACGGCAGCCCGTGCTTCCGAAATGTATTTTCCATCACCTCCACAGGCTCCGGATCGAGCTCTATATATCTCGCCGCCGGCAGATAGTGGTACGAGGTGCCCTCCGCCCGCAGCGCTTTAACCGGCACGATAAATGCATTTTCCGGCAGATCCGCCAGCACACCGCACGATCCCACGGCGATCACCTTCCGACAGCCGCAGGTCACGAGCGTGTCGAGTATCTGGGCCGCAGCCGCCGCCCCGATGAGGGACTGCACGAGGCATATATCTTCCTTCTCCTCATGCAAAATGTAAATCCTGATATTGTGCGCGACCGTAATCAGCTCCGCGGCGACGTCCGCCCCGTTCTTCCCTGCATAGTCGTGCACGACGTCGCCTAAAAATGCAAACAGGCACTTCTCCGGCAGCTTAAGCCCCTCACAGTCCAGATCCGGCTTGATCACCTCCGGCGAGCTGTCGTCGTATTCCAGGAGCGGAATTTCATTTCTGATAATCATTTCCCTCTCCTCTGCAGCTTATCTACGTTTTTTCGGTGCCGGGAGCTCCTCATACATGGCCGCAAGCAGCTCCTCCAGAAATTCCCTGCTGTCTATGTCCTCCACCAGCAGCATTTCCTTTGCGCCCTCGTAGGGCAGTTCCAGCGGGGCGTCCGGCATTTTGACCCTCGCTGCTTTCGTGTCCTTCACGAGAAATCGGTCGTCGTAGATTCCGCCGACGATCTTCCCTCTGTAATAGATGATGTATTCGCCCATCATCGCTTTGTACGTTATCTCTTCGAGTCCGGAGAGCTGTTCGAGGACGAATTCCAGGTATTGTTTGCTTGAGGCCATCTCCTCTCACCTCCTTTCAATTATTTTAACATAACTTTAACAATATACAAACACTCTGCGAACAAAACACCGTTATCATCTGTTCATAAAATAAAAACACCACAAACGGAGGAAAATAAACATGAACAAAAAGCTCTTCTTCATCATCCCGGCAATTGCGGCGCTCATCGGTTCTATTGTTTTCATTTTTAAGAAATTTAGATAAGCTTCTGGCCGCTCCCACTAAAAAACACTCCTTAAGAGGAGTGTTTTTTATTATCTCTCAGAAATTATAACGGATATCGCTTGAGCACCTCCTGCCCCGCCCTCATGATCCTGTCATCCAGCACCGCAAACACGATATCCAACTGTTTGTCCGAATGCTCCCTCAGAAAATCCGTGCACGCCGCGATCGCCCTGTCCCAGGCCACGTCGAGCGGGACCCCGAAGATCCCCGCCGAAATGAGCGGGAACCCGATCGAGCCGCACCCATTCTCCACGGCCAGTTCCAGGGATTTCTTGTATGCGCTGTACAGAAGCTCCGGCTCTCCGTTTCTTCCGCCGCTCCATCTCGGTCCGACCGCATGGATGATGTAGCGCGCTTTCAGCCTGAACCCGGGTGTGATCACCGCGGATCCGGTGTCGCAATGCCCGATCTTATCGCAGGCCGCCTGCAGCCTCTCGTGCCCGGCCTCCCTGAAAATGGCCCCGCACACCCCGCTGCCGGCCCAGAGCCCTTCATTTGCCGCATTTACGATCGCGTCCGTGTCAAGGTTGGTGATACCGATCTTTTTGATTGAAATTGTACTCATGGGAGACCTCCTTTTTTACGCCATTTTTGTGAGATACTTCGCCGGGACTTCTTTCGTCAGCCAGACATTATTCACGGACAGGTAGAACTTGTATCCGTCCGCGGCCATCTTCCTGCAATTCACCAAATAGATCACCGGCCGCCCGTGCCGCTGCCCGACCTTCGTCGCGGTCTCAACGTCCGCCGACAGATGCACATACAACCTGCCCTTCGGAATCAGCCCCTGCCGGTCGATCGAGTCCACATATTTCTCCCCGGTGCCGTGATAGAGGATGTCCGGCGGCACCTTCTCCTCAAGCTCCACATCCACCGGGATCGAATGCCCCTGGTTGGCCCGGATCAGCGTGTGGTCTTCGTTAAATGAATACCTCTGCTTCCCGTCCGTCCTGACGATTTCCTCCAGCGTCTCCATATCGAGCCGGTGCCCTCCGGCGGCGTTCACGCCGGCGATGAGCTCAGCGACGTCAGCCCAGCCGTGTTCGTCGAGGGTGATTCCGGCGGCTGAGGG
>JAILID010000110.1 GCA_024695465.1 Lachnospiraceae bacterium | reverse complement strand
GTTGAGGCGGCGGAAGCGCTCCACCTTCGTCTTCTGTTCATTTTCATTCATGCTCTTGACGATCATGCCGACCGTCTCGTCCATCGTCTGCGCCATGCCGGTTTCGTCTCCTTACTGTTTGTCAAGCTGCTCCATGCTGAGTCTCTCCAGGAGCTCGCTCTTCATTTTATAAAGCTTGTCGGAAAGGTCCACATACATCTGGTGCGGATTCACAAGCCGCCGGGTCTCGTCCCAGAGCGAATTCTGCTCCTTCATGCAGCGCTCGCGGATCTCCATCGTCGAGGCGGTCTCCTCGTAGACGCATTCCCCGTGCTTAAAGACCGGCACCATGATCTCGCGGAGCGTATAGCTCCCGGCTTTCAGCTTGGTCTTCTTCCAGGTCTCGATCGGGTCGAAGATGATCATGTCCTCCGCTTCGTCGAAGGTCTCCTCCTCGAGGCAGATGAGGTCGGCCCGAATCTTGCCGCTCTCCTTGTCGTAGATGCGGACGATTTTTTTATTTCCCGGATTCGTGACCTTTTCGGTGTTCTCCGAGAGCTTGATCTTGGGGGTGAATTCCGCATCGTCCTTGTTTTTGACCGCCGCCAGCTTATAGACGCCTCCGAACGCGGGGTTGTCCCTGGCGGTAATCAGGTTGGTGCCGACGCCCCAGGAATTGATCTTCGCGCCCTGCTGCTTCAGCGAATCGATCAGGTACTCGTCGAGGTCCGAAGAGGCGGAGATGATTGCGTCGGGAAAGCCCGCTTCGCAGAGCATCTTATAGGCCTGCTTGGAAAGGTAAGCGAGGTCGCCGGAGTCGATCCGGATCCCGTATTTGGTGAGCCTGACCCCTTCCTCGCGCATCTCCTTGAAGACGCGAATCGCGTTCGGGACGCCGGAGCCTAAGACGTCGTAGGTGTCCACGAGCAGCGTGCAGGCGTTGGGATAGAGCTTCGCGTAGGCTTTGAACGCTTCATATTCGCTCGGAAAGCTCATAATCCAGCTGTGGGCGTGGGTGCCCAGAACCGGCACGTTGAACATCGCTCCGGTCAGGACGTTGGAGGTGCCGACGCAGCCCGCGATGACCGCGGCCCGGGCCCCGTAGATGCCCGCGTCAGGCCCCTGCGCGCGCCGGAGGCCGAACTCCATGACCCCGTCGCCCTTCGCCGCATAGCAGACCCGCGCGGCCTTGGTCGCGATCAGGGACTGGTGATTCAGAAGGTTTAAGACCGCGGTCTCAATGAGCTGGGCTTCGCTGATCGGGGCGATGACCTTCAGCATGGGCTCCCTCGGGAAGATGACCGTGCCTTCCGGTATTCCCCATATATCGCCTGTAAAATGAAAACCTTTCAGATACTCCAGAAAATCCTCTTCAAAGATGTGCAGGCTCTTTAAGTACTGGATATCCTCGTAAGTAAAATGCAGGTTTTTGATATAGTCGATCACGTCGTTAAGCCCGCAGCAGATCGCATAGCCGCCGTCGCAGGGATTTTTGCGGTAAAACGCGTCAAAAACAACGATCTGATCCGTTGGATTCCGAAAATATCCCTGCATCATGGTCAGTTCATAAAGATCGGTAAGAAGCGTGAGATTTGAGGCTCTCATGGCTGCCTCCTTTCTGAATATAGGTTTTATGAATTTTATACACCTTTTGCGCGAAAAAGGCAAGTAGCAAGCCGAACCGCTCTCGCAAGATCTGGCCATTCTTTTCTATCATCCGGCAGGACAGATCCCCGAAGCGGGTGTATAACCATAACTGTCCGGAGGAAATGAAAACCTTTCCGGACAGAAAGGAGCTTTGAACGCTGTGAGAGAAAAAATCAGGATGATCCTTCAGGAGTATTTTGAGTTTGCCGAAGAGTATCACATTTACGATTACTGGGTAAAATAAAATTCCTCCCCGCGGGGCGAAATCGTTTCAACACAAGCCATTTTATGCTATAATACGTTTATTCCGCGCCGCATATTTATGCAAGACATCAATCAAGTATTAAAAACCTATTACGGCTACGCCTCCTTCCGCCCCGGACAGGAGGCTGTTATTCGTGCTCTTCTAAGCGGCCGGGACGCCCTCGGCATCATGCCGACCGGAGCCGGCAAGTCCGTCTGCTATCAGATCCCGGCTCTCATCCTGCCGGGACTCACCCTCGTCGTAACTCCTCTCATCTCCCTCATGGAGGACCAGGTTGCCGCCCTGACCCGCCGCCGCATTCCCGCGCGCTATATAAACTCCTCCATGCCGAAAGACGCGCGGGAAGAAGCGCTCAGGCTGGCCGCCTCCGGCGCGCTCCGCCTCCTCTACGTCTCCCCGGAACGCCTCGCCTCTCCCCGCTTCCTCTCTTTTGCCGAAAAAGCAGACGTCTCGCTGCTTGTCGTCGATGAAGCCCACTGCATCTCCGGCTGGGGCCGCGAATTCCGCCCCGCCTACCGGAAGATCGCGGACTTCGCCGGCCGCCTCCCGCGCCGGCCGGTCATCGCCGCCCTGACGGCCACCGCGACGGCCGCGGTCAAAGCCGACATCATCGAAAATCTCCATATGCGGGATCCCTTCACGCTGACGACCGGCTTCGACCGCCCCAATCTCTTCTTCACGGTGCAGCACCCCGCCGACAAGTGGCAGGCCCTGCTCTGTCATCTCCACAGATACCGAAACTGCTGCGGAATCGTCTACTGTATGACCCGCCGCACCGTCGAGGCGCTGGCAAAACGCCTGGTCTTTCAGGGCATCAACTGCCGGCCCTATCACGCCGGCCTGCCCCAGGCCGAAAGGGAAAAAAACCAGGCCGACTGGCTTGACGGCAAGATAAAACTCATCGTCGCGACCAACGCCTTCGGCATGGGCATCGACAAGCCCGACGTGCGTTTTGTCCTGCACTACAATCTCCCGATGGATATGGAAAATTATTACCAGGAGGCCGGGCGCGCAGGCCGCGACGGAAAACCTTCGGAGTGCATCCTGCTCACCAACGACAAGGACCTGCCGATCTGCCGCTTCTTTATCGACCACCCGGACGAAAGCGAGGATAAGCCCCGGAAACATGCTTTCCCTCCCCTCTTAAGGCCAAAGAAAAGCGCCCGCGCAGCCTTCCGGGAATACCAGGCCGGAAAGCTTCGGAACATGCAGCACTATGCTGCGGGAAAAAGCTGCCTCCGCCAGATGATGCTTGCCTCCTTCGGCGAGAGCAGCCCTTCCTTCTGCGGCAAATGCTCCGTCTGCCTCCGCCTGCCGGACCCGGGCCGAAGCCGGAGCGCCCCGGATCCGGACGCGGAAAACGCCGCCCTCAGGAAGGAGCTGCTGGCCCTAAGGAAAAGGATCGCGAAAGAATACGGAATCCCGCCCTATCGGATCTTCTCCGACCAGGTCGTCCGCGATCTCGCCCTCGTCCGGCCCTCCGGCCTCCTCTCCCTCCTTCTGATGGAAAACGCAGGCTTCCTCTCCTGCCTCCGCTTCGGCCCCCTCTTTCTCGAGGAGATACGGAATTACAGGGATACGCATTGAGATCTTGTCAGGCGAGCGGAGCGATCCGGCGGGCAACAGCCTGCAGAAAATTCGCAATTCTGCACATATTTTTATAATTATTCTTTATTTTTCTGTTGATTTATGCTATAATGATAAAAATAAAAATAACCATGCCGAAACTGTCGGCAGAAAGCCTTAAGGCAGGTAAAGGAGGCGATAGCATGAAGCTCACACAAAAAGTCCTTATTACCATCGGCCGCGAATACGGAAGCGGCGGAAGAGTGATCGCGGAATCCCTGGGCAAGGAACTGGGAATCCCGGTCTTTGACAAGAACATGATCACCATGATTGCCGAAAAGCACGGCTTCGACGAACAGGATCTGGCGTCCGACGACGAGAGACTTTCGAACCCCTTCTTCGAGCCCTACATCGCCTACGGCGTGGATACCGCCTCCCGTTCCTCCCGCCTCTACGCCTTACAGGCCCAGATCATCCGGGAAGAAGCCAACAAAGGTTCCGCCATATTCGTCGGCCGCTGTGCCGATGACGTGCTGCAGAACTACCCCTGCCTCGTCAACATCTTCATCTACGCGCCGAGGCTGGATCGAATCAAGCGGATTATGACCGTAGAAGGAATCGCAGATAACCTGGCGGCCGACAAGATCGTCCGCCGGATCGACAAAACCCGCCGCGCCTACTACCAGTTCTATACGGACCAGAAGTGGGGTTCTCCGGAGAACAAGGATCTGATGCTCAACTCCTCCGCCCTGGGCCTTAAGGGATCCGTGAAGCTGATCGAGGACTTCCTGGTCCGCCTGGGCTATCTGGAAATCTGATCCATATCCCGCCGCGGCGTGTCCGCCTGCGGCAGACTGCCGCGCAAGAAGCGGCTTCCGCATTCACAAAACGTAAAAGAAAGCCGCGGATTTTCCTCCCGAAAATCCGCGGCCTTTTTGCGCGTGAAACGCATTTTTTAATAAGCTCCCCAGCCGTTCAGGTAGGCCTTCTGTTCTTCGGTCAGCTTGTCAATGGAAAGCCCCATAGCCGACAGCTTATAACGTCCGATCTCCTCGTCGATCTCCTCGGGAACCGTGTAGACCTTCTTGTGAAGCTCCTCCCGATGCCCGGCAAGCCACTGAAGCGAAAGGGCCTGTACCGCGAAAGACATATCCATGATCTCCGCCGGATGTCCCATGCCGCAGGCAAGATTGACCAGCCGTCCCTCGCCCAGCACATTCAGGGTCCTGCCGTTTTCCAGGGTGTAGCCGACGATGTTCTTCCTACGCTCCTCCGCCTTCACCGCATTTTCCCGCAGCCAGCGGACATCGACCTCGCAGTCAAAGTGTCCGGCATTGCACAAAACCGCCTGATCCTTCATAAGCGGAAAATGTCTTTCCGTGATGACGTCCTTGCAGCCCGTAACCGTGACGAAGATGTCCCCCTCCCGGGCCGCCTGGTCCATGGGCATGATCCGGAATCCGTCCATAGTGGCGTCCAGGGCCTTAAAGGGATCCACCTCCGTAACGATCACATTGGCTCCCATGCCCTTTGCCCGCATCGCGGTGCCCTTGCCGCACCAGCCGTAGCCGGCTACGACGACGGTCTTGCCCGCCACGATCAGATTGGTCGTATCCATGATCGCGGTCCAGACCGACTGGCCCGTACCGTACTTATTGTCGTAATAATGCTTGGCCTTCGCGTCGTTGACCGCCATCATTGGGCAGGGAAGGATTCCCTCCCGCTCCCGGGCGTGGAGGCGATGGATCCCGGTGGTAGTCTCCTCGCAGCCGCCGATCAGCACGTCCCCGTAATCCCTGCATTTTCCGCCGAGCAGGTTGATAAGATCCCCCCCGTCGTCAACGATCAGATGGGGATGGCAGGCCAGGGTCTGTACCAGGAGCTCCTCATAGCCGGCTTCCGAAACCCCATACTTTCCATAGGTTTCCACCCCCATCTCCGCTATGGCCGCCGCCACGTCGTCCTGGGTGGAAAGGGGATTGCAGCCGGTAAGGTAAACCTCCGCCCCGCCCTTCTTCAGCACCAGTCCCAGATTGGCGGTCTTGGCTTCCAGATGGACGGAGACCGCGATCCGCAGGCCCTTAAATGGCTGATCCTTCTCAAACTGCTTCTCGATTTCCGTCAGCGCCGGCATAAATGACCGTACCCACTCGATTTTTTTCCTTCCGGACGGCGCCAGCGCCGCGTC
>JAILID010000101.1 GCA_024695465.1 Lachnospiraceae bacterium | reverse complement strand
GCCATCCACCCGTACTTCGCGACGTTCGCCGCCTCCGTCCAGTTGGGCGCGACGGCGATGAGGTCCCGCGCCGCGAGCCAGATGCAGATGTAGGGCGCCATCCCGAGGATCATGGCCACCGCCGAGAGTGCCAGCCCCAGGAACGTCAGGTTCTTGCAGCTGCCCGCGTAGGTCAAAAGGGCAGCCAGATCACTTTGCTTCTTCTCTTTCATGCCTTTTCCCTCTTTCATAATATTTTTTGTTAGTATTTACTAACCATTTGTTGAAAATGAAGCCCCCTAAAATGGGGCGATTTATGGTTATATAATACTAACTTTCCCGCCATCTGTCAATGAAATCATTGTAAGCGGAAGCTATCTTTTTCTTTTGCCAGATACATTCCGCAAGAATACGGAAGCGCCGCCCTTCATTTCCTATACGATTCATTCTGCCCAAAGCGAGGGGGAGAATGCGCTTAATCAGCTAATCGAGCTCTCCCGATGCTCTATGATTCTCAGCTTCTCCAAAAAAAAACAGCATATTACCCTCAATTTATACATAAAAAGCGCTGAATACACATTGTATATTGGTCATTTTTTAAGTTTTTTATTGAATTCTGCCTAATCAGGCCGTATAATGAAAAAGGATACATGCGATCACAATTCGCCGTCCAATACGCAGCAGTTATAACCTATAGACAAAAAAATCAGGGAGGTGTCAATATGGGATTGTTCGGACCTAAAAAAACATGCTCGATCTGCGGAGGAAAAGTTGGTTTCTTCGGATATGACCTGAGCGGAAACGATCATCTGTGCGGAAACTGCCGGGATAAATGCACGCCTGGACAGCTGGATTTTGCTTCCATGAGCGTTGACGACATTCGGAAAAATATGGAAGTGGCGGAAGCCAACAAGGCCAAAGCCGATGATTTCCAGGCGACCAAAGAGTTTTATGCGGGATCCCACTTCGATAAGCCCATTCTTTTCGTCGATGAGGAAAACGGCTGGTTCATGAACGCCGCCAAGGGTGACGGCTGGGTCTATAACCTCGACGATATCACCTATTACAATATGCGCATCAATACTTCCCGCAATGAAGAAGAACAGAAGGAAAAAGGCTTTCTGGAGTGGCTCTTCGAACCGGATTTCTACTCCGATTTCCCCGAGCTTCCCAAGGTTCCGGACGGCGAGAAGCTCACCGGGGCCTATCTGACGATCAGACTTGCCGAAAACGAGCTTGGCGTCGACGAAGTTGAGATCGATGTCTTCCCCGGTTTCTTCACCGATGAAAATGACGTTCGCTCCAGCTACCTCTGCTGCCATGACTTCTACACCTTCATGCAGGATTACCGCGCGGGACAGCGCTCCGGCGGCCGCGGAACCGCCGCTTCCAGGAAGGACGAATCCAAAGAAGATCCGGTAGAGCTTCTGAAGAAGCTTCACGGGCTCGTTGAAGCCGGCATCCTCACCCAGGAGGAATTTGAAGCCAAGAAGAAACAGATTTTAGAAATCTAAGTCGTCGACTCGCTTTGTTTCGCGCAAAAAAGATCCATAAAGAGCCCCTGCCGGATCATCATTCACGGCAGGGGCCTTTCCTTATCTTTTTTTCAGCGGGAATCCAATCTCCCGCCAGGCTGCAGGTCCGCGGGACGGGTCCTTATCTGATCACCTGCTCTCCAGGACCGTATTCTTCCGGATCATATGGAGGATGCGGGCGGCGCTGCGGCGAAGATCCTCCACCTGCACCCTTCCACTCTCCAATCCTTTTTGAAGCGCCTCGAGCTGATCCGGCCGTCCGGGCATGACGAGATCGCACTGGGCCGCAGCCGCCTTCTGCACATCGCCGCTTTCCGCCGCGGTACAATCCTCCCGGCTGGCCTTCATGGAATCCCAGTCGGACATAACCATCCCTTCAAAACCCCATTCGTTTCGCAGCACTTTTACCAGCAGATCTTCATTATTGGTGCAGTAGACGCCGTTAACCTTGTTGTAAGCCGCCATAACCGTCATCGGGGCGGATTCCTTTACGGCAATCTCAAAACCCCGCAGATAAATCTCCCTCAGCGTCCTCTCCGTCATGTTGGAAGAAGACATATTCCGCTCAAGCTCGCAGTTGTTGGCCGCGAAATGCTTGACGCTCATTCCCTTGCCCGGATGCCTCTGTACACCCCGCACGATGGCCGCCGCCAGCTTTCCGGAAACCAGAGGATCCTCGGAATAATACTCAAAAGTCCGGCCGCAAAGCGGATTTCTCTGGATATTCATTCCCGGCGCCAGCCAAACGGTGACCCCGAACGCCTCCATCTCCGCTCCGACAGCGTCCCCCACTTCCTCCAGAAGGGCCTCGTCGAAACTCTGGGCCAGCAGCTGGCTGCAGGGCCAGGCTGTCGCGTACTGATAATGAACCGTTCCCTCCGACGGATCCGCCATCTGGCTCTTTAAAGCCATCCCGGCAAAACCGAAGAAATAGCGCCTGTAGGCTTCCAGATTCTCCGGAACCCGGGCCGCCTTCGTGGCACCGTCCGGCAGCTCGACGACCTGGCTGGTCAGATTCAACCCGGCCGGACCATCCGAAAGAATTACATTGGGAATACCAAGGCTCTCATAAAGATCCGGCGCGGTTGTGCCCGAAGCGCCCATCGCCTCGACCTGAAGGTTTTTGTTAGAAGTCCCGCCTCCCACGGTGAGACGGATCAGCTGCTCCCCGCTCATCGCGTCCGTCAGCGGGTCCGAAGCCTCCGGCTTTGTATAATCATGAAACAGCGTTTCCGGAAGCGCCTCATCCAAAGAGACGCGAATAAGGCCTTCCGTCGAAACCGCGGCCCTGGCCGGCGGAACGATCTCTTCGATCGGATGCTCCGCAGGGCAGACATTGACGCATTGCTCCAGAATTTTCTCATCAGCCAGCGTCATCAGGGCACAGGGCCTGTCGCCCAGGTAGAGAACATACTCTCCGGAACGAAGGATAAAGGCAGCCTTCTCCTCATCATAAACAGCAAGATCCCGGAAGGAGAATCGGAGCGGCGTTGTCACGCTCTCTCCCGGAGCAAGTTCTTTCGTCTTGCCGAAAGCTGTAAGCCTTTTCATCTCCGCCCCGTTTTTCCCGAAAGGTACCGATACGTAGGCGAAAAGCGTCTCTCTTCCGGCAGACGCGCCGGAATTCTTCACCTCCGCCTGAAGCGTCACAAAACCGTCCTCCGCCTTTATGCCGGCAAGCCCGGCTTCAAACTCCGTATAGCTCAAGCCATAGCCGAAGCGGTAACGGGGCTTCACGCCAAAGCTGTCGAAAAAGCGGTAGCCGACATAGATCCCTTCATTATACTCCTGATTATATTTGTCGCCTCCCAGATAAGAATACGTGCTGTTGGAAGGAATGTCCTCAAAGCGGTAAGCCCAGCTTGAAGCGAGACGTCCGGAGAAATTCCGCCTTCCGGAAAGTACATCCGCCAGCGCGTTTCCGCCCTCTTCACCGCCCTGCACGAAATACACCAGCGCGGATACATGGAGCGTATCCATAAAGGAGAGATCCAGAACCCCTCCGCAGTTGACGATCACGACAAAGTTTCGATAATGGGATGAGAGAAATTCCAGATTCTCCCGCTCGATATCATCCAGGCGATAATCGCCCTGCTCGTCCACCCGGTCGTTCCCCTCGCCGGCCTGACGGGCCAGCACATAGACCGCCGTATCGCTTGCGGAAGCCGTCACGTCTTCTTCCGTAACCGGGATGCCGGTCGGATGTCGGAAGGGCCGCACCGTATGAAGGATCTGGTAAAAACTCTTCATCCCTTTTACCCGCTCCTCCTGCTCCTGCCGGTAGCTCTCATAGGTATCGGCGTAAAAAGTATCAAAGCGGTCAAGCCACGCGCTTGTCGTGATCTCGAATCCCGCGTTTACAAGCCCCTCCTCGATGGTCACGCTGTAACGCTCGCGCACGGCGCCGGAACCTGTGCCGCCCTTAACCGTCATCCGCGCGCCGGCTCCGTAAAGAGCGAGCTTTTTCTCCTTCAGCGGCAGCGTCCCGTCATTTTCCAGCAGGACGAATCCTTCTGCCGCTGCCTTTCTCGCCAGCGCCCGGCCGCCAAGTTCAAGCTCGGAGGCTTCTTTAGAGGTAGTCGCTTTCAGAATTTTCATAATCTTTGCTCCTTTCGTTTCGCGAATGGCGTCCCCTGCACTGCCATCCATCATACCATAAGATTTCCTTATGGATACTATAGCGAAAACGAGCCGAAAGCGTAAAGAAAGCAATTCGTGTTGAATAACATTTTATTGCTCAACAAAAACCTTAAGGGCGGCAAACCGCCGCGAACCCCATAGAATCCTCGCCGTCCCAGACGCACTCATAGGTGCCGAGCCCATACTGCCTTCCCGCATAGCTGTACCACTCGACGATACTGAAGGTGTTGTCGAAGCTGTCCGTAAGGTCCATTATGCCGTTCTCATCGATTGTCCCCGCCAGCGGATTGCTGTTAGCCGAAGAAGCATCCTCGAATTCACCGGCCCCTTCCGCCTTTCCCGACCAGAACTGGGTGCAGGTGACATCGGAACCGCTGAAGGAAAGCTCCAGGTTCCAGTACTCGCGATGCGGCGAGCTGAGCGGCTTCCGCACAATGAGACATTTCCATTCCCCGGAAAGAAGCCCCGGATCCTCAATGATCTCCGCCGCCTCCGGAATCTCCGCATTCACCGTATTCTCCTCATGGTTATAGAACCAGAGAAAATCCTCCGTCCGGGACATAGAGCTTTCGCCATACCATTTCTCCTCTGTCATGCCTTCGCCGAGCAGCCATTTCTCATCCCATTCAGCTTCTTCCGTCCCGCTGCTCTCCGCGGATACGGCGCCCGATGAAGGATAAGGCGTCGGAGATTCCGTCACAGCTTCCCGCCGGCTCTCCGCCGGCTCGTCTTCACCCGTCAGTTGGCCCAGGACGTATTTACTGACAAAAATCCCGATAACGGCTATCAGCACAAGCCCTGCCGCTGCCGGCAGCCAGCTTTTCTTTCCGGATGATTTCTCCGGACGGGAAGACGGCTCCTCCGATCCCAGCCGCGCGCCGCAATGATCACAAAAACGGCTTCCATCCGGAAGCTGCGTTCCGCACTTCGGACAAAACATCAGGCTCTCCTCCTTTATACTCTTGTTCCGCACTTCATGCAGAATTTATCACCGGGCAGAAGCGGCGCGCCGCACTTCAGGCAGAACGAGCGCTCATCCGCGGCCGGCGCCGCTTCAAAGGCCTTCTCCCGGATCGGGGTCCCGCAGCCCATGCAGAATTTGCTGCCGGCCGTATAGGGCTTGCCGCAGACCGGGCAGACCCTCTCTGCCGGCGCGGATGTCGGCGCAGGCGCAACTGCCTCAAACGGTTCGAGAGAGCTTCCGCAGCCCATGCAGAATTTACTCCCCTCCGTATAAGGCTTGCCGCAGACCGGGCAGAGCTTTTCCCTGCCGGCCGGCTGCGGCGCCGCCCCTGTTCCGGCGCCCGGAAAAGCACCCAAAGGCGCGCCCTGCATCCCTGCCGCCGGGCTGTCTGCCTCCAGCGTCTTCGGCAGGGAACTCATCTCTCTCCCAAGCGGCAGAAACAGCCACACCAGGCTCTTTCCCCCGTTTTCGGTAAAGCCGATCGCGCCATCAGCAGTACAGCAATACCAGGAATCCCTCTTCGGCCCCTCCGCCTGCCGGGCCGCATCCCATTCCCGGCAGATATACATCAGCTTATCCGCATCGACCGTATTATCCGCCTTATTCTGATACTTCCACCTTGAACAGGATTCCGACGCCAGACGCGCCGCCTCCTCCATCCGGGATGCCGTCCGAATGACAAGCGCCTCCTCCGGCTTCTTCCCGGTCTCCTCCGGCTGCGGCGCGAAATCGGGACGAGAAGCCGCCGTCCATTCCGGAGAAGCAAGCATGAGCTCCCGTTTCACTTCCTTCAACGCCTCGATCGCCTTGTTGACAGCCTCCAATAACGCTTTGTTTTCCATAATCGTATCCTCTGTTTTCTGCTTGATCTGATTCTGTGCCTTTTACCAAATGAAAATCCGTCTATCGCCTCTTTTTTTGGTAAAAACCCACTATATATTATACATTTTAAGCACTCTCCGTAATATTTGTCAAAGAGATTTGGCAAGGACAATTTTTGTCACAACAGTGACAGGACATAAAAGGCGGCCCGGCCTCCCGGAAGGAACCCGGAAACTTAAGCAGATTGTTTTCAAAAAGAGGTTCTCTAAACGGGCTTTATGAAGTATAATACCTTCCGAGTCGGAGACATGAAAAATGAAAACCGCCGCAGCATCAGGACATGCCCCGGACCGCTCTTAAGAGCCCGATCCGATAATGCGTACAAGGAGAATCAAACATGACAAATAGTCCATCACAACAAAACAACCGGGTCATCTGGGCCTGGTTCCCGGTAACGCTCGCCGCAGCCATTTTCTGCTGCATCCTCTGGGGGAGCGCTTCACCGGCCATCAAGATTGCCTACGAGCTCTTTCAGATCGGTCCCGACGACACGGCCTCCCGGATCATGCTAGCCGGAGCCCGCTTCCTGATCGCAGGCTGCATGACGATCCTCTTCGGCTCGATCCTGGCCAAAAAGCCCCTGATCCCCAAGCGGGAATCCTGGAAAAATATCGGAATCCTCTCCCTGGTCCAGACCGTCTGCCAGTACTTTTTCTTCTTCATGGCCCTGGCCCACACCTCCGGGGTCCGGGGTTCCATCATCAACGCCTCTGGCAACTTCATCGCGATCCTGTTCGCGGTTTACATTTTCCGCTTTGAGAAAATGACCCTGCAGAAGTTCCTGGGCTGTATCGTCGGCTTCGCGGGTATCCTGCTGATTCTCGGCGGCGGAAAGGCCCTTACGGAGGGCGGGGCGGTGACCCTGGCCGGGGAAGGCGCCATGCTGGCGGCAGACTTCTTCTACGCGGCTTCGAGCTGCCTCATCAAGATCTTTTCGAAAAATGAAAACCCCGTCGTCCTGAGCGGCTACCAGTTCTTTATCGGCGGAGTAATCCTGCTCATCATCGGCCCTCTCATGGGCGGAAGCCTGACCTTCTACAGCGCCTCCTGCGTCATGAACCTCGTCTATATGGGCTTCATTTCCGCCGGCGCCTACACGCTCTGGGGCATCCTTTTGAAATACAACCCGGTGAGCCGGGTTTCCATCCTTGGCTTCATCAATCCGGTGATGGGTGTACTGCTATCCGCCCTCTTCCTCGGCGAAGGCCGGGAAGCTTTCTCCCTGACCGGGCTTTTCGCACTGCTCCTCGTAAGCGCAGGCATCGTGATCGTCAACAGTTCTTTCAAGACACAGAAAGAAAAATAATAAGAAGCGAAAACGCCGCGGCAAAAGCGGGTAGTCTAAGGGATTTTTAAACCCCGAAAGAATCGGCATAGTTGGAATAGCATTTCCGGCTATGCCGTTTTATTTTTGGGTAGGTATTTCGCCTATGCAGTTCCAGACGATTCTGACACGCTGGGTTTTCTGCCCGTTTATCTTCTCCGGATGATAGACATATACCTTTTCTATAAACTCTCTGATTATAACAATAACACGTGACGCACTAAAAAACATTTGTTTCAAATACAAGACAAATGATTGGGGAAAGTCAGTTTTCTGATCACCTATCAAGACTATTTCTTTTCCATTTGGTTTGTTTTTTTTCTTTCGCATGTGCATTGTTCTCTTTTCGCTTCAATGTTTTTCGTATGGAGTGACTTTGTTCATAAGTCCACTTCTCGTTTAATAGCTCTGTAACATGTTGCCGCGATAGATTCATGATCGTTGGATCGTACTTGATGCCATAGGCATCCTGAACTTTTGAAGTTGCTGCTTTTTCTGCTTCCGGTCTGAGTTCCAGACGGGCAGCCCACAGCTCCGTTTGGTCAAAGTCGGCAGCCTTTTCTTCCAGACCGCGATACTCCGACAGTGCTTCATCCAGCTCTGCGGCAAAGCGGGCATCCGCGGCCTCGGCCTTCTGTAGTTCTGCTTCTATATCCCTTACCCATTTTTTCACTTCCTTCATCCCGTTGTCGTCTGCTCGTTCGAAGTCGGAAAGAATACGGGCCTTCTCGGATTTCAGTTCCTCCATATCTTCGGTCAAAGCCGCTATGCGCTGGCTGAGCCTGCGGTGCTCGCCGATCTTTAGCGGGGACAGCTCTTTTTTCTCTGCAAGCAGCGTTTTCCGTTCCCCGAGCAGTTCCCTGAGCTTTGCGGTGATCTCTGTGTAGCGGTTGAACCGTGGACGGATACGCCGCAGGGATTCCTTGTTTCTCGAAATGAAGTTCCGCGTGCGGATGCCCTGGTAAGAGAGGATCAGCATTTTCATCCGTACACGTTCCATAGCCCTTGCAATGGCTGGCAGGGTGTCCTTGATTGTTTTCAGGAGCTTTTGCACCTGCGCCTTGACCTCCCGCAGCAGGGCGTTGTCCCGCCGAATCTGCCGGTTCAGTTCGCAGCGGTCCGAGACAAAGCCCTTGGCCTCTATCGCCCGGGCGGTGGCGCCTTCGTGGATGGTGGGCTGTTCGTCGATTCCCTGCGCGGCAAAGCTGCGGTGGTCGATCCTGGTGTCGATCCCTTTTTCCTCCAGAACACGGTTGACAACATTCGCCCACGCCTCCCGCCAGGACACAAGCTGCTCCTCGCTGTTCCATCGTTCAGAGATGGGGTTCTGCCGTCCGTACTTTGTGCTTTTCGGATGCCTGGATGCCCGGACAAGCCCCCTGGCTTCGGCGGCGGAGGACGTCATATATTCTTTCTTTTTCTTCCCGGTTTTGTAAGGGTACTGCTTTTCCCAGCCCTCCGCCTTCGCTGTTTTGAACTCTTCAGCAGTAAAGCCTCGCTCCTCGCCGCCCCGGACACAAAGATATTCCTTCTCGGTCTTATACTGCCATGTGCCGTCCGGGTTCAGCGGCCTTACCGTCAGCATGATATGGGCATGGGGATTATGCCCGCAAAAAGCACCGTCCGGGGAACCGTCAGGGTCATGGATCGCCACATCCGCGCACATCCCCTCGGCAACAAACTGGTCCTGGATAAATTCCGTAACCAGCTCCCTCCATGCTGTCCGGTCCAGCTCTATGGGAAGGGCTGCAACAAACTCACGGGCAAGGCGGCTGTCTTTGGTTTTTTCCGCTTCCTCCACGGCGTT
Source organism: Lachnospiraceae bacterium (assembly GCA_024695465.1). Taxonomy (GTDB): domain Bacteria; phylum Bacillota; class Clostridia; order Lachnospirales; family Lachnospiraceae; genus Chordicoccus. The sequence goes on along the minus strand of JAILID010000101.1, from coordinate 3,198 downwards.
CCATAATACGCTGCGGTCCTGCCATGTATCAGGGGCGTGTTCCGGCAGGAAGACCTGCTCCCAGACAAGGCCGCCCTTCCGGGTAAAGTCGTGCCGCACACCGTCATAATCGTTGAGGATCTCAGAACAGCTTAAATAGGCCGAAGCCGCACAGGCGGAACGCCCAGTACCCCGGCTGACAACCTTTGCTTCCAGATGATAGATTGCCATAATAAATCACATCCTTTCTCCGCCCCGCATGAGGCGGTTTTGTTTCTTTTGCCGCGCACAAAAGAAAACGGACGGTGCGGGAAGCATCGTCCGTCCCTGCGGCAAAGCTGCCGGCGGCAGGTTTGCGCAGGCAGATGGCAGGTTGTTCCCGGCAAGGGGACAACGCTTTTACGCCGCAGGCGTAAAAGGCGGCAGGAAGCCGCGCTGCCAGCTGCACAGGCAATGACGGCAGTTTTAAAAACTGCGGCATTGGCTGCCCCTCTGGAGAAGTGTCCGGCGGACACTTCGGGAAGAGCGCACGGGCCCGACCAGCGGGAGGGATACCACCGCCTGCCCTCCGGGCAGGTGGTGAGTAAGTGCGCCCTTCGGGAACTAAAAAAAAGAGCGCCCCGGTCATCCCGAAACGCCCCCGTGCAATACAGGTCATTTCAACGTCCAATATAGAAAGTCCTCAAGCTTCTGCAGGTCCATCGTAGCCGCTGCCGGATAGACCTTTTCCAAAATCGCACCCTCCTGGATCAGCCTGCGTGTTCTTGCTTTCCGCTCCTTCGTCCGGTCGCGCATTTGCGCTTCCTCCATGCGGTTCTGTGCCTGGATCAGTTTCTTTTCGCTCTCAGTCATGGTAAAAGTCCTCCCTGGTATTAAAAATGATGGAAGCAGATACCACTTTTCCGGCGTTTGGTAACAATCACCGCCGCGAATGGTATCTGCGGGTTTTCTGTCGGTTTTCCGGCATCAAAAAAGGCCGGGAGTAATACCAGTGTGGTATCAGTCCCGGCTCGAAATGGTGTCAACCTCTTTATTCTGTTTTCATGCATGATGTCTTTTAGCTGGTTTTCTCTGATCTGGGTTGGTGGTCAATTTGTCCACCAACCGCTTCAGAAGAATAAAATCGCCTTGATAAAGATCTCCGGTTTGGCGGAACAAGGCCCATCAAAAAGCTGTTACCGTTCCCGGTCTGTTCTTTTCTTCTTTTTTGCTTTGGAAGGGGCAGGTTCTGCTTGCGGATCGCTGTGCAGCATCTGTCGTGTCTCTCGGCTGTACTGTGCCCAGGCCCGGTTGTCCATCAGCTTTTCCTGAATCCTGCAAAGCGACCGGGCCGCCGCATCGTACTCGATCCGGTCCGCCGGCCGCAATACATACTGCGACTGCATAATGGAATAAGCCTTTCTGACCGCCTCGTTTTCAGCGGCAGTGCTGAAAAAGGAAAACTCGGAAGGCTTCACTCCGGGTATCCCGTCCAGCCGCCCGGTTTCCTCCTCCATGCGGATGTCCAACAGCTTTTTCATTTGTTCTTCGTCAGAAAAAAGGTTCTCAATTTTCGGCTGGCCTGCCATTACCGCAAGGTCATAGATGTGCTTTGCCGCTTCAAAGGCCCGCTGCGGCTCGGCAGACCGCCGCACATATGCCTCGGCGGCAAACAGCTTGTCTATAAAAATGCGTTCCACGGTGATCGTCATAATGGGGAAGGGCGAGACGTCATACTGTTCCCGCAGAATCCTCCGTTCCTCATCCGTGGCAAGCTCATAGAGCATCGGGGAAATTTCAAGCTGTTCAACCGGTTCGCTGATCGTAAAGGACGTAGCCTCCACCTTCAGCTTTCCGAACCGCTGGAGGGCGTCGCTCGCGTCATAAGCGGTGACCGGATCATAGGTGTAGACGGAAATGACCTCGGATCGGTTGGTACGCCCCGCAGCCGCGTCACGGGCCAAGGAAGAATACTTCTTGGCTGCCTGTTCCAAACGCCGGTCGTTTTGTGAACGGCTGCACTCCCTTGTGTCAACGGACAGGTCGATGTCCTCAGAAAACCGGTTCGTTGTCCGAAGCGCCTTATATAGCGCCGTCCCTCCCTTAAAATAGGCGGGAAGTCCGGCCTGCTGTTTTGTGGCCAGCTCCTTCAATACCAGCACAACGTAATAATCTTTTTCCAGAACATCGGTCCGGTATCCGGTCCGTTCGTGGATCTGTTCCAGCAACACGCGGAACGCGTTTGTATCCTGATGAAGTTTCAAAATGATACCTCCTTTTGGCCTGCTGTGTGCGCAAGCTGTAAAACTGTTTTCCGGTTGTAATACCTGTCTGCAAGAAAAAGCAGGGTTTCATACTCCAGCCCGTTCCTGCGGATATGATCCGCCAGGATCGCATGGGGGGCCTTGGCGTCAATCGGGGCCTTCTCCAGCAAATCCAAAGCGTCCAGCGTCTGCAGGTAGGCTTTGTTTCCCGCACTGACCGGCACCTTCGGCGGGCAGATTGAAACGCCGAGTTTTTCGTCATAACGGATGCAGTCGTGCGCCGCGTTTGTGGCAAGCAGATACTCCGCAGGCATTTGCGTCGTCAGCCCCATGTGATGGAGAAGCCGCAGGCCGGTCTCATATCCTTTATCGGGGAGAAGGTATTTGTTTGCGATCAGCTTTTCCTTGCTGATCCCCATTTCCCCAAACGGGGTTATGGCTGTCCGATAATAAATCCCTTTCTGAAAGCACCGGAGGTCCGGTATTTTTCCGCCGTCCATCAGCCGCTTGAGGGCAACAGCCACCGCGGCGGCGGCTTTTTTCTCCGGTATGCCAAAGGCGGCGGCCATATCAGCGGCGATCCGCTCTGTATAGACCGGCTCGCCCTGTGCCTGTTTTCCGATATAGTCCTGTATATATGCCGTATAGGTCATGTAGGATCACCTCCTTTAGATATATTCTATTCGATATTTAGTGTTATAATACGAATAGATTATATCATCAGGTTTCCTCTGTGTCAATCGTGGCACCGTAGAGTGAATTTTTAAATTCCACTGATTTTCTTCCAAAAACGGTAAAAGTGGAATTCAGTCTTGCACAGAGATGATGCTGGTCTTATGTACTGCCAAGCAGAGAATGTATCAGCTCCAGGTATTTCTTCCGGACACAGCCCGCAAGAAATCCGGCAGACCGTATCCGTGTGAAGCCGGCAGGAAGGATGTGCATCAGGAACCGGCGAATAAATTCATCTGCATTA
>JAILID010000041.1 GCA_024695465.1 Lachnospiraceae bacterium | reverse complement strand
CTTTTTTTACGGTCACATCAGTGTCAAATGATGATGAATTTATTAAAAGATGTTCGTTGCCGTTTTGATCTGTAAACCGAAACTCTGCCATCCGAAAATATGGCGGAAAAATCTTTTAGACCTATGTTGACATACTCTGATGAGGCACATCGTTCCATTTATAACAAGTACAGGGATGTTTTCAACTATTTTGATGCTCCGCTGGTCGGCCTGACGGCAACGCCCAAGGATGAGATCGATAAAAATACCTACTCCATTTTTGAATTGGAAAATGGCGTGCCGACGTACGGTTACGATCTGGCGCAGGCGGTCCGGGACGGATATCTGGTCGATTTCATGTCTGTGGAATCAGAAGTTAAATTCCTTGAGGAAGGTATTGTTTACGATGAGCTTTCCGATGAGGAAAAAGAGACTTATGAAGATACCTTTGAGCAGGAGGATGGTGAAGTGCCGGAGGTGCTGAATCTCGTATTCTTCAAGAAAGTTTTGAGTAAAGCGAAGTTCTGGCAGATGATCGGCCGCGGGACACGCTTGTGCCCCGGGCTTCTTGATGGGGCGGACAAGGAGCGGAAATGGCCGCCTCCTGCGGGTTGGACTGCAATATCTTTTCGCAGGCGCTTATAGGGTGCTATCCCTGTCAGGGCTGCAATGAGCCTGAAGGCCACACGCCGAAGTGGTGTGATCTGCCTGCTCAGTGCTGCGGTTTATTATCATCTGACGACATTTATTCCGGATGCTGTTGATGCAGCTATACCGAGGAAAGCAAAGATATCAACGCAGCCTTCCTGGCCGCAGATGAATTTCCATCATTATACAGATGACAGACATGAGCTGGGCATTACAACGGTTAAGGAAGGTAAGAATGAATTCCAAATCTATGATATGGAAAAGACCGTCGTGGATATCGTGTTTTACAGAGAGAAGGTCGGGATTGAAGAAACCAAGGAGATCCTTGTGACATATCTGCAGAGGAAAGACCGGAATCTGAACCGACTTCTGAAGTACGCAGAACTGATGAAATGCGGCAAAGCGATGAGACAATATCTGGAGGTGCTCGTATGATAAGTGCAATATCTGTGATTGAAGAAGGCGCATATTGTATGTGGGGATTATCTTGATGTCCTTCGTGAATATGCTCAGCCGGGGGATTTTATTTTTCTTGATCCGCCTTATATTCCGGTAACGGAATGGGGAGATTTCAAGAGGTATACCAAAGAACAGTTTTATGAGGAAGATCAGAGGAGTCTGGCAAAAGAAGTAAAGAGGCTTCAGAAACTTGGGTGTTATGTGATCCTTACGAATTCAAATCATCCTCTGGTGCATGAGCTGTATGGGGATTATAAGATTGAAGTTGTTGCTACGAAGCGCGCGATTTCTTCAAAGGCAGACTCCAGAACCGGAGAGGATACGATTGTTACAGCTTTCCCTGACAAAAGGAAAGTGATTTTAAAAGATGCTTCTCTTCCGGATCAGGTTAAGCTATATCCCGCTACGAGATTTATGGGCTCAAAAAGTAAATTGCTTTCAGACATTCATCTGGGGAGATGCGATGAGTATCCCCGGAGATGGTTCAGACCTTGTTTACATTGACCCGCCATATTATTCGCCACATTCAGATAATGAGTATGTACGCAGATATCACTTTGTTGAGGGCCTGGCAAGAAATTGGAAAGGAGTAGAGTTTCAGGAACATACAAAAACCAAGAAATTTAAGTCATATCCGACCCCTTTTTCATCTCGTGATGGCGCTAAAACCGCATTCGATAATCTGTTCAGGATGTATAAGGATAGCATTTTGATCGTATCATATTCATCAAACAGCCAGCCAACCAAAGAAGAGATTATAGAAATTATGGAAAGATATAAGGCACACGTTGATGTTATTCCGATTGACTGCACCTATTTCTTTGGAAATCAAAAGGAGGCCAAGTCACACAGAAATGCTGTACAAGAATATCTTTTTGTGGGATTTTGAGGAGACCAGCTATGAGAATTGACGAAAACGAAAAAATAAATATATGGTTAGCTGGTAATACCGGCCTCAGGAATCCTATGCGTATCCAGGAAGGATTTATAGCGTTTTCTCAATCTCCTTATGTTGGCCATCTTCATGGAAATGAGAACGAACTCGGATTCATGAAATTTCTTGATAAAAATGGAATCATTAACAACGTAAGCGGAAAGGATCCGTCTGGGAGCCATGCGAGAAAATGGCGTTTGATGTTTGAACGTTACGGCTTTATCTATGGACAGGCAAAGAAACAAAACGGTTTTGAACAGGATGAATTAGGGAAGATGGATGATATTACACCATTTGGCAGATCATTCATCAACGCGGATTCTGTTCCGGCAATGCAGGAATATAAGTTGGTTGAGCTGATAGAACAGTGTTCCAGTAAGCGAGATGAAATGGAAGCTCCGGCGTGGAAGATGTTCATTGATATTGCGGTTCGTGCTGGATTTTACGCGAATAAGATATCTTCTATGATGAGAAACGATTAAGCTGATGCTCTGAAAAAATGGGATCCGCTGTCGAATCTTGAGAACGGATACCAGATGATGCATTTATTTGATTTCCTGCTGAATGCTCAGGCTTTGGGAACAATTTGAACACGAAAACGCAAAAAATGACCGTTTGAACAGTTTTGCGTTTTAAGAAGTATGAACTGAAAAGATGGGAGTGATAAAATGAGCGGAACAGTTGAACTGAAAACAGGCAGACTTCTTCTGCGAGGGCACCAAAGCGAGGATGCCGCGGTTCTGTTTGAAAAATTCGGCAGTGATCCGCAAATGTTTGAGTATTCCGGCTGGAATCCTTATCAAACATTTGCGATGGCGAGGGAAACAGTTGAATCCTTCATAAAGAGCTGCGATGATCCAAATTTTTATGGTTGGGGAATTGTATATAAAGGGAATCTGATTGGTACGATTGGCGCATATGATTATGATGCGGATGAAAGCCGGATTGAGATTGGAATGAGTATTGAGAGGGCTTCGTGGGGGCAGGGATTTGCCACAGAAGCGCTGACAGCCGTGCTTCACTATCTGACCGAGCATGAAAATATCCAAACCGTGAGCGCATGGTGTGTGTCCGACAATATCGGGTCGCGGAAAGCACTGGAGAGAGCGGGAATGAAGAGGGTAGGCTCGGAAATGGGGGCGCTGGAGATTAACGGACAGACTTATGATAAACTCATATTTGAGTACGCCATGCAGCAGCGATTACAGGAGGCCCCGGCCTGGTGAAGCAGAACCTTGCCCCTTGCGCGTTACTGCATCAGGCGCAGCCGTCCCGGAAGGCAGGTCATTCTGATCTTGTCGGAGCTGCCGACATATTCTCCGTCGGCATGGACGACCATCGGAACGTCGGTCAGGATGTCGATGGATTCGGCGTCCTGAAAATCAAAATAGCGGAGGGAGGTGTGCCGGCCCATGATAAGCAGAGGGAGGACATAGAACGCCTTCCACTTTGCCAGATGATGGGCGGTGACGAAGGAAAGCTTGCCGTCGGTGCAGGAGGCCTTCGGCGCCATCGGGACGCCGCCGCCTTCCTGTCTGCCGTTCATTCCGGCGAGGAAGACGGCGCGGGAGATGTTTTTCGTTTCCCGGCCGGAAGTTCGGACTTTCATGCGGAAGGGCTGCATGGAGAACCAGGTCTCGATGGTGAGAAGCAGATAGATGAGGCTTCCGAGATTCAGCGCGTTGAGCCAGCGCTTCTGCCTGGAGGTCAGGGCTTTCTTGCAGACGATCGCGTCGAGGCCCAGACCGGCGCTGATGCCGAAGAGGTGGTTTTCATTTCCCGGAATCGAGACGGAGCCGAGGTCCACCTCCCGGATCGTATCGCTTTTGAGGATGCGCTCGAGGGCGGCCTCGGGTTTGGTGCAGAGATGAAGGCTGCGGGCAAAGTCGTTGCCGGAGCCCGAAGGGATGACTGCGAGGCGGACAAGGGAGAAATTGCGGATGCCGTTCAGCACCTCGTTGATGGTTCCGTCGCCGCCGACGATGACGAGATTGAGCTCGTCGCTGCGAACCGCTGTAAGGGCATCGGCGCAGCGCCGCGCGTCGCCTGCCTTTTCGGTTTTCAGGACCTCGTAGTCGACTTTTTTGCTGTCAAGGATGTGTTTTATTTTTTTCCAGCGGCGGGCGGCGCGGCCGCTTCCGCCGCTGGCGTTGACGATAAAGTAGTATTTCTTCGGCATGATTGTCTCCTCAGGAGAAACGTCTGGTCTGATATTTGATTGTTGAGGCTCCTCTTCGGATGAATCGTTCCGGTTTTCTTTTTAAAAGGAGCGTTAATGGATGCGGTTCGCGTTCCCGGCAAAGATCAGGGTCTTGTACTTTAGAAGCAGCGTGAGCAGGAATTCGCCCAGCACGTAGCAGCTGATGAACTCGCCGGCCGCGATGAAGACCATGATAAGCGGCAGGGGAAGCGGCAGGCCGTAGCCGTATTTTAAGACGAGCGGGACAATGAGCGTGTTGGAAATGATCGGCGGAAGCGGCGCAAGGAAGCGGTTCTGTCTCAGAAGATAGGTTCCGGCCGCTCCGATCAGGGTCGCGATGCTTCCGAAGACAATGTCCGGCAGAATCGCGCCGCCGATGAAGTTCGCGATCAGGCATCCGACGAAGAGGCCCGGGATCGCGGCCGGCGTGAAGAACGGCAGGATCGTGAGCGCTTCCGAGATGCGGATCTGGACTTCCCCGTAGGAGATGGGCGCGAAGACGAGCGTCAGGACGACGTAGACGGCGCCGATGGCGGCGGCCTGGGTGATAAGTAATGTGTTTTTGGACATAAAAAAACCTCCTGGTTTTATTTTACGCGAGGATGGACTTCGAACTCGCGGCAGCTTTTCGCTGCTTCTGCCAATACTAGCACAAACAAGAGGGGGATGTAAAGATACTTTTTGCCATTTCTCCGCAGTGAAATTTTACTGCAGGTTTGGGGACATTTTCACGGGGCTTTTATAACAAACGGCAAATATTGCTGCTGTCTGCCGTGAAAGGACTGTCAAAACAGCCGTATTTTTATATATCAGGACTTGTAACTTTGGGGATTTCTGGTATTATTAAATGGATAAACGGATTTGAAAAACAGGTCCGGAGACTGCGGCGCAGCCGGATCGGGCAGGAGCTTTTTCTGCAGGCTTCTTACAGATTCCGCGTAATCGCTGTGGCTTTTTGAACAATCGACCGGTTTTCATCTGCAAAAGCGCGGATGAGTCCGTGAAACCTGTGTGTTTGAGGAGAAATATGACTCAGTTTGCCTATTATGCCCTGATTTTCATCACCTCTTTTCTGCTTTTTCTCTTGTATCTTTTTAACTGGCGCAAGCAGTTCCATGTGGCCTTTACGGCGCTCTTTATCATGCTTCCGATCCTGGAGCTGACCTATCTCCTCATTTATTACTATCACGATCCTGCGACGACGAACGCGCTCATGAAGATCATCTTCATGTGCGTTACCTTCCTGCCGGCCATGCTGACTTTCTGCGTGCTGAGTCTTTGCATGATTCCGGTCAGCCACCTGGTCCGCAATCTCGTTATCCTGGTATCCACCGCGGTTATGATCCCTTTCCTGCTGCTGGATTTGATCCTGCCCGGAAGCATTACCATCCGGGAGATCGGAGGCAACTGGGTAATGCTAAAGGATTACGGGGTTTTCCAAACGGTCTACAACATTTTTCTCCTCACTTTTCTGTCCATAGATCTGGCGATTGTTTTCTATACCTATTTCAAGCAGAAGCAGGTGTCCAGAATCATTTTGTTCCTGCTGGTGCTGCCGATCATCATCTGCATGGTGGCTTATGTCGTCGGAATGGCTTCCTGGATCCCTGGTTACGAGGTTATGCCGCTTGCTTTTGTCCTGTCCCAATGGATCTACCTCTGGATCGTGGATCAGATGGCCTATCATAGCGTGAGCGAGATCGTCACGGAATCCATCGTGGAAGGTGGAGACGTGGGCTTTATCACCGTGGACTCCCGGGGCCGCTATCTGGGCAGCAATGAGATCGCCCGGAAGATCCTGCCGGATCTGGAAAATATGGCGGTAGACCAGTTCATTGGGGAAAATGAAGCCATGCGGAAGACTGTGTTTGAGTGGATCAGGCGCTTCAGGGCAGATTCCGGGGCAAAGAAAATCACTTATAAGGCGGAAATCTCCGCAAATGAAAAGGACGTGCAGCAGGCCATCCGGGAAGTGAACAAGGAAGAAGGAAAGACGGAAAAGAAGAAGACGGACAAAGAGGACAGGGAAGAGACCGGGAAGGAAGAGAGGGATATCAGGTACTATTCCATCAATGTAGGGGACCTCTATTACGGCGGGAAAAGGTGCGGCTACCAGGTCTTCATGGAAGACGACACGCAGAATCAGAAATATATCAGGCTGATCGGAGATTACAATAAGAATCTTAAGGCGGACGTAAAGGCCAAGACGGAGCGGATCGTATCCATGCACGAGCAGCTGATCATGGGGATGGCGACTATGGTTGAAAGCCGGGATAATTCTACCGGAGGACATATCCGCCGTACCAGCGAGGGGGTAAAGCTGCTTACGGAGGCGATTAAGCGGGACGGCTCCCTGCACCTTTCAGAAGGCTTCTGCGATCGTCTGATCAAGGCGGCGCCTATGCACGATCTGGGGAAGATCGCAGTCGACGACGTGATTCTCCGCAAGCCCGGGCGCTATACCCCGGAAGAGTTTAACGTGATGAAGAGCCATGCGGCGGAGGGCGCCCGCATTGTACATGAGATCTTAAAAGACAGCGATGACGAGGAATTCCGCAGGATCGCTGAAAATGTAGCCCATTACCACCATGAGCGGATGGATGGTTCCGGTTATCCGGACGGCCTGAAGGGGGAGGAGATCCCGCTTGAGGCCAGGATCATGGCCATCGCGGACGTTTACGACGCCCTGGTGAGCAAGCGGGTGTATAAGGACAGCTTTTCCTTTGAGAAGGCGGATCGGATCATCCTCGAAGGGATGGGGACCCAGTTCGACGAGGGTCTTAGAAAGTATTACGAGGCGGCCAGGCCTGCGTTGGAGAGCTACTATTCTTCCATTGGAGTGGGGGAGAAGGCTGCGGCGGGGATGGGCTGAATTTGGGATTTTGAAAGTCAGGAGGCGTTATGAATTATCTGACCATGGATTTTGGTGGAACACTCGTCAAGTATTCCATTATGGATGAAGCCCTGAACGTTTTGCTGCGCGATGAGGCGCCGGCTCCCATATCGGATTCGGAGGCCTATTACGGCTTTGTCGTTCGGCTTGCCGGGAAACTCCGGAAGGAGTTTGACCTGAAGGGAGCAGCACTCTCGATGCCGGGCGTTATCGATGCGGAGAAAGGCGTCCTGGTGGGGAGCGGTGCCTATTATCGGCTGGCGGGTCAGAGCGTGACGGAGGAGATCGAAAGACGCACGGGACTTCCGGCCTCGATGGAAAATGACGGAAAATGCGGGGTTCTCGCGGAAGTCTGGAAAGGAAACCTTTCCGATGTGGACAACGGCGTCGTGATCATCCTTGGAACCGCGGTTGCCGGTGGTATTGTCCTGAATCGAAAGCTCCTTAAAGGAAGAGATTTCTCTGCCGGCGAGTTCAGCTATTCGATTGTCGGCGAGGAGCGGGGATTTGAGTGCACGGCCTTTTACCACTGCGGGGTGTCAACCCTGCTGCACAAGGCCTGCATCGCCAAGGGTATTGACGTCCGGAAGCTTTCTATCTATCCGATGATGGGGAACTTTAAGCTGTTTCAGGATCAGACGGAGTTCTCGGAGCTCAACGATCTGCCGGAATACGCGGAAGGAATGGACGGCCGCCAGTTTTTTGATTTTTTGAGGGCCGGCGATCCGGCTGTTGAAGAGATCTACCGGAAGTATGTCTTCGACGTCGCGCGGCTGGCGATGAACGAGACGATCTCTTTTGATCCGGAGCGGATCCTGATTGGCGGCGGGATCAGCCGCCAGGATCGGCTGATCGAGGATATCCGGACGGAGTACGATTTCCTGAGAACCATATGCGGGGGAAGTCTTTTTAAGACGGAGATCAGCCGCTGCCGCTACATGAACGAGGCGAATCAATACGGGGCCCTGTATCATTTTCTGAATATGCGGGGAGAATTGTGATTTTGGAGCCGGAGAAAAGAATGGCAGAGGGGGAATTACACGATGGGGAAAGTTGAACGCATGCAGGATGCGGCGAAGGAAGGCCGGATGGTGAGGGTCCGCTGTACGGATGGAATGATCTACAGCGGAAAAGCGGCGCTTTTTACGGCGGAAGAGGAAGAAGAGGCAGGGGCCGCAAGCTTCTGCGTGGAGGATCCGGAAGGCCCGGTATGCCTTTTGGACAGTGAGATTGAGATCTTGGAGATTCTTGGCTGAAGCGAGGCGGAGGATGGGGAAGAAAGGCCTTGCCATATTTAAACACATTTCCATAAAATTCCTGTATTTCAGCGGGTAAATGTGGAAAAAAAGGGCGGGACGTGCTACAATAGCATTATCATTCTGTTTGGCCTTGTTCGGAGGTATGAGATGGGATTTTTTGAAAAAGCGCTGAAAAGTATAATCGGGATAGAAGATGAGCCTTCCCTGGACTATACGAAATATGAGGAGGCCGAGGCACCTTCCGGTTTTTCATGGGGGCCGAAGATGCCGGATGAGCCGAACCAGTTCAACTACGGGGGCCACTGGAAGCAGTATTTCCAGGAGATATTCGAGCAGGATTTTCCCCAATATGAGCTTCGGATGGAACAGGGCAAAAGCGGAAGCATGATCTATATGTTGCGCAGGGACGGGTTTGTGGCTTTGTATGTGGAAGTTATGGATGATAACAGCGAAGCCAACGCGTTCCGCGAAAGATGCCGGGCTTCCGGGATTCCTTACATCCGCTTCTATCACAATCATCAGGGCTGGTGGAACACCAGGCGTTACGTGTGTCTGCGCGCGCGCATGGCCCTGGAGAGCTGAAATACATGGTTCATTGGAAGCGGAAATGCATTTGCGCCTGCGGCGGGTCCGGCACGGGCATAGTTGAGGCTTCGCAGGCAGCCGTCCGTGTACGATCTGGTCCATTCCGGAATTTCCGGAATTTAACGATTTTCCGCTTTTATGAAGGCTTCAGGGACGGTTCTTGTATGAGAATCGTTCCTTTGTCGTTTTAAAGATCCCGGGAGGCGCTGATGTCGCTGCTTTTCCAGCTTTCTCAGCCGGAGTGCTGGGAGAAGTATTACGAGTATAAGATTTCCCTGGCTTATCCGGCCAAAGACGCCGGGGAGCTGCGCGGATTTATCGATGCGGAAGCCTATCTTCCGGCTGCAGAGCGGATCCGGGACGGAGGAGCTTTTCCGCTTCCGATGAAGAAGGTCCTGCAGAAACAGGGGACGGAGAAAAAGCGGACCGTCTATATTTTTCCGGAAAATGAAAACCGGGTCCTAAAGCTTTTGACCTACCTTCTCATCCGGAAATATGACGGACTCTTTACGGATAATCTCTATTCCTTCCGGGCCGGGCGCAGCGCCAAGGACGCGGTGAAGTATCTCAGAAGACTGCCGGGTATAGGCGGCATGTATTCCTATAAGACGGATATCAGCAATTATTTTAATTCGATTCCGCTTGATCGCTTCCTGCCGATTCTTGAAAAGGCGCTGGCGGACGATCCGGAGCTCTTTTCATTTTTAAGCAGACTGCTTCTGGAAGAGCGGGTCTTAAGCGATGGGAAGGAAATTCGGGAGGAGAAAGGAATTATGGCCGGGTGTCCGCTGGCATCCTTCTTCGCGAATCTCTACCTTCGGGAATTGGATATGTTTTTTTGGGCAAGGCAGATCCCTTACGCCCGCTATTCGGATGACATCATTCTGTTTACGCCTTCCCGGGAGGAGGCGGAGGCGGGCGCGGCTGAGATCCGGAAGTTTCTTGAGGGACGGGGGCTTACGGTGAACCCGGACAAGGAGGCTGTTCATGGGCCGGAGGAGGGCTTCGTGTTCCTGGGCTTCATCTGGCGCAAGGGCGTTACGGATATCGCGCCCGCTTCAGTCGTGAAGCTCAAGAAGAAAATGAGAAGAAAGGCCCGCTCTCTTCTCCGCTGGCGGCTCAGGAACGGGGTTGAAGGGGAGAAGGCGGCGAAAGCTTTTATCCGGATATTCAACCGGAAGCTGCTGGAGAGCTCCTGCGACCGGGATCTTTGCTGGAGCGGCTGGTTTTTTTCAATGATCAACACGACGGAGAGCCTGCATGAGATCGATCTCTATGCGCAGGACTGCCTTCGCTATCTGGTGAGCGGGAGCCGGACAAAGAGCCGCTACCTGGTTCGCTATGAGAACTTGAAGAGGCTGGGCTATCGGAGCCTGGTACATGAATACTATGCAGGGGAAAAACTTCGGCCTGCTGAATGAAAGACACTGCCAGGCTCTGCAGAGGGATCGGGTATGGAGTGTTCAGCTGAGACTGAAGCAAATTTATACGCGGGCTCTGCGGGATGAGATTTTAAAGGCAATGGAAGGGAGGAAAACATGAATCTGCTTGACAAATTAAAAGAAGGAAATGAGCGCTATGTGTCGCATTCGGATGCTTCCCGCCGCATGGATACGGCTGAAAACGGACAGAATCCCTATGCGATCATCATCTGCTGCTCGGATTCCCGCGTCATTCCCGAGCACATCTTTGATGCGGCCCTGGGAGATCTTTTCGTGATCCGGGTTGCCGGAAATGTCCTGGACAATCATCAGCTCGGAAGTATTGAATACGCCGCCGCGCATCTGGAATGCAAGCTGATCGTGATGCTCGGCCACACTGGCTGCGGGGCCGTGAACGCGGCGCTCAGCGGCCATACCAGCGGCTATATCTCTTATATCACGGATGACATCCTGGCGGCAGCAGGCTTGGAGAGAGAGCCGGACAGGGCCAGCCGCCTGAATGTCCTGCACGGGGTGGAGCGGATCAAAAGGGAGTTCGCGGAGCATCCGGAGATGCAGGATGTGAAGGCTGTCGGCGCCATCTATGACATTAAGAGCGGACGGGTCGAGTGGCTGTGATCCTTTCGCAGGGTCCTTTCGGCATTAAGGAGCGGCTCTCGGATCCGCAGGCAGATGGACTTCGGGCTAAGACTTCTCTCCCGGGCGGTTCGGGGAGCCGGCAGTGATCGACAAGAAAGGTCGGAAAAATAATTTTGGAGGTGACATATGATACTTGAGAAAGCGCGGTTTGAACTGATCGATCCGCCGGATTATCAGGAACTGTTAAAAAAGATCGAGTATATCGGCCGGGTCTGCTACAAGAGCGAGGACAAGATTGCGGAGGGGTCGGCGGAACGCTTTATCGGAAACATCGTAAAGAGGGGGCATGAGTCCGTGATCGAACACGGAAGCATTACCGTGAAGTTCATCTGTGACCGGGGAGTTTCCCATGAGCTGGTGCGCCACCGGATTGCCAGCTATTCGCAGGAAAGCACCCGTTACTGCAATTATTCCAAGGATAAATATGGGAACCAGATCAGCTGCATCGACATTGCGACAGGTTTTGAATATAATCTTGAGGACGAAACGGATCGAAAGAAGTTCCTGGTCTGGCAGGAGGCTATGGAATATGCCGAGAAAAAGTATTTTGAACTCCTTGCGCTGGGGGCTTCCCCTCAGGAAGCCAGGAGCGTGCTTCCTAATTCGCTGAAGACGGAGGTTGCGGCCACGCTGGATATCCGCAGCTGGAGGAATCTTTTGAGACTCAGAACCGCTAAGGCTGCCCATCCCCAGTTCCGGGAGCTGGCCTGCGCGCTGCTGGAGGAGCTTTCGGCCCGCTATCCGGTCTTTTTTGAGGATCTGGCAGAGAGCGAGGAATGAATCTGAACCGTGTCCGTTAAAGAAACGGGAGGGATATCTCTTTTATAGAGATCCCCTCCCGTTTTTTGCGTTTTAATTTTTTTTATTCCATGCACTGAAGTGATCGACAAAGGCTTTTGTGTTTTCGAAGACGTTGCCCGAGTAGACTGCCGAGCCCGCGACGATGACGGTCGCGCCGGCGTTAAGGACAACGTCCACATTGTCCATTTTGATACCGCCGTCGACTTCGATGTCGGTGTCAAGGCCGCACTCCTCGAACATCTTCCGGGCTTTCGCGATGCGTCCGGTCGAGGCCGGAATGTATTTCTGGCCTCCGAAGCCTGGCTCGACCGTCATGACGAGAAGCATGTCGAGGCGGTGAATAAAAGGCTCGATGACCTCCACCGGCGTTCCCGGCTTGATGGCCATCCCGACCTTCTTGCCGGTCTCCTCGATGGCCGCGATACAGGCGCCCGGATCGTCGGTCGCCTCGTAGTGGAACGTGATCATGTCCGCGCCGGAATCGGCGAAGGAGCGGATCTTTCGTTCCGGATTCACGACCATGAGATGGACGTCGAGAAAGAGGTCTGTATTTTTCCTGACAGACTTCAGAACAGGATTTCCGAAGGAGATCTGCGGAACGAAACTGCCGTCCATGACGTCAAAGTGAGCCCACGCCGCGCCGGCCCGCTTCGTTTCCGCCATCTGGTCTCCCAGAATGTTGAAATCGGCGGAAAGGATAGACGGAGCGAGTTTAATCATTTTGTCACAAACTCCTTTACCTGCTTGTAGACGCCTTCGCCGTCCAGCATGTACTTGTGGAGCAGCTCGGCTGCGGGACCGGACTCGCCGAAGCGGTCGCGGACGCCGATGCGGTACATCGGGGTCGGGCACTTCTCGGCGAGGCACTCGGCAACCGCGCCGCCAAGGCCGCCCAGGATGCTGTGCTCTTCAGCCGTCACAACCTTGCCGGTCTTCCTGGCGGAAGCGACGATGAGATCGTCGTCGAGCGGCTTGATCGTGCAGATGTTGATGATTTCGGCGCTGATGCCGTCCGCGGCGAGCTTATCAGCTGCCTCGAGAGCGGAAGCGACGCAGAGACCGTTGGCGACCAGGGTGACGTCCGTGCCTTCGCGGAGAATCGCGCCCTTGCCGATCTCGAATTTGTAATTCTCGTCAAATACGACCGGGACAGCCGCGCGGCCGAAACGGATGTAGACCGGGCCGACGTAGTCGAGCGCGGCCCTGATGGCCATCCTGGCTTCGGTATCGTCAGCAGGGCACATAACGACCATGCCCGGGATCATGCGCATGAGGGCAAGATCCTCAAGGCACTGATGGGAGGCGCCGTCCTCACCGACGGAGATGCCGGCGTGGGTCGCGCCGATCTTGACGTTTAAGTGCGGATAGCCGATGGAGTTCCTGACCTGCTCGTAAGCGCGGCCGGAAGCGAACATGGCGAATGTGGAAGCGAACGGGATCAGGCCGGTGGTGGAGAGGCCTGCCGCGATGCTCATCATGTTGGACTCGGCGATGCCGCAGTTGATGAAGCGATCCGGATAGACCTTCTTGAAGGTTCCGGTCTTGGTCGCGTTGGAGAGGTCTGCATCGAGAACGACCAGATTCGGATATTCTTCGGCAAGGTCACGGAGGGACTCGCCGTAGCTCTGTCTTGTTGCGATTTTCTTAACGTCAGCCAATTTCTTCACCGATCCTTTCCAGATCTTTCATAGCGATCTCAAACTGCTCATCGTTCGGAGCGACGCCGTGCCATGCAACCTGATTCTCCATGAAGGAGACGCCCTTGCCCTTTAAGGTGTGGGCGACGATGCAGGTGGGCATGCCCTTGGTCTCGCGCGCTTCCTTCATGGCCGCGCGGATCTCGTCAAAGTCGTTGCCGTTGATGTTGATGACATGGAAATTGAATGCTTCGAACTTTTTGTCGATCGGGTAGGGGTTGTTGACTTCGCTGATCGGTCCGTCGATCTGCAGGTTGTTGTTGTCGACAATGACGACAAGGTTGTCAAGCTTCTTGGCGCCTGCGAACATCGCGGCTTCCCAGACCTGACCCTCTTCAAGCTCGCCGTCTCCGAGGAGCGTGTAGACGCGGTAATCCTTGTTCTGGAGCTTGGCGCCGAGAGCCATGCCGCAGGCTGCGGAGATGCCCTGGCCCAGGGAACCCGAGGACATATCGAGGCCCGGCAGGTACTGGATGGAGGGATGTCCCTGCAGACGGGCGCCGGTGTGGCGGAGCGTCGGGATCTCTTCCTTCGGGAAATAGCCCCTTTCGGCCATCGCGCCGTAGAGACCCGGTGCGGTGTGGCCCTTGGAGAGGACGAAGCGGTCGCGGTCCGGCTTTGCCGGCTCAGCCGGGTCGATGTTCATTTCCTCAAAATAGAGGAATGTGAAGATGTCCGCTGCGGAGAGAGATCCGCCCGGATGTCCTGCTTTTGCGGAGTGCGTGCCGATGATGATCATCTTGCGCACTTCATTGGCATGCTGCATGAGTTCTTTGTTGTTCACTTTGCACCTCCCTGGCCATAATAAGCGTTTGCGCCATGTTTCCTGTAATAATGCTTGTCCTGAAGGAACTGCGGAGCCGGAGCGACCTTCGGGTTGATCAGCTCGCAGCGGAACGCCATCTTGGCGACCTCCTCGAGGACGACTGCGGAGTGAACCGCATCCACGCCGTTTTTCCCCCAGCAGAACGGGCCGTGGTTCTTGCAGAGCGTTGCGGAAACAGCTTCGTAGTCGATTCCGAGACGGGCGAATTCATTGACGATCAGATGGCCGGTGTTCTCCTCGTAGCCTGCGTCGATTTCTTCAGCAGTCAGGCAGCGGAGGCAGGGAACGGGGCCGTAATAGTAGTCCGCATGGGTCGTGCCGTAGCAGGGGATGTCGCGGCCGGACTGGGCCCAGCTGGTCGCGTAGGAAGAGTGGGTGTGAACCACGCCGCCAATGTTCGGGAAGGCCTTGTAGAGCTCTACGTGGGTCGCCGTGTCGGACGAGGGTCTTAAGTGACCCTCCATAACGTTGCCATTCAGGTCAACGAGGACCATGTCTTCCGGTTTTAAGAGATCGTAATCCACGCCGCTCGGCTTGATGGCAAAGATTCCGCTCTCCCGGTCAATCTCAGAGACATTGCCCCAGGTAAAAGTGACAAGTTCGTACTTGGGCAGGAGCATGTTGGCCTCATAAACCCTTTCTTTTAGTTTCTCAAGCATGATGATTCTCCTTGTATTGGATTTGTTGATAGTGCCAAGATAACGCGCTTTGGGGAAAGCGGCGTCAGCTTTTCGATAGAAGAAGGCGGACAAGAGAAGCTGCCGGAACGAAGTCTTTCGTTTCGGCTGTCTGCCGGTTCAGAGGACGACGGAGAGTATGCTGACTCCGGCCAGAAGACCGACGGCCAGAATGACCAGGCCGGCGATCAGATAGGCCGGACGGGCGTTCCGCTCGAAGGCTGTCCTTGTCGTCCTGTCGTAATAGAGCGTGAAAGGATCCCCGATCCTGAAGGAATTTTCATTTCCGGAGTTGATGCTGCACCGCCGGATATTCTCTCTTCCGTCAACCGTGTATTTTACGACCGGGTAGTAGGTGAATTTGTCTCCTTTTATGATCTTTGTGTTTCTGGAAAGCTGCCGGGTATGGAGACGAATGATCTCGCCCTCGACGGGCAGCAGGTTTTTCTTTTTGAGGGAAACATAATCCCAGATAAGGGCGGCTCCTGCTCCCGCAAGTACAAGGGACAGGCAGGCCATGGCGGGAACTTCTTTCCCCTGGTTGGTGAAGAGGGCCAGCAGGATGAGAAGGGCGCCGCCGACCATCATCTCCCAGGGATTGATGACGAATTGAGTTTCCGATTCCAGGATCCCGTAGGTGCCCTGGCTTTTGTCCCGCAGGACTTCGACCTGCTGGCCCAGGGCAAATTCGGAAGGCATCTTGACGGCGTGCCGTTCCCGGTGCTGGTTGTCCGGGTTGGTGAATTCTACGGTTACATTATAGAAATTATAGGTCTCGCGGCCTTTCTTATCTTTCTTTACGACCTGCCGGCAATCGATGACGTCGCCGTACACGGTGCCTCCCCGTTCCATGGAAATCGCTCCGCCGTGTACTCTTGTTATCAGGTTTTGCTGTTCCAGGACTTCCAGGTCCCTGCGAATCGTGATGACAGAGATGTTAAAAAGATCGGAAAGCTTTTCAACGGTAACCTCGCCCTGCTCGCGGATTACGTTCAGGATATCGAGCTGCCTTCGAAGGACGCTTTCTTTTGAGTTTTTCATAAAAGGCATTTTCCTCACATTTTATCCAATAATGTAAGTATAACCCTTTACGGAAAAAATCGCAATAGCGGATGAATGTCCGGGGATAAAAAAGGCCGGACCTTTGCGTTTTCACGCAGGGTTCCGGCCTTTTCTGGTAAAGATCAATCGATCAAGCCATTCTCTTTCAAAGCGGCTTCAATTTCCTTGTCGGACATAACGTTCTTAAGGGGGATGATCACAGTGCCGGCCGCCTTGGCGTCGTCAAAATTCTTCGCGAAAGTGCGGGCGCAGAGAACCACGTCGTAATTGCGGGCTGCGGACTTGCCTTCGGAAACCGGGCAGTGGCGGAGCTCCGCGACCTTGATGTTGTACTTCTTGAGAACCTTGTCGACGGCCTTCTCCATCATGAGGGAAGAACCGGCGCCGTTAGCGCAGCAGGCGAGCAGTTTTTTGTTGTCGAGATTTGCCATTTTACTATACTCCTTTCATTTATCGGGGCGGGATGAGGCCCGCCCCGGATGTGCGATGCAGCGTTAATGAGATTCAGGCTTTAGCTGCTTTCTTCTTTTCAATGTGTTCGACATAGGCGTCGTAGTCCTCGGTGATCAGGAAGTAGCCTTCCGGATCCATGCGGTACTCGATCTGCGGGATGGCGAGAAGCGCCACAACGACGATCGCGACGCCGACATAGCCCAGATACTTCATGACGACGGTCATGAGCGGCCATACGGTATCCCAGTCGAACATGCCGAGGTAGCCGCCGTAGTTGGCAAGGCCGACCCAGCCGGAGATAAGAGCCGCGCCGAAGACCTGGACAAGGCCGGAGATGAACGGGATGATGAGGCAGGCCTTGAGTCCGCCCTTCTCATTCGCGACAAGGCCGATGGTAGCGTTGTCGAAGAAGACCGGAACGAATCCGCAGATGATGATTGTCGGAGAACCGACGACGATGAGGATGATGATCGCGAGGATCTGTCCCACAAGACCGGCAAGGAAGCCGAAGGTGACGGCGTTGGAATCGCCGAAACCGAAGCAGACTGCGCAGTCGACGCCCGGGATCGAGGACGGAAGAAGCTTGTCGGCGATACCCTGGAAGGAAGCGGTCAGCTCAGTGACGAAGGTGCGGACGCCGAGCTGCAGGATTGCCAGATAGACGGCGAAGTTGAGGGACTTGTCAAAGCACCACCACACGAAGTTGGTGCTCTCGGTCAGGTTGCCTGCCTCGACAAAGTAGGTCAGGTGAACAGCCCGTATCTTGGCGTATATCCGGATATGGGAAATATAACCAACGCGGCGCTTCTTTACGGAAAGAATGTGCTGGATGACATAAAGACCGGTGCGGGCCATATGTTCGCGGCCCATCTGAAGGAGACAGTGCCGGGGGTCTTCCGCGAGGTGCCCTTCGGCAGCGGGCATGTTGATTTTCCGGCAGTCATTAAGGGCTGCTGGGACGCCGGCATCCGCCGCTATGTCACGGAGATGTGGTATATCGGAAATCCGGAATGGAGAAAAGATCTGGACGAGGCGGTCGGCATGATGCGGCCGATCCTGGATTCGATGGAATAAAAGAAGGCGCCTGCGGCTGGTTAAGCCGCAGGCGCTTTCTTCATCGTAGAAACGGATATAAAGATGCTGGTTCAGTCCTGCCCCTTTTCAAAATTCGCTTTTTTCAGCTGGCGGATTTCTTCTTCTGTCAGCCGCCGATAGCTTCCGGGAGGAAGGGAAGGGTCGAGAACAAGCGGCCCCATCCGAAGACGTTTTAAGTAGAGAACTTCCATGCCGATGGAGGCGAACATCCTTTTTATCTGGTGATATTTTCCTTCCCGGATCGTAATCGTTAGTTCGGTTTGGTTTTCATTTTCCTCCGTTCTTAAAAGCTGAATCTCAGAAGGCATCGCGGTAAAGCTTTCGTCCACAGAGAGCCCTTCGGCGAAGGCTTTTCTATGCTCCGCTGCGACAAGGCCGCGGACGCGGGCAAAGTAGGTCTTGTCCACGTGCTTTTTGGGAGACAGCAGGCGATGGGCCAGGTCTCCGTCGTTCGTAACAAGGAGCAGGCCTTCCGTATCTCTGTCCAGCCGCCCAACCGGGAAGAGATCCCTGCGCTTCGGTTCGTCGATAAGGTCCAGGACGGTTTTCTGCCGCCGGTCTTCCGTGGCGGAAATGACGCCGGAAGGCTTGTTCAGCATGTAGTAGGCGAAGGGCTCGTAAAGGAAGGGCGTCCCTTTAAAGAAAACGATTCCGCCCTCGTAGGGAAGCCCCGGGTCGGAGACGACTCTGCCGTTTACCGTTACCTGCCCTTTTCTTACCGCTTTTTTTATTTCAGTCCGGGTTCCGGCTCCCATGTCCGTAAGATATTTGTCGATACGCAAGTGCAATTCTCCTTATGTCGTCTCTCTTTCTTTCAGCAGGCCGTTGAAAACGATATGGATCGTACTGGGTTTTTTGTCTTTTGGCATTTCGATGGAGGATAGGAGCAGATCAAGCGCCTTTTCGGCCATCTCGCTGATTGGAAACTCCGCGGAAGAGATTTTGGTTTCCGATATCTGCCCCAGGAAAGAACCGGTGAGGCTGAGGATGCGGACTTTTTCGGGGCAGGGGAGACCTTTTTCTTTTAAAATGCGGAGCGCGCCCATACCTTCAAGATCGCTCTCAACGAGAATACCGTCCAGTTCCGGATCCTGTTCAAGCAGGCTGAGCGTTCCCTGGATTCCGTCTTCGTAATCGGGAATGGCGATCTTATCCGTGCCGGCGGTCAGCTCGGGAAGGGATAATTCCCCGATCTCTTTCAGATAGCCGGAGAGCCTTTCTGAAAAGGTGTTTATGGCTTTGTGCCCGTGGAGAAGTCCTATATGCCGGCAGCCTTTCTCGTAGAGAAGGCGTACGCTTTTGCGGCAGATATCGTAATAATTGGAAGTGACGCTGGATATGTCTTCATCGTGTTTTCGGATCAGCTGAACGATAGAAGTTCCGCGGGAATGGATATCCCTTAGCAATTCGGCGTTCAGGCAGGTCGGGACAATGAGGATCCCGTCGACAAACGCATGAAGGTCGTTAAGGGCTTTTGCCTCGTCCTGCTGTTCTGCTTTGCTGTAGGCCACAAGAACTCCGTATCCGCGGTTTCTGGCCTTGATCTGGAATTCGGACAGCAGATCTGAAAAAATGTTTAAGGTGGCGGAGGGGAGAATGACGGCAATAAGATTTCTTCTGTCGGGCAGCATGCTTTTGGAAACTAATTCCGGTTTATATCCGAGCCTTTTTGCGGCCATGAGAATCTTTGCTTTTGTCTCGGGATGGACTTGCGCGCTGTTGTTCAGGGCTCGGGATACAGTGCTCACGTCAACAGACGCAAGCCTTGCGACATCTTTGAGCGTCGTCATAATTATTGCCTCCGTAAAAGGATTTCGCTGTTATTTCAAAAATAGTTCACAGCCGCTTTGCGGCTTGCTCGTGCGGGCGGTCAGAGACTTTTTGCGCCTTGTCCACCTTAAGTTATTACAAATATTTTATATAATATTCCGCGAAAAAGCAAGAAGAATGTATTTTGAAATGAAATACTCAGGGAGGCGTGTTTTACCTGAACGAACATAATCGGGCAGAGTTTGTCTGTTCCCCTGCCCGATTATGCTCGTTCTCAATCTTTTATATCAGCTCTTATACTTCTTCCTCGGCGGCTTTTTCTTCCGAAACCTCTTCAATCGGTATTTCGACCGCCGGGGCTTCTTCTTCGGCCGGAGCCTCGTCCGGGATCAGATTGATCTCCGCGCCGCAAGCCTCCTCTGTTTCTGTTTCTCCGCTGCCTTCTTCTTCGGCAGCCTCGTCGGCCGCATCCAGTTCATCCAGCTTGGCGCGAAGCGCGGAGCGGGCTTCCTTTGTCATGGAGTCGAGGTCGGCCATAGCCTCTCGGAAGACCCTGGCTACATTTTCCGGTTTCAGCTTTTCGACCTTCTCATCGAGGCCTTCCGCTTTTTCATTGAGTTTGCGGGCCATATCTTCATTGAGAATCTTTCCTTCTTCGACAGTAAGCTCGCCTTTTTTTACAAGCTCGTCAATAAGGGCTTTAGACTTTTCGCCTGTAATGGCAATTGCTCCGACTCCTACAAGAAAAACAGTTCTGAGACCTTCTGAAAGCTTCATAGTTGATACCCCTTTCTTTTTCTGGCTTCTGCGGACGCCTCATTTTTGCCGCAGCGTTCTGTTATCAATTCTTAGTATAGCTTCTTTTTTGAAAAAGAAAAGACGATTTAGAAAATAATTATTATTTTTCATGGCCAGTTAATTTTCTGCGCCCCCTGCCGCCCGTCTTTGCGTCCTGTCGTGATGTAATGAAGATAGTAGGGGGTGAAGTCATCGCTTCCATAGGTCTCCTTCAAATCCAGGTTGGAGGCCGCATAGTATTCCGGATCAAAGAGGAGGTTGCCCCTTCGTCCTTCTTTCATTCCGTGCTGCAGGAAATGACGGAAAAGGATCCTTGAATCCCGCCCGCAGCCGGCGGTAATGTCGGGGTTGTTTTCAGCGTAATAGAGCGGGTTGAAGACAGAACGGTAATTGATCCCGCCGTATTTGTAATTCATGGGCGGCAGATCCTGAACGCTGAAGTCCCGCTTGGCGTAGGGCTGGGAGACGGAGCCGTTTACATAGGCTTCCGCGTGATAATTGCCGGCAGTTGTAAAATCCATGAGATCGACGCGGTATTCCCAGACCCCGTTTTCGGAAAGTTCGGCTTCGTATTCGATGGTCTTGGAGGAAGGGGGCGTGTCCGTACTGACCCGGAAGACGACTTTCTGGAGCGCTCTTGAGCTTCTGAGGGTCAGGTCGGCATAGCGGGAATTATCGGATACCCTTGCGCCCAGATAGATGGAACGTCTTTTGGAGCAGATAAGGCCGATACCGAATTTTTCCGCCCGCCTGACAAGCCACTCCCGCTGCAGAGACAGGTTTTCCTCCCAGCTGGGAAGAAAAGTATGTCCTTTGGCGTCGGAAGTGCCCAGAACCTCAAAGCGCATGTAGTTTATCAGGGCGGAATCGGCAATGCAGCTGCCGAGGGCGTCCTGGGAGTCTGCGGAGGACAAAAGGACGTCGGCCGCCTGTTCCCAGACAGCTCTTAAGACGTCTTCGAATTCATCGAAATCCAGCAGGTACTTATAGTACTTGTTCTGGAAGACATAGATTTCTTCGGGCTTGCTGTCATCCTGCATGCAGGTATCGAAATCCCATGCCGGTCCGGCGTGGAGTTTGTCTTTTTCGCCGTCCAGATACCAGAAGAAGCTGGTGGTGGCGGATTCCTTGCTGGCGTAGTATTCGTTCAGAATGAGCATGGAGGCGATGGATTCCATATCCGCGTTCCCGGATGCGGCTTCCCAGTCCTTCGCCTTGAGGGCGGCGTCCAGCGCCCGGATCTTTTCTTCAAAAACGGCAAAATCTTCATCAGGATTTTCATTTTCCGAATCCTTGAGCGCGAAATGCTCGCCGTAATCGTCTGCAAACCACAAGTCTTCATCTTCATAAAAAACATTGTCGTATTCAACCAGGACTCCGTTTCCGCTGGAGAGCGCAAGGCGGTTCCTGTTGATCTCGATCTTTTCGCTGATGAGATAGAGGCCTCTGTAATCCCCGTTGATCCAGAGATCCGCGAATTCATTGTCCGGGCTGAAGGAAAACGGGAAGGCTTTGGCCGCGTCGAAAGCCAGCTTGTTTCGAAGAAGCGAGGGATCCGATGCGTTCCCCAGCAGGATCCATTTTTTTGCCGGCTCCATGCCGAGCAGGGAAACATCCTGGGGGAATTTGATCTGGAAACCTTTTTTGTCATAGCAGACCCAGGAAGTGTTGCCGCGGCCTTTAAACTCGCCGCCTGTGACGGAAAGGTTGTATTTGCTGTTTTCCGGATCGTAAAGAGTTGTCAGGGCAACCGGATGCTTTATGCTTTTGTCAAGATGAACTTCGTCGAGAGTGACCCCGTCGAGGGTGACGGCCAGGGAAGGAAGCGAGGAGGTTTGCACCAGGAGCCGCAGCTTCGAGCCGTCCGTATAGCTGATTGTGATGCAGCGGCCCGGAAGGTTTCCGCTGATGGTTCCGGCGTTGGGATTTACCCGGCCGATGGAAGAGGTTTTCATTTTCCCGGAAGAGGCGCAGGAGACCGTGAGATTTCCGCCGGGAAAATCAGCGGGAAGAAAGAGAACGTGTACGCCGTCCCCGCGGATAAAGGAGTGGAAGATGTCCCCGTTCTTTCGAATGCAGGTAAAGACCGCGGTGTCTGCCGCGCTTTCCTCTTCCGCGAGTATATCCTCGTCGGGAAGAGCCGCGGCGTGAACGTTTAAGGGAGCTGCAAAAAAAAGAATCAGAATACTGATAAGAAAACGGATCTGTTTCATAGGGCCTCCATGAATTATCAATTCTTATAACTATACGACTCTTTTATTTCTTTCGCAAGAAGAAAAAATAGGATCGGCATTTTCTTGCGGGGAAATAATTTGTGCGCTATAGTAGGGGTGGATCAATATGGAAGCGGTATGACGCGGGAAAGGCGGCGGAAAGATGATTGATACGCATGTGCATTATGACGACGAGGCTTTTGACAGCGACAGGGAGAGCCTGCTGGCTTCGCTTGCGGAAGCCGGCGTCGGAAGGGTTATCGATATAGCGTCCTCGGCGGAAAGCCTGGATAAGGTCATGGAGCTGACGCGGCGCTGCCCTTTTGTGTACGGAGCGCTGGGGCTGCATCCGGATTCGGCCGGCGAACTGACGGATGAGGCGCTTCATAAGATCGAAGAGGGGCTTTGCGACCCGAAGATCGTCGCGGTCGGAGAGATCGGACTGGATTATTATTGGAACAAAGAGGCGAAGGAGCTGCAGATTGACGTTTTCAGGCGGCAGATTGAGACCGCTCTTCGCTGCGGGAAGCCGATTGCGATCCATTCCCGGGAAGCGGCGGAGGATACGCTGAAGGTCCTTATGGATTATTACGGGAGAGGCGGACCGGGGGAAAAACTGGAACGAAAGGGCGTTATGCACTGCTATTCGTATTCGCCCGAACTGGCGGAGATTTATACCCGGAAACTGGGCTTTTTTCTCGGAATCGGCGGAGTCGTTACCTTTAAAAACGCCAAAAAACTCGTTGAGACGGTGAAGAGGATCCCTCTTTCCTTCCTTTTGCTGGAGACGGACTGCCCATATCTTGCGCCGGTGCCTTTCCGGGGAAAACGGAATTCTTCCCTGCATCTTCACCTGGCTGCGGAAAAGATCGCGGAGATTAAAGGGATCAGCGCGGAGGAGGTCATGCGGGCGACAGAGGAGAATGCGAAGAAGCTTTTCTGGCCGGAAAAATGAAAGAAGAACGTATATCCGGCAAAAATACGCATGGAATGCGGCTTTCCTGTCTGCTTTTTAGTGATTTTTCATTTACAGAACGGAACTTTCCTATTATAATTAATATTAAGCCGCCTGGAGCTTCGTCTCGGCCTGCCGGCTTATAAAACGTATAGAGTATATAGAAAGCAGGAGATTATTCAAAATGAAAAACGAATATGAGTTTTCAGATCTTGATCAGTATCTTTTCGGTCATGCCACCCATTATGACCTTTATCGTAAGCTAGGCGCGCATCCGACGGAGATAGATGGAGTTTCGGGCACCTGGTTTTCGGTATGGGCGCCCAATGCGCAGCGGGTTTCCGTGATTGGGGATTTTAACAACTGGGATACGGAAGCCAACATTCTTTCTTCAGAGGACGCCATCGGAGTGTGGCAGGGCTTTGTTCCGAATGTCGCTGCGGGGGCTCTCTACAAGTATTTTATTATCGGCTATTCCGGAGAGCATCTTTATAAGGCGGATCCCTACGCAAGCCAGGCGGAACTTCGTCCGGGGACGGCTTCTGTCGTCGCGGATCTCCGCAAGATGGCCTGGTCTGACGGAAGATGGATGAAGAAAAGGGAGAAGTTCAACGTCGACAGCGATCCGATGGTCATCTATGAATGCCATATCGGTTCCTGGATGAAGCATCCGCTTTCAGCGGGACGGGGAGAGGAAGGCTTCTACAATTACCGGGAGTTTGCGGAGAAGGCGGCGGATTACCTGCTGGATATGGGCTATACCCATATCGAGCTTATGGGAATCGCTGAGCATCCTTTCGACGGAAGCTGGGGCTATCAGGTAACCGGCTACTATGCGCCTACGGCCCGTTACGGAACGCCCTGGGATTTTCAGTACATGGTCAACTATTTCCATGAGAAAGGGATCGGCGTAATCCTCGACTGGGTTCCGGCCCATTTCCCCAAGGATGAATCCGGTCTTGCCAAATTCGACGGGACCGAGCTTTACGAGCACAAGGATCCCCGCCAGGGCGAGCACCCGGATTGGGGTACGAAGATCTACAATTACGGCCGGCCGGAAGTCAAGAATTTCCTTCTTGCGAACGCGCTTTACTGGATCGAATTCTTCCACGTAGACGGACTCCGGGTCGACGCCGTCGCTTCCATGCTCTATCTTGATTACGGCAAGAGGGACGGGGAGTGGGTCGCCAACAAGTACGGGGAAAATAAAAACCTGGAAGCCATCGAGTTCTTCAAGCATCTGAATACGCTGGTGACCGGCCGGAACAAAGGCGTCATCATGGTGGCGGAGGAATCCACCGCCTGGCCGCGGGTCACCGGGAAGGTAGAGGACGAGGGCCTCGGCTTTTCGATGAAATGGAATATGGGCTGGATGAACGACTTCCTTGAGTATATGAAGCTCGACCCCTATTTCCGGAAGGGCAACCACTATAAGATGACCTTCTCTACCTCCTACGCCTACAGCGAGAAGTATGTCCTGGTGCTTTCCCATGACGAAGTCGTGCATCTGAAATGTTCGATGTGGTCCAAGATGCCGGGAATCTACGAGGATAAATTCCACAACCTCCGCGCCGGCTACACCTATATGTGCGGCCACCCGGGCAAAAAGCTGCTCTTTATGGGGCAGGAGTTCGGCCAGCAGCGGGAGTGGAGCGAAGAGAGGGAGATCGATTGGTTCCTGCTTGAAACCCCGATGAACCGTCAGCTGCAGGATTATGTCCGCCAGCTGTGGGCTCTCTACCGCAAGTATCCGGCGCTTTACGCGATGGACCAGGATCCGAATGGTTTTGAGTGGATCAACGCCGACGATGCGGACCGCAGTATATACAGCTTCCTCCGCAAGTCCAAGGACGGTACGAAGAACCTGCTCTTCGTGCTGAATATGACGCCGGTAGCCCGTCCGGATTACCGCTGCGGCGTTCCGGCCAAGGTGAGCTATAAGCTGATCCTCAATTCCATGGATCCCGTTTTCGGAGGTCTTCCGGAGGATGAGCGGCCCTTCAAGAGCATCAAGGCCAAAGAAGGAGAATGCGACGGACGTCCTTACTATATTCCGTTCGATCTGCCGGCATACGGCTGCGCAGTGTTCCGCTTTGATTATCCGGGTGTCAAGGCAGGGAAAAAGAAGAAGGCATCAAAGAAGAAAGACAAATAAAAGCGAGGACTGCCTATGAACATACAGCAGTTTTATAACGGTGATGTGTTTGACGCCTACCGCTATTTCGGAGCCCATCCGGTTAAAGGCGGAGGCGTGATGTTCCGGACTTTTGCGATCAATGCGGGCGGGGTTTCTATTCTCGGCGAGTTTACGGGATGGAAAGATGTACCGATGTCGGATTCGGCGCGAAAAGGTTTTTACGAGATTTTTATCAAGGACGCGAAGCCGGGGCAGATGTACAAGTACGCGGTCAGCAGCGCGGACGGCCGGGTGGAGCATTGCGATCCTTATGGTTTTGGGATGGAACTCAGGCCGAATTTCGCGTCCATTATTCGAAATCCGGACGAGTATCGTTTCAGCGATGAGAGATGGATGAAGCGCCGTACGGACAATAAGGACCGGCCCCTGAACATCTTTGAGCTGCATATGGGGAGCTTTCGGCGGAAGGGTGCCGATGAAAACGGCTGGTATCGCTATGACGAGATTGCGGATGAGCTGATCGAATACGTCAAAAAGTACCATTACACACACGTTGAATTCCTCCCTCTGACGGAGCATCCTTTTGACGGGAGCTGGGGCTATCAGGTCACGGGCTTTTTCGCCCCGACTTCCCGTTACGGCAGCGCGTCCCAGCTGAAGGAACTGATCGACAGGCTGCACAACGCCGGGATCGGGGCGATCCTTGATTTCGTCCCGGCCCATTTCGCGAATGATTATTACGCTTTGCGCCGTTTCGACGGGACGGAGCTTTACGAGTATCCCTCGTCAGATGTTTCAGAGAGCGAATGGGGAAGCTGTAATTTCATTTTTTCCCGCCGGGAGGTCGCCAGCTTTATGCAGAGCGCGGCGAATTACTGGCTGACGGAGTTTCATTTTGACGGCCTTCGGATGGATGCGGTGAGCCGGGTCATCTACTGGATGGGAGATGAGAGGCGGGGAATCAATACGGCCTCAGTGGAATTCCTGCGGAAGATGAACCAGGGACTTAAAAACCTGCATCCGACAGCCATGCTGATCGCGGAAGACTCGACTTCCTATCCGGGCTGCACCCGTCCGGTCGTTGAGGGCGGTCTGGGTTTTGACTACAAGTGGGATTTGGGCTGGATGAACGATACGCTGGATTTCTTTATGAAGACATCCGACGAGCGAAAGAATGTACCGGATAAGCTGACCTTTTCGATGTTTTATTTCTATAACGAGCGCTACCTGCTGCCGCTCTCGCATGACGAGGTGGTTCATGGGAAGAAAACGATTATCGATAAGATTTTCGGCAGCTACGCGGATAAATTTCCTCAATGCAGGGTCCTCTTTATGTACATGCTGATCCATCCCGGCAAGATGCTGAACTTTATGGGCAATGAGATCGCCATGTTCCGCGAGTGGGATGAGGAGCGGGAGCCGGATCAGTTTCTGCTTAAGTATCCGCTGCATGATTCCTTCAGCCGCTATATCTCGGAACTTTGGAAAGTTTATCTTGGTTATCCTGCTTTGTACGAGCTCGATTATGACGCGAAGGGTTTCCGCTGGATCACGATCAACGATTACGGACGGAATGTTTACGGAATCGAGAGATATGACCGGAAGGGAAATGCAGTGCTGGCGATCTTTAATTTTTCGGACAGCAGCCAGGATTATATCTATATGCCGGATCGGACGGGGACGATGCGCCTTATCATGAATTCGGATTGGAAACGCTATGCGGGTTCTGCTTCAGAGATCGAAGTGAGGCTGGCGGCGGCCCCCGGTTCAGGGGTTCCGATGACGCTGGCGCCGTTTTCGGGCGTTTTATATGAGTTGAGATAGGACGCAGGGACGAAAAGGGATTGGAGGTTTAGGCTATGGCGAAAAAAGGAAAAAGAAAAGTTGAGATACTGTGGAAGGACCGCAAACGGAATTTTCTGGGGCTTCCCTGGAGCTTTACCAGATACAGGCTCAGCGACGACCGGTTGTTTATCGTTAAAGGTTTTCTCAATACCCGCGAGGATGAGGTGCGTCTTTATCGGATCGTAAGCCTTACCGTGACCCGCAGCCTCTGGCAGAAGCTGATCGGTACCGGAACGATTCATATCGATTCGACGGATCAGGCGATGAAAGATTTTGATCTCACCAATATCTCGCAGCCGGCGAGCGTGAAGGAGCAGCTTTCGGAGCTGATCGAGAAGTCTCGTCATGAGAACAGGGTCTACGCCCGCGAGAATATGATGAGCGGAGGACCGCACGGCCGGCCGGATCCGGATATGTTCGGGGAGTTTGATAACGAAGAGCATATGGATCATTACGACGGGTTTGAACAGGACGATCTGGATGAGGATGACGACAACCACTGATCGATCGGACGGCTTTAAAATATTTTCTGAATGAACGGCAACCAAAAAGAACTGCCGCGCTGAGCACTCAGCGCGGCAGTTCTTTTTAAAATCTTCTTCGCTGTTCGTTGTAATACCAGCGCATAAAACGGTTGGTAAGACGCGAGTACCAGTAGATCATCATCATGGTGAGGATAAAGAGCGGGATCAGCAGAAGCGACCACCACATGAAGATGGAATGCATGTCGTAGAAGCGGGGAAGCAGGATCACGGCTCCCGCGAAGACGGCGATGCAGAGGACCAGGACAAACTTCCGGTAGCCATTCAGCGGCCAGGAGACGTCGGCCACCACTAAAAGGCCGACAAGGCCTCCGAGCATGAGGTTGAAGGTTGAGAAGACATCGGTGCTCCAGGGGAAGATCAGGTTCAGGAGCTGGACGATCAGCATGGAGCTGACCATGGTCATGGCGGCCGGGAGGCAGACGGCCAGCACGTGCTTCAGGAAGCCCTCGGAGGTCACGTTGTCTTGCCGCTCCAGCGTGAGGAGGAAGCTGGGAAGGCCGATACAGCACATGTTGATGAGCCCCATCTGGATCGTCGTGAAGGGGTAGGTGCTCCTTAGCAGGATAAAGATCAGGCTGAGGACGCAAGAGTAGATCGTTTTGGTCAGATAGAGGGAGCTTACGCGCTCAATGTTGGAGATGATGGTCTTCCCTTCCGCGACAATGTTGGTCATGGAGGCGAAGTCCGAATCGAGGAGGACGATATGGGCCGCCTGCTTGGCGGCCTCGGAGCCTTTGGCCATGGCGATGCCGCAGTCCGCGTCCTTGATGGCGAGAACGTCGTTTACGCCGTCTCCGACCATGGTGACGGTCAGGCCGTTAGCCTGCCAGGCTTTTACGAAAGCCTGCTTCTGTTCGGGCTGGACCCGGCCGAAAATATTGTATCTGGAGATCTCCTGGGCCAGCTCGATGGGATCGTCGGGCAGGGTGGAGGCGTCCACGTACTGGTCCGCTCCCTTGATCCCCGCCTGCCGGGCAATGGCCCGGACCGTAAGGGGATTGTCGCCGGATAGGACCTTGACCTGAACCCCGGCTTTCGCGAAAGCGGCGAAGGTTTTCTTTGCGTCAGGTTTTATGATGTCGGAAAGCACGATGACCGCGAGAGGGGAGAGTCTTCCGATATCGCCGGTCTGGGCGTTGATCCCGGAGGAGGCGCAGAGAAGAAGGACCCGGCAGCCTTCTTCGGCGTAGCGGTTGATAAAGCGCGCAAGCCTTTCATTTCCCCGGACGAGCACGTCGGGAGCTCCGACGACATAATCGCCGCCCTCGAAGAAGGAGGCCGCCTTGTATTTTCTGGAGGAGGAGAAAGGGACGGAGGTTCGGAGCGTCCAGGTGAGCTGCTTGCCGAAATAGCGGTCGATGGCAGTCTGCGTCGGGTTGCTGTCGGCGAAAGCTCCGTTCATCTGGCGGAATATCTCCCGTATGCCTTCGATTCCGACGTCGCTTAAGGTAGCGATCTCTTTTACCCGGAGCTCTCCGGTGGTGATCGTCCCGGTCTTGTCGGTGCAGAGGATATTGGTGCGCGCGAGGGCTTCGATCGCTTCCATCTCCTGGACCAGCGCGTTCTTTTTGGCCAGGCGTCCGACGCCGATGATGAAGGAGACGGAGGTGAGCAGAACAAGGCCTTCGGGAATCATGCCGATGATTCCGGAGACTGTCCGGACGACCGCCGTTCCGAAATCACCGTCCGCCGCGCTTTGCTGGCTGTTGAAAAGGAGAATCCCGATGGGGATAATCGCCGCGGAGACAACTTTGATGATTCTTCCGATGGTGGTCTGCATCTCCGAGGACGCCCTGCTTTTTTTGGAAGCTTTGCTGACCAGGGAAGCTGCGTAGCAGTCGTCGCCGACGGCTGTGACCTTCATTTTACCGCTTCCGGCGGAAAGGAAGCTTCCGGAGAGGATCGTGTCGCCTTCTTTTTTTCGAACCGGCTTCGATTCACCGGTGAGCATGGATTCGTTGACTTCAATTCCGCTGGCGCTTAGTACCGTTCCGTCGATGACGATCTGATCTCCGGAGGAGATCAGGATTACGTCGTCGATGACGATCTCATCGATTGGAATGTCGGTTACCTTTCCGTCCCGCAGCGCCTTGACATGCGTCATGGTGATGACGGAGAGATTGTCGATGAGGGACTTGACTTTCAATTCCTGGATAATGCCGATCAGGGTGTTGGCCAGCATTGTACCGAGGAAGAGGACATTTTTGATCTTGCCGGTTGTCAGGATCAGTGCGGCCAGGATAATGTTCAGCAGATTGAAATAGGTAAAGGTGTGGCTGCGGATGATCTGCCCGGTGGTCTTCGCGCCCTTCCTGCTCGTGTGATTGATGTCTCCGTTCAGGGTCCTTTCTGTGACTTCGGTAGTTGTGAGTCCGCCTGGAGAGTCCGCGCCCGTGCGGGGAGAGTTTTTGACAGCCAAAAGCTCCGGAGGAAGCTCCGGCTCTGTTTTCTTCTTTTTGCGGGAAAAGAAGGGCCTTTTCGGGGCTCGCTTCTCTTTTTTTCCGGTTTTCTTAACCAGCCGTTCGCCTACGGCGTCAGCCAGCGTTTGCTGCTGCCCGGTATAGGTTACACCGGCAGAAGGGGCGTCATTTTTCTTGCTGATATCAGGCATGGGATCCCTCCGCTTGATTAGTCTTCTTCATGTTATTATACAACAAATGTGTTGCTTAGAGGATTAAATTTTTATGATATTGCCCGGTCTTCGAGTCTGTACAGCGGTTCGTGCTTGCACGAAAACCGCTGTACAGACTCGCAAGACGCTAACAAAAAAACGAATGCTTGCGGCGCGAAGCGCCGCGTCAAAGCATGAGTTTTTTGTTAAGGATTGCGGGAGCGCGAAGCGCGGAGCAATCCGGCAGGCAATGTCATGCGACGCCGCGTCAAAAAAGGGACCGCCTTCCGGCAGTCCCTCCATTCACGTTTGAAACAGGATCAGCTTTGAGACGATTCCGCTGATTCCGCTGCGGAATCGTCCGCTGACGCTTCCGCCGAATCCGCGGCAGAAGCATCCGATGAAGAATCAACAGCGCTCTCTTCCGCCGGATCCTCTGCAAGAAGCGTGAACACTTCCGAATCATTGACCGGCAGCGACGCCAGTACCGCATCGTCCACCGTGATCGCAGCAGCATCCCTCCACTCGCTGATCAGCGAGTCGTAGCTTTCCTGCTTTCGCTCCGACAGGATGGAGGCCTTCTTGCTCTCTGTCAGCTCTTCGTCAAAAACCTTGTCAACACGGATCACGTAGAAGAAACCGTCTGTCTCGACGACATGATCCACCACTTCGCCGTCCGAAAGTCCGGCTGCGGCTTCGACGATCGAAGCGTCAAGAGTGGTATCCTCCGTGTCGTTCGTCGTAAACTGACCGCTGGATGCGCTGTATTCTTCATTTTCTTCCCTGGCCAGCTCGCCAAGATCCGCCGCGGCCGGATCCGCATCGTCCCTGAGGCTTGCGAGAATCGCTTCGGCATCCGCCCGCTTCTCGTTGTTTTGCTGTTCAACGGAAACTTCAGCTTCCGCGGCGGCAGACTCGTCCGCGGACTCCTCTGCGGAGGAATCCGACTCGTCTTCCTTCGCCTTCTCTATGGATACATAAGTAAGGCTTGTCTGCTGGGCCTCTTCATCGGAGACCTCCTGGTCAACGGCGTCACCGATGGCGGCCGTCATCTTCTCCCTTATCTTGAACAGGCTGAGAAGTTCGGTCACGTCCTCAGCGCTCACGCCGAGTTTGCTCCGGATCTCCTCCGTGTTTTCGGCGATAAAAGCCTCGGACACGGCCTTGATTGCTTCCTGCTCCTCTTCGCTAAGCTCGATGCCTTCGTAATCCGATGCGTGCTGGCGGAGCAGCACCATGTTCTCAATTTCCTCCAGTATGTCGGACTTAAGAGTCTCCCCGTAATTTTTGCCTGAGGATTCATCCATAACCTGGTTGAAGATCTGGGTCGTCCCAAAGTACATATTATACATCTGGTAGACCTGGGCCTGCTGGAAACGGGTAAGCAATGCGGCCGCGCCGAGCTTTACCTCCTCGTCGTTTACCGTTACGACCGTCTTTGTTCCGTCGATGACCGTTTCTTTGGCAGCTCCGCAGCCGGTCAGCGCCGAAAGTCCCAGAGATGCGGCGAGAAACAGCCCTCCCGCCTTTTTCATGATTTTTTTCATTTTCAAACTCCTCCAAACCGGGTCCTGCCCGTTATTGTCCTGAAAGATAGTCTTGTTCCGCAAGATGAAAGCACAGGCTGAGGGGTCGGCGTCAGCTGCCCTCATCCGAAGCGATCTTTCGATTGCGCTTCCCGGGCAGCGTCCTTTTCAAAGCCTGCCGCAAACATCAGGGAACATTTTACTCGTTTTTTCCTGTCGCCGCAAGCCTTAGCGCGAATGTTTTCAAATTGTTCACCATTTCCTGCGGATTTTTGCTTCCGTGATAGAGGAAGAAGGCTCCCTTTGGCGAGGGATGGGCGGTAATCATTCCGCCGAGGCTTCCGAGAATAGGGCCGAGCTGCCCCGCGTCAAAGGGCGGATTGGGTAGAACCGTTATCCTGACCTCCCGGTCCTCAGCCTGATCGCTCTCTTTTCCTTTCTCTTTTCCTCTTTCCTTAATCCTGGGATTAAGGATTCCTTTTCTCGTTTCCTTGATCTCCGTAAAACCGGCGGCATGGGCCGCCGCCTTGAGATCCGCGATGGCCAGAAGATTCCGGACCGGGGGCGGAAGCTCCCCGCAGCGGTCCATGAGTTCATCCGCCACGTCATTGTAGTCCTCCTCCCCTTCGATTGCAGCGATCTTTTTGTAGAAATCCATCTTCTGGAACTCATTGGGGATATAGCTGTCAGGAATATAGGCGTCCATGGTCAGGTCGACAACCGTCTCGAAGCCTTCTTCAACCGTCTCGCCTTTCTCTTCGCGTACCGCTGTTCCGAGCAGTTTGCAGTAAAGGTCGTATCCGACCAGATCCATGTGTCCGCTCTGCTCTGCCCCGAGAAGGTTGCCGGCTCCGCGAATCTCAAGATCCCTCATGGCGATCTTAAAGCCGGATCCCAGCTCGGTGAACTCCCGGATGGCGGAAAGGCGCTTCTCCGCCACTTCTTTCAGGATCTTATCCTTCCGGTACATGAGAAATGCGTAAGCGGTCCGGTTCGAACGGCCGACCCGGCCTCTCAGCTGATAGAGCTGGGACAGGCCCATCTTGTCGGCGTCGTGGATGATCATGGTGTTGGCGTTGGAGATATCCAGACCGGTCTCGATGATCGTCGTCGTGACCAGCACGTCGATCTCCCCGTTGATGAAATCTACCATGATCCGTTCCAGCTCCGTCTTGCTCATTTTTCCGTCGGCAAAGCTTACAACCGCTTCCGGCACCAGTTTCTGGATCCGTCCGGTCATATCCGCG
Source organism: Lachnospiraceae bacterium (assembly GCA_024695465.1). Taxonomy (GTDB): domain Bacteria; phylum Bacillota; class Clostridia; order Lachnospirales; family Lachnospiraceae; genus Chordicoccus. The sequence goes on along the minus strand of JAILID010000041.1, from coordinate 19,185 downwards.
ATATCCGCGATGCGGTTGTAGACAAAGTAGACCTGGCCGCCGCGGGCGATCTCCCGGCAGATGGCTTCCCGGACCATCTCCAGGTTAAATTCGCAGACGAAGGTCTGGATCGGAACCCGGTCCTGGGGCGGCTCGGTAAGGACCGACATATCCCGGATCCCCACCAGGCTCATGTGGAGGGTCCTGGGGATCGGAGTCGCCGTCAGGGTCAGAACGTCCACGTTTTTGCGAAGGCTTTTTATTTTCTCCTTGTGAGCCACGCCGAAGCGCTGCTCCTCGTCGATGATCAGCAGGCCCAGATCCTTGTAATTCACGTCCTTGGAGAGCAGACGGTGGGTTCCGATCACGATATCGACCAGGCCCTTCTTCAGGTCTGCCACGGTGTTTTTTATCTGGCCCGGGGTGCGGAAGCGGCACATGAGATCGACCCGGATCGGATAATCTTTCATCCGCTGAAGAAAGGTGTTGTAATGCTGCTGGGCCAGTATCGTCGTCGGCACGAGATAAGCCACCTGCTTGCCGTCCTGCACCGCCTTGAAGGCTGCCCGGATGGCGATTTCCGTCTTTCCGAATCCTACGTCGCCGCAGATCAGGCGGTCCATGATCTTGCCTTGTTCCATATCTTTTTTGGTATCTTCTATGGCTGTCAGCTGATCGTCGGTTTCCTCGAACGGGAACATTTCTTCGAATTCCCTCTGCCATTCGCTGTCCGGGCTGAAAATGAAGCCCTTACCCGACTCCCGCTGGGCGTAGAGGGCGATCAGTTCCCGGGCGATATCCCTGACCGAGGCTTTGACCTTTGCCCGGGTCTTCTCCCATTCCTGACCGCCCAGCCGGTTCAGGCGGGGAGTTCCGCCGTCTTTGGCTCCGGCGTATTTTTGCAGCACGTCCAGCTGGGTGGCCAGTACATAGAGATTTCCGCCCTTGTACTCAAGTTTGATGTAGTCTTTCTGTACGTTGTCCACGTTGACTTTGGAAATGCCCCGGTAGATGGCCAGGCCGTGGTTCTCGTGCACCACATAGTCTCCGACCTTCAGTTCCGAAAAGCTGCTGATCTTCTCGCCCGTGTAGCGTTTCGGCTTCTTGCGGGGCTTCTTTTTTTCCCCGAAGATATCGCTTTCCGAGATCAGCGCGAAACGAACCATCGGGTACTCGAAGCCCCGATTGGCCCGTCCGTACATGACGGCTACCTGGCCCGGCTGAAGGATCTGCTTTTTATTTTCCGTATAGAAAGCCGGGATATCCCTTTCCGTCAGCTCTTCGGCCAGTCTCTTCGCCCTGGTGTGGGAAGCGGAAAGCACGACGATGCTGTATTTTCTCTTCCTGTATTTCAGGAGATCCTGCGCGAGGAACTCGAAGCTCCCGTTGTAGCTGGCTATGCCCTGCACCGTCTGGCTGAAGCTGTCGCTGACTTCCCAGATCCCGGCCCGCATCTCCAGGGCCGAGAGCGCCAGCGGCCGGCGGCGGTTCAGAAGGGCCGCAAGCTGGTTGATCCCCAGTATTTCCGGATACTTGTCGCCCTTTTTCAGCTGCCCGGAGGCCAGCCGCATCTTGATGGATTCGCGGTATTCTTTTTCCACGGCTCCCGCCGCTTCGCTTATGCGGCCGGGTTCGTCAAGGAAAATGGCGGTTCCGCCCGCGGGAAACCAGTTGAGGAAGGTTCCTTCCGCGCCCCGGCCGATCCGATCCCGGGCCGGATAGATCCGGACATGGGCCAGCTCCTCAATCGACCGCTGGGATTCCGGGTCGAAGGAACGGAGCGAGTCTATCTCATCTCCGAAGAGCTCGATCCGATAAGGATTGTCCTCCGGAAGGGACCAGATATCCAGAATATCGCCCCGGACGGCAAAGCTTCCCGGAAGATTTACCTCCGCGCATCGCTCGTAGCCCAGATCCACCAGCCTTTCTTTGATATAGTCCAGATCCATCTCATCTTCCCGGTCAATGGAAAGGCAGCTGTCCGAGACAACTTCCTTGCAGGCGACCGGATCCATGAGGGCGGAGGCAGGCAGAACAACCAGCGTCTGCTCTCCTTCGATCATCTGCTTCATCACTTTCATCCGCTGAATGTCCAGCAGGTTGCTGGCTATGTCCGCCTGATAAAAGAGCAGATCCTTGGAGGGATAGAAACAGGCTTCCGGGAAATAAAAAAGCAGGTTTTCATACAGGCTCCTGGCGGAGAGATCGTTTTCCGCAGCGACCAGAATCTGCTCCCGGTCATAAGCAAGCCCGTAGATCATATGGGCTTTCTCCGCTTCCGTGCAGCCGGAAAGGGAGATGACGCCTTTGCCGCGTTTCATCTTCTCCCGGATCTGGCTGTATTCGGCGAGCTCCAGAAGCGGCGTTATAAAGGTATCCATTTTGTCTTTCATTTTATTACTTCCTGTTAAAGGCGTTCATTGCCCGATCCGTTCCTTCGGCGACAATCATCTCCGCGGCTTCCGCGGCCTTGAGGATGGCTTCGTCCGCCAGTTTCCGCTCATCCCGGCTGAAACGGGAAAGCACCCAATCCGCCAGGTCCCAGCCGGCGGGCTTCCCGCCTGTTCCGACCCGGATCCGGATAAATTCTTCCGTGCCGAGTTTTTCGATAATATCCTTGAGTCCGTTCTGTCCTCCGGCCGATCCCTTCTTGCGGATGCGGATATGTCCGGGGTCGAGGTCAATGTCGTCGCTGATGACGATCAGCTCCTTGTTTACGTCGATTTTATAGAAAGCCGTGATCTCCCGGACAGCCGTGCCTGAAAGGTTCATATAGGTGAGCGGTTTGACCAGGGCCGCCCGTTCGCCCCGGATCCGGCCTGTTCCGTAGAGGGCGTGGAATCTGCTGCCCGCCGGGGGAATCCTGTTTCGCTCCACCAGGGCGTCGATCACGTCGAATCCCATATTGTGGCGGGTGCCTTCGTATTTCATGCCCGGATTTCCGAGTCCGACAATTATAAACATGTTTTCACTCCTTAAAAAGTTATGTACACGCCTAAAGCCGCGTTCTAAGATGAGCGCGGGGTGCTTTCCCATTATAATGGAAAGAAAGGCGTTTTGCAACTGTCTGCGGGAACATGGCGCCGTTAAGAGTCTCTGCCGGGAGCTGCGGGCGCGGGAGCAGCGGAAGAGGTTCGGCAGTGTTGACATAACAAGGGTTGACATAAGTTTGGAGCTTCTGTCCTGGATTTTTGTCAAGTCCGAATAATCGACAAAACACGCGTTCAAAAAGAATCCACGTCGGTTTACGTAATAAAACACATAAAAAATGTGGATAAAGTGGATAAAACGGTGTATAACCGGAGACAGCCTGTTTCCGGGAATGTGTTTATGTGGAAAAAAATGTGGAAGAATGTGGATTTTAAGAAATGGGGAAGATCCTCAGCCACAGGAAGAAGGCCGTTTTTTGTGCCATTTGCCTTTGGAAAAAAGAACAACAGGAAATTGAATTAAGAATTATGTTAACTTTAGAGGGGGATAATGAGGAGGGAATTCTTTCCCGGCTCCTCCGGAATTGCATTTCTCCGGGATGCGTGGTATCATAGCAAGCATCAGCGGACGTGAAATGCAGATGCGTAAAAAGGGGAGAATGGAGGAGACGGATGAAAGGGAAAGACGGAAAACAGAGGCCTTTAATGGGATTCAGTTCCACCCAGGTGCTTTTTCTGGGTTTTCTGGCCGTTATTTTGCTCGGGGCGCTGCTTTTGATGCTGCCGGCGGCGACGGCTCCGGGGGAGGAGACCAGCTTCCTGACGGCTCTTTTTACCTCGACGACTTCCATCTGTGTTACCGGCCTTGTCGTCGTGGACACTTTCTCCCACTGGTCGCTTTTCGGGAAAGCGGTTATCCTGGTTCTGATCCAGCTGGGGGGCTTCGGGGTCGTGACTTTCTACTCGATTTTTGTGCTGGCCCTGCGCAAACGCTTCTCCCTCAAGCTGACCACATTGGTCAGGGACTATTACAATCTCGATTCCATGCAGGGCCTGCTCCTCTTTCTCAAGAAAGTTATCAAGGGGACGCTGGCGGTCGAAGGGATCGGCGCGATCCTCTACGCCTTTACTTTTATCCCCCGTTTCGGGCCCATAAAAGGGCTTGGGGTCTCGATCTTTAATTCGGTCTCCGCCTTCTGCAATGCGGGGATGGACATCATCGGGCCGGACTCGCTGATCGGCTACCAGGACAATCTGGCGGTCAACTGGATCACCATGTCCCTGATCGTGGTCGGAGGCCTGGGCTATGTCGTCTGGTTTGACTGTTTTCGGAACGCGGAAAAGGTGAGGAAGCAGAAGCTTAAGCCGATAAGACTGTTTACGGGTCTTTCGGAACATACGAAGCTGGTTCTTGGCATTACGCTGTTTCTGATCCTTTCGGGGGCGCTTTTGATTTTCATTTTTGAGAGGAAGAACCCGGAAACGCTGGGAGGAATGGACAGCGGGGGAAAGCTGCTGGCCAGCCTTTTTCAGTCGATTACTTTCAGGACGGCGGGATTCGCCACGATTCCCCAGCAGAGCCTCAGCGAGGAGAGCTGTGTTCTCGGGCTTGTCTACATGTTTATCGGCGGCTCTCCGGTCGGAACGGCCGGCGGCGTGAAGACGGTGACGGTTTTCATCATCTTCGCCAATATGCTGGCGTATATGGCGAACCGGCGCGAGGCGGTTGTCTTCGGGCGGGGAATCAGCCAGCAGATGGTCAATAAGGCGTCGGCGATCGTGACGGCGAGCCTGGGGGCGGCGCTGCTTCTGACGATTCTTCTGGCGCATTTTAGCCGGGTGCCGATGCTGGATGCGGCTTATGAGATATTCAGCGCGACCGCGACTGTGGGCTTGTCCAGAGGCCTTACGCCGACGCTGAACAGCGCCGGAAAGATAATCGTCATTATCGGAATGTATCTGGGCCGCCTCGGCCCGATATCGATGGGGCTCCTTTTCGCGGAGAACCAGCCGTCCAAAAACGGGGTACATTTTGCGGACGGACACTTTTTTATCGGATAAGGAGAAGGAAAAATGGCAAAAAAAGCAGTGGCGGTTTTGGGGCTCAACAGCTTTGGGAAAAGCCTGGCGATTGAGCTGGCGGAAAGCGGGATTGAAGTGCTGGCCGCCGATGAGAGCGAGGAGATGATCGATCAGGTGGCGGATCAGGTGACGACGGCGGTTGCTGCGGATCTTGCGAGCGCGGAGAATATCAAAGATCTGGGAATTGAGAATATGGACTCGGTAGTCGTGACCATGTCGGGCAATCTGGAAGCCAGCATTATGTGCGTGATGGTGGCCAAGGAGCTGGGCGTTCCCCAGGTTATCGTCCGGGCCCGGGACGAGCGGACAAAAGAAATCCTTATCCGGCTGGGCGCCGATCAGGTGCTTCTGCCGGATAAGGAGTATGGGACCCGCCTGGCCAGAAAGATCCGCTCCGCCAATTTCCTGGAATTTTTTGATCTCTCCGAGAATGCGGCTATCGTTGAGATGGCGCCGCTGAAAAGCTGGGTCGGGCACAGTATGAGCGAGCTCAGGCTCAGGAACCGCTACGGCGTAAACGTTCTGGGCTTTAAGACCAGGAAGGGGATCGATACGAAGTTTGATCCGGAGGCTCCGTTTACGGAAGGCTCTATTCTTTATATCGTAGCGGAAAAGGATTTCCTGAGCCGGATCAGCGAGGAATAATCAATGCGTAAGCAGGTAATCCTGCACGCTGGTCACCGCGTTCGCGCCGTCTCCGCAGGCGGTAATGATCTGGCGGAGCTTCTTGGCGCGGACATCGCCGATGGCGTAGACGCCCGGAATGGAGGTCTCGCAGTTTTCACCTGCCGCGATGTAGCCTCCGGCGTCCAGAGCCAGCTGGTCTTTGACCAGGGCGTTGTTCGGGACGATGCCGACTGCGACGAAGACCCCGTCGACCTGAAGGATGCGGACTTCGCCGGTAAACTTGTCGGTTACCTGAAGCGCGCCGACCTGGTTTTCGCCTTCGATTGATTTGGGCAGCGCGTTCCACACCATCTCGACGTTGGGAAGGGAGAGGAGCTTCTCCTGCAGCACCTTAGCCGCGCGGAGCTCATCCCTTCTGTGGACGACGTAAACTTTCCGGCATCCCCGGGCGAGGAAGATCGCGTCCTCGACCGCCACGTCGCCTCCGCCGATCACTGCTACGTCGCTGCCTCTGAAGAAGGCGCCGTCGCAGGTCGCGCAGTAGGAAACGCCCATGCCGGCCAGCTCCTTTTCACCCGGAATGCCCAGCTTCCTGTGGCCGGCTCCGGTGGCGAGAATCACGGTTTTGGCCTCGTAGACTTCCTCCTCCGTGTAAACCTTCTTGATATCCTCGGCCAGCTCGAGCTTTGTGACTTCCGCGGTTACGAATTCCGCGCCGAGCTTTTCGGCGTGATCCCTCATTTTCATGGAAAGGTCCATGCCGGAGATGCCGGGGAGGGCGGGATAGTTGTCGACTTCATAGGTATCCACAACCTGGCCCCCGCTCATGAAGTTCCGCTCGATGATGAGAAATGAAAGTCTGGCGCGAGTCGCGTAAATCGCGGCTGTGAGTCCGGCGGGGCCGGAGCCGACGATGATGAGATCGTACATAAAAGTACCTCCTTTGTGATAAATATGTAAGCATATTTTACCACGAAGGAGGTTTTTTCGAAAGCGGGCGCGGCTTTAATTCATAAACATTTAATGGATATTCCTGATTTCCAGAAGGAGCGGGGCGTGATCCGCCCTGGCCCCGCTGTCCATTATCTCGGAGCGGACGACCCGGTCGGCAATCCGGTTGCTGACGAGGAAGTAGTCGATCCTCCAGCCCGTATTGCTGCTCTTGCTCGTCCTGGCTCTCTGGGACCACCAGGAATAGACGTTTGGAACGCAGCCGTTGAGATGGCGGAAGGAATCCGTGAAGCCCAGGGAGAGCAGGTGCGAAAAGCCCGCCCGCTCCTCATCGGTGAAGCCGGGGGACATATGGTTTGAATCCGGATTCGCAAGGTCGATTTCTTCATGGGCGACATTGAAATCGCCGCAGGCGATGACGGGTTTTTCCCTGTCAAGGCCCATGAGGTAATCCGCGTATTTCCGATCCCAGATCTGGCGGTCCGCCAGGCGTTTTAACCCCTCGCCGGCGTTCGGCGTGTAGACCAGATTGAAATAGCAATCCGAAAGGGAGAGCGTGATCAGGCGTCCTTCGGAGTCCATGGTGCCGGGCGCGCCGATGACCGGGAAATCCGATTCGACCCCAACCCCCCATCTGACAAGGGCCATGGTGCCGGCGTAGCCCTTTCTGGCCGGGGGGCAGGAAGGAGCAAGGTAATAATCGTACTCCGGGAAAAAACTGGTCAGGATGCCGGCCTGCTTGGCGCTCATGCCGGCAGGGGGCAGTTTGGTCTCCTGGATGGCGATGATGTCCGCTTTTTCAGAAGCGATCTTTGAAAGCACCTCGCGGGAAAGGAGGGCGCGGGCGCTTTCGGAGGTGAGGGCGGCGTTCAGTGAATCGATGTTCCAGGAGATCAGCTTCATGCTTCCACCTGCGCCTTCATGTAGGCGTCCATATCTTCCGCGATCTGCTTGGAGATCGCGACCGCCGCGACGACGGTCTTGGCGCCGGTTACAACGTCGCCGGAGGCGAAGACGCCGGGCATGGTGGTTTCGCCGTTTCCGGAGGTTTCGAGGTTGCCTCTCGCGTTCAGGTGCAGCTCCTTATCCCGGTTGACCAGGTTGGACTGAGGAGTCTGGGAGATGGAGATCAGGATGCTGTCGGCCAGCATCTGGGCGGCTGTGGATTCGTCAAGCTCAGAGCTGCCGTCCTCGTGGTGGATGACGTCGCAGATAACCGGCCCCTCGTCGGTGATCCGGCAGGCGGCCTTGTTGTATTCAAACTGGACGCCGTCGACCAGGGCCAGCTCGAATTCATCTTTCGAGGCGTTGACCTCGCCGTCGCGGACATAGACGACGACGTTTCGGGAGCCGTGGCGGATCGCGGTCCGGGCGACGTCCATGGCGGCGTTCCCGGCGCCGATGACCGCGACGTTCTCGCCCAGTTCATAGCCGTCCGGGTTATTCAGGTAGTTGATCGCGTAGAAGACGTTGCCGAAGGTCTCGCCGGGAATGCCGAGCTTTCTCGGCCTCCAGGCGCCGGTGCCGATGAAGACGGATTTGTAGCCGTCGTTTAAGAGATCCTGTATGCTGGTGGAGCCGCCGATGGCGAAATTGGGGCGGAAGAGGATGCCCATCTCGCGCATTTTCTTCTGATAGCGGTCAAGGATCGACTTGGGCAGGCGGAATTCCGGGATGCCGTAGCGCAGGATGCCGCCGATCTTGTCCTTGGTGTCAAAAACGGTGATCTTATAGCCCTTTGCGGCGAGCATGATCGCGATTGTGAGGCCTGCGGGCCCCGCTCCGATGACGGCGGCTTTCATGCCGTTCGCGGGAGCTATTTCAAGCTTCAGGCGTTCGAAGCAGGAGTCGGAGATGTAATTCTCGATCGCCGAGAAATGCACAGGCTCCCCTTTCTTTCCCCGGATGCAGTGGCCCTGGCACTGATTGGCGTGGTTGCAGACCAGGGAGCAGACGACGGAAAGCGGATTGTTGTAAAAGAGCATGTAGGCTGCGTCCATGGTTTTATTTTCCTTGAAGAGGCGGATGACCTCCGGAATGTTGGTGTGGATGGGACAGCCCTCCCGGCATAGGGGCTTTTTGCACTGGAGACAGCGGTTGGCTTCATCGATAATATGTACGCTCATAATGGATCCTCCTTAAAATCAGACGTTTTCGCCTTGGAATTATTATAACGCTATTATAACGGAAAGAGTAGGATTCGCTAATAGAAAATTGCGGGAAATGAAAAGATTTTGCCCGTGTCTTGAGGCGCGTGATGCAGATGGAAAAATTTCAGGAAGAAGTCTGCAGGGCGTCGATATACCGGATCAGCGCAAGGCGCGAGGCCTCTCGGTCGTTCTGCTCCGCGGCCCGCTCCAGATATTCCTGAATCGCGGCTGAGATCATCGGCTCCTCCATACTGAATATGACCGGAGCTGATGAAAAAAGGATCACTCCGGCCTGCTCGGAGGCCGCGATGCTGATATCCATGGGGATCCGGCTGTCCGGGAGGACGGTATAGTTTTCATTTTCCTCCATCAGGATGAGAAGGGCCTTAAGATGACGGGCCAGGGTATCCGCCGTATAGGAAAGAGACGGAAAGCCCGGCAGAGGGCTTTCTGTACGAAGGCTCCGGCCGTTTTGAAAGGCGGAAGGGTCGGGAAGGTGCAGAAGCTCAAGTATCTTTCTGCCCTTATCCAGACAGTCCTGCCAGAAGGAAGCGGCCTTTTCGTGGAAGAGGACGGCGGCCGGATCCCCGGCTGCCGCGGAAAGAAGGTTATTCGGGAGGCTGCCGAAGAAAGGGAGGGGGTGTAAAAGGAAGAGCTTTTCGCTATCCCTTCCAAAAAGCGCCAGCCTTGCCTCGAGGGAAGCCCTGTCGAAGCGGTTTTGATAGATGCGCGTCAGAGGGCGGCAGAGAGCGAGGTAATTGAGAAATTCCTTTTCAAAGGCCGCGGCGAGGAGCGGATCGCAAAAAAAGAGGTTGGCCATGCCTTCTGTGCTGTCTGAGACAGAGCTGGAAACCAGAGCCGAATGCCCCGGCGCGACAAAGAGGGAACGGTGGAAAATGCCGTCCCGAAGGCGGGGACAGTAGAAGGATTCGATTTTACCGGTGAGATAGATCGGTATCCAGTGGCGGATCCCGGACATCAGTTCGGAAACGTTGCGGTTGATTGTATGGATCATCTGGATGCGGCCTCCGAGGGACAGGTATTTCGTCATCAGGCCCGTCCAGAGGCGGATATAATCCCTGTCTTCCGTGAGCCAGGACATCTCCTCGTCGGAATAGAGCAGGAGCAGGCGCGGCTCTTTCGGCCGGCACAGGCGGGTTAAAAACAGCTCGACGGCTTTTCTCTTTCCCACGTTGCCGTAGAAGGGAAGAACTGCGGATGGAGAGGAGGGGGTGAAGTCCTCTGACTCGGAAGCTGCGCTGTCCGATTCAGTCTTTCCGGAGAACCGGACAGGATCCTGGGTGAAGTTGGAAAAGCTTCGCAGACGGAAAGAGAAGGGTTCCTGTCCTTCTTCGTCCTGCGCGCGCAGCCATTCCCCCAGAATCAACTCCAGATGCCGGCGGTTTTCCGGAAACGGGGCGCCGCCAAGAATTACGTCGCTGATGATTTTCTTCTGCTTGTCCGTCGTGATCGTATGGACAAAATAAGGTACGGCCTGGTCGAAAAATTCGCGGTGTCGGGGCATCCGGCGCTTTCCGGAGCGGATCTTGGAGATATAGGATTGGTCGTAATTGACGGCGCGGGAAAGGGCGCTGTTGCTGGTAGCCGTCAGACTCATCAAAAAATCAAGTTTTTCTGAAAACATGGTCGTATCCTCCCTTGTTCGAGGATACCATATGAAGGGAGGTTTTTCAATAAAACCAGGCAGGAATTGGGACATTTGTCCCAAAAAAGGCGATGCAAATCGGCACAGGATCAAGGACTTGCTTTTTCAGCAGATTTGTAGTAAATTGATTATAATATAAGCTGCTGTTTGTCGTTTTTCACAGATAATGAGAGATAGATGACGAAAGAAAGCTTTCAGTTGGAAAGGAGGAAGTCAGGATGCGGTTGGCAACGGCATTATCGGAAAGGGCGGATCTTCAGGTGAGGATCGATCAGCTGGCGGTCAGGCTCAGCAACAACGCGAAGGTCCAGGAGGGGGAAAAGCCCTCGGAGGATCCGGCGGATCTGCTGAAGGAACTTTCGAGCTGCATGACGAGGCTCGAGGAATTGATCACGCGGATCAACCTGACCAACAGCAGGGCGGCGCTGGATGGCGTCACCCTTACCGAATATATCGCGAAAAGGGACGTCTTAAAACAGGAGATCCGCATCCTGCGGGATTTCTTAAATGAAGCCAGCAGCAAGGTGGATCGCTATTCCAACAAGGAAATCCGGATCCTGAGCACGGTGGATGTGGCCGGCCTGCAGAAGCAGCTGGATGAACGTTCAAAGAGGCTGAGGGAGCTGGATGATAAACTTCAGGAGGCTAACTGGACGACGGAGCTCCAGTAAAGAATTAAGAAAGTTGTTAGCCGGACAAGGCGGACAAGATCTCCCGCGGCAGAGAATGTGCCGCGATAAGTGGCAGCGCGGTGGGCACGCGCATAGGGTTCGAATCCTGTTTCCTTACGTTTAGGCCCCGTAATGTCACATGCGTATGGTAATTGCGCAAAGTTACTACCAATTGTCGATTGTCCGGTGAGGGCGGTGAACGGGGATAAAAAAAGATATGCCGCGGCGCAAGCCGCGGCATATCTTTTTTTAGAAACACATGAATGAAAAGGGGCGATCAAAGATTCATTCGCCGTAACCGTTGGGATTCTTTCTCTGCCAGTTCCAGGCGTCGGCGCACATATCCGCGAGATTTTTTTCGGCGGACCAGCCCAGGATCCGCTTCGCCTTTGAGGGGTCGGAATAGCAGGCCGCGACGTCGCCCGGACGGCGCGGATCGATTACATAGGGAAGCGTTTTGCCGCAGGCTTTCTCGAAGGCGTGGAGGATATCGAGGACGCTGTAGCCGATACCGGTTCCGAGATTGAAGATCTGTACGCCCGGAAGCGTCTCCATGCCCCGGATCGCCGCGACGTGGCCTTTGGCCAGATCCACTACATGGATGTAGTCGCGGACGCCGGTTCCGTCCGGCGTCGGGTAGTCGTTTCCGAAGACATGAAGCTTTTCAAGCCTGCCGGAAGCGACCTGGGCCACATAGGGGAGAAGGTTGTTGGGGATCCCTTTGGGATCCTCTCCGATGAGGCCGCTTTCATGGGCTCCGATCGGGTTGAAGTAGCGGAGCAGCATGATCTTCCACTCCGGATCACTTTTCGCGATGTCGGTCAGGATTCGCTCCTGCATGGCCTTGCTTTCGCCGTAGGGATTGGTGCGCTCGCCCAGAGGGCATTCTTCCGTGATCGGGATGACGGCCGGATCCCCGTATACCGTTGCGGAGGAGGAGAAAACGATCTTTTTGACGCCGTGCTTTCTCATCACGTCGGTGAGAACCAGGGTTGAGTAGAGGTTGTTGGCGTAGTACTCGATCGGCTTTTGGGTGGATTCGCCTACGGCCTTGTAGCCGGCGAAATGGATGACCGCTTCAATGCCGCCTTCCCGCTCGAAGATCTCCGTGAGAGCCTGCCGGTCCGTGACGTCAGCTTTGTAGAAAGCCGGGCGTCTGCCGCAGATGGTCTCGATCCTGTCCGCGACCAGTTCTTTCGAATTGTAAAGATTGTCGACGATGACGACCTCATAGCCCTCGTTTAAGAGTTCGATGACGGTGTGGCTTCCGATGAAGCCGGTTCCGCCGGTAACAAGTATTTTCATGGGATATACCTCCTTACTATTTAGAAAACGAAAAAGCGGGTTTCGTTTTTTCGTTTCCGTTTTCCGTTTGCCGTTTGCTGCTGTTTCCAGACCTCAGATGACAGGGTGAAAGCGGAATCGTCTTCTAGAGAACGAGCTGTCTTGCGCCGTCAGAAGGGTGCAGAATAAAGAATTCGGCGTCCAGCCAGGCCATCCGGGAATATTCCCGGGCAATCTCTGCCTTGAAGTTTTCAATTGCGGACTCTTCGACCAGGCTGACGGTAAAACCGCCGAAGCCCATGCCGGTCATTCGGCTGCCGTAGACGCCCGGAAGCTTTCTGGCAAGGCTGACCAGAAGGTTGATCTCCTGGCAGGATACCTCGTAGTCTTCGTCAAGAGAATGGTGAGAGGCGTCCATGAGTTCTCCGAAGGCTGCGATATTGCCGGCTTTGAGGACGGACAAAGCCCGGATGGTCCGCTGGTTTTCACTGATCACATGACGGGCCCGTTTGACCAGGGTATCGTCCATGAGCACATCCTTGCAGGTCTTAAAATGATCCATATTCATGTCGCAAAGCGCGCTGATGTGGATTACGGACTGGAATTTTCTAAGAGCCTTCGCGCATTCTTCCTTCCTTTTGGCGATGATGCTCCGGATGTTCCCCGGACGGACCTGGCTGTTTGTGATCACGATCTTCATTTTCCCGAGATTCAGGGGGGCGTATTCATAGAGAATTTTTTTGGTGTCCAGATAAAGCGCCTGATCTTTTTTGCCGAGCGCGGAAGCGCACAGATCCATAAGGCCGCACATATGAAGTCCGAGATTCTCCTCCGAAAAAAAGGAATAGAGAGCCAGATCCCGGTCCTCGATATCGGAAAAGCCAAAGGAATCGCGCAGCATGACCGACATCAGGATATCCAGGGAAGCGGTGAAGGAGAGACCGGTGCCCCGGGGCAGGTCGCTGTCGATGGCGATATCGAAACCGCAGGGGAAGGCATGACCTTTGGAAATGAAAGTCCGGATGATGTTGAAGGGGACGAGCATCCAGCTGGATACGCGGATCCTTTCAAGAGAATCCAGGGAAGCTTCGATAATCCCGTCTGCTGAAAGAAGCTCTGAGAAGAGGCGGATTTGCCGGTCGCTTCTTTTTCGGATGGCTCCGTAGCTTCCTTTCGACAAAGCGCATGGAAAAACATGGCCGCCGCAGTAATCCGTGTGGTCGCCAATCAGATTGATCCGCCCCGGAGCAAAAAAGCAGTTGATGTCTCCGCCGGATCCGAAAGCGCTTGTGAATTTTTCTAAAATGTCCTTTGCTGTCATGCCGTTTTCCTCAATGATGTCTTTCCTATCATTTTAATTGCTTTACACGACAAAATCAACAAAATTTATGTAGAAAATAATAGAGAGGCGCAAAATAATTGAAAAAGCCTTTGTGAAAAATGCCGGATAAGAATGCGGGCTTGCGGTATCCGGGAAAAAGATGTACAATAGAGCCATGCGATTACGAAACATACCTCAGGCAAAAGAAATTATTCAAAACAGTCCATATGTTATCAAGGATCCTTTTCTTCGAAGGAATCATTGGAAGGATGAGCGGAAGGCGCCGTTGTTCGCGGAGATCGGCATGGGAAAGGGCAGCTTTATCATGGAGCTGGCCGCGCGTCATCCGGAAAATGAATATCTGGGCGTCGAGCGTTACGACAGCGTCCTTTTCCGGGCGGCGGAGAAGATGGAGGGAAAGCTTCCGGCAGATCCGGCTGGAAAGCTCCTTTATGAGGAACGGCGGGAGAGTGTCTTTGAGCCGCCGAAGAACCTTCATTTTCTGAACCGGGACGCGAAAGAGCTGCCGGACATGTTCGGGCCGGGCGAGATAGACGGACTCTACCTTAATTTTTCGGATCCCTGGCCCAAGGCGCGGCACGCGAAGAGGAGGCTCACATCAAAGGAGTTTCTTAAAGTGTATGAGAAAGTCCTGAAGGACGGAGGAAGCCTTGAATTTAAGACGGACAACATGCCCCTGTTTGAATTCTCTCTGGAGGAGATCAGGGACGCGGATTGCTGGGAGCTTGTCTCGTATACGTATGACCTTCATCAGGATCCGGTCATGAATGAAGGGAACATTATGACGGAATATGAACGCAAATTCTCCGCGCTGGGCAGCAGGATCGGAAAGCTCATCGCGGTCTATCGAAAAGGAGGAAAGTAAAATGGTTGTAACGGTTACGGATGCTACGTTTGAGGAAGAGGTTTTAAAGGCGGATCTGCCGGTGCTCGTGGACTGCTATGCGGATTGGTGCGGACCCTGCAAGATGATGGCCCCGGTTCTTGAGAAGATGTCGGAGCTTTACGGCGGTAAGATGAAGTTCTGCAAGATCAATGTCGACGACAATCAGGAGGCGATCGCGCCCTATCGGGTCATGTCCATCCCCAACTTCCTGTTCTTCAGGAACGGCGAGGTGGTCAAGAATGTGATCGGCGGCATGGCTCCTAAGGATTTTGAGGCGAATATCAAGGCTGTGCTCGGCTGACCAAAGAGCGGCTGTTTGAAAGAAAGGGGGGCCGGTTCCTCACGTAAGGAGCCGGTCTTCCTCTGTCATCACAGCTTTTGAAAGGACGGTTTTTATGCGCATCTGGGGAAAGATCTGGAAGGATAACCATATGCTACGGGATACGGTTATTGAGGATTTCTCGGAAGAGACCCGCACCCACAAGATATTTAACGCGCTTTATGAGATCTGCCTGTCTTTTGACCTTGGAAAGCCGATCTGGCTGGACTCCAATATCAACGAGTTCAAGAAGACGAGGCGGGTTCATTTTCGGCAGGACAGTTTTATTGAAGAGATCGATTTTGATTTTCTGGAGCTTATGGTAATTGAGGAGGATTGAGCTGTATGCGTGACCGGCTGACAAGAGAAGACATAGCCAAGATGGAAAAGGAGATCGAAGAGAGGAAGCTGAAGCTTCGTCCCGAGCTGATCGAGGCCGTCAAGGAGGCGAGGGCCCAGGGAGACCTTTCGGAGAATTTTGAGTACTACGCGGCTAAGCGGGAGAAGAACCAGAACGAAAGCCGGATCCGCTATCTTGAGAATATGGTGAAGACCGCGGTTATCGTGGAGGACCGCGGCGGAGACGACGAGGTGACGATGAACCGGCCTGTTGAGGTCTATTTTCCGGATGACGACGAGACGGAGACTTTCCGCATCGTGACCACGATCCGGGGAAACTCTCTTAAGGGGCTTATTTCCATCGATTCCCCGCTCGGAAAGGCGCTGCTCCATAAGAAGGCCGGGGACAGGGTCCATGTCAGGGTTAACGATTCGGTGGGCTACGATGTGCAGATCCGCTCGATCGGACAAAAAGTGGATGAGACGGAAGATGAGATCCGTAAGTTTTAAGAGGGAAAAGGAATGAAGATAAAGGGGACAAGTCCCACCATGAAGGACGTCGCCAGGGAGGCGGGCGTCGCTCTCGGCACGGTGTCGAAGGTGATGAATAATATCCCGGTCGGAGAGGAGTACCGGCTGAAGGTGGAAGCTGCCGCGAAGAAGCTGGGATACCGCGTCAACAGCTACGCCAAGGGATTGAAAACAAACCATACGGGGATCGTGGCCCTCATCATTCCCTCTGTCCGCCATCCGTTTTTCGGCATCCTGACCGATCATTTGTGCAGGGTTCTGATGAAGCGGGGCTATCGAACGCTTCTCGCGACGACGGAATCCGATATGGAGATGGAAAATAAATGCATCCGTCTGGTCCAGCAGCACAAGGTAGAGGGAATCATCGCGCTGACTTACAATCCGGACATCGAGATCGATGAAGATATCCCGTTCGTCAGCATAGACCGGTTCTATACCAATCGGGTTCCCTGCGTCGCGTCCGACAATTTCGGCGGCGGCCAGCTGGCTGCCGCGAAGCTTTCGGAGCTCGGAGCGGAGAAACTGCTCTTTTTGCGGATCGGCTCTTCCGTCATAGGGGAGCCGGATAAGCGGGAAGCGGGCTTTAAGGCCTGGTGCCAGAACCATAAGATTCCGCATCATGTGATCCATCTGAACGACGAGGACGGCTTTAAGCCCTTCTATGACTTTCTGGAAAACCATATTATAGAAGGAAAGCCGGAGTACGACGGCATTTTCTGCAGCACGGACCAGCTGGCCGTGAATATCCTGAGAGTTCTTGAACAGCTGGGCCTTAAAGTCCCGGAAGATGTCCAGATCATAGGTTTTGACGGCCTTCTCAATTATATTGATTATAAACCCTATTGTTCTTCTATTGTACAGCCGGTGGAGAAGATTGCGGAGACTGCGGTGGAGATCCTCTTCAATGAGGACCGCTCAAAGCTGCCGGCGCTTACATGCCTGCCGGTCAGCTACCGGCCGGGCGGAACGACCGGGGACAGGGATATGGAAAAGAAAAAGAACGGGGAGGTTTAAGCCTCCTCGTTCTTTTTCTTTTCTTCTTCTTCGAATTTTGCTTCAATCGCAAGCTCCCGGTTCAGGTCCTCGTAGATGATCAGCTGGGTGAGAAACAGGATATACCAGAAGCCGAGGAAAGGTACGAGGATCAGCGTCCAGGGCGCGAAGAATACGTAGATGGAGATCCAGAGCAGCAGAAGCGCCCCTATGCCGAGAACCTTCCAGAGATATTTCGCGGCAAAGAGGACCATGTTTCGAACCGTCACGGACAGGGGCTGCCTGAAAAGGATCAGCTGGGGCCAGAATAGGGAGCTGACGGAAAGGAATAAAAGCGCCGCGGTCAGATACCAGAGAATCGTGGCAAGGCTCGGATTGCCGCTGGCCCAGTAGAGAAGGAAGCCCATGAAAATGAAGAACCCGAGAATGAGTCCGGTTAAGGCTCCCGGAAGCAGGGAGTCTTTGAAATTCTGCCGGAAGGCTTTGGGCCAGTTGTCGCGCCAGCGTCCCGGCGCGTCCCGGTAGCCCCGGTACAAAGTGTCGAACATCGCGGCCAGAAAGGGGCCGAAGATGGCTCCGCCGATGCAGGAGGCCGGGATGAGCACCAAAACGCTTGTCGAGAGCACCGCATAGGCGATGCCTGCGGCCAGGGGCAGGGCGCCCGCAGCCGTCAGGAGGTTGGCCTTCATATAGTTGGCGGTATTGAAGGAGAGAAGCTGTTTGTAGCGGTAAAAACCGGTCATGCGGGCGCTTTCGTCATAACCGGGGTCGTCAGGAATGAAGAGTCCCATATCAGCTGCCTTTCTTTATTTTATTCCAGAAGGCGTCCCATGCCTTGACGTCTTCTTCTTTCGCGTTATCTCGCGGGATACGGCGGGCAAGGTAGAGGCCTTCAAGAAGCTCCGCGTTTTCTCCGCTGGCGGTCTCGCCATTTAAGAGCAGTTCCTCATAGCTGCCGGCCGCGGCCCCGGAAAGGCCCGAAACCTCTGTGAAGGGAAGCGCGAGGCGGCCGTCCTCAAGCGGCATGAGGATGTCGTAATGCTCGTTGAAAGTCTCCGGATCTTCGAGCAGGAAGAACGCGCTGACCGATCCCTCGAGATCCCCCATAAGCTTGATCTCTGAGGCGGTATTGTTGCCGGCGAGAGCTTCATTTCCCTGGGCGTCTTCCGTATTGATCACGTACTGGGCGATGACAGCCGTCACCTCCCCGTTTCCGTTGAGATCCTCGCCGAAAGCCGAGGCGGCGCTCTCGAGCGCTTCAACGGTGTCGCCGGGAAGCTTGTAACTCCCGACCCAGGCGATCTGGTAGTCCGGGGCGCTTTGGGCCGAGACGTATATGCTGCGGATGAGATCAACCCCGATGACGAGGAGGATAAGCCCGATCAGCAGATGCCATTTGTGATAGTCGAACCAGTTTTTTCTCTTCTCTTTTTCTGTCAGAGGTTTCGGGGGCTCCTCGGGCTCCATGTCCCGGAGCTGGTACTTGATATATTCGCTTGCCATACAGACTCCTTGCCGGTTGAAAATGAAAAACGATCCGGTGCGGAAAATGTTATTTTTCCGCGCCCGTATGGAATAGTATATCATGAATGGAATGAAACAAAAATAAAAAGTTCATGAAAATGATTGGGCAAATAAGACAAAAATGAAATTGAATTTTGGCGAAAAACACGAATTTTTGCAGGAATAAAAAAATCCGTTGACACCAGATGTGCAGAAGTGTAAAATGAGCGCAAGATGTAACGTTTCACATTGGAATAATTACAATAAAATTGTGAAACGTTATTTATCTCAATGGGGGAAAGCCTTCTGCTCCATAAGCGGCAGATCGTGAAAATACTTCTCAGCAGGGGACAATCTTTCAGTGAGGTAAACGCTCTGCGGGGCTGCTTTGGATTCGCTTTGGAAGCTGCCGGCGGCCGCCGGTCCAGGTTCGGGACGGCACCCTGCAGGCAGGATTTATTCCGGAGTGACTGCAGCATCCCGGAAGCAGCTTGTAAACCTTTGTGATATTGCCCGGCTGCCATAAGGCAGACCGGCCGGATTTGTCCCGGCCGGGCCGCGCGGAAAGGGCGGCCGCGGACTGGATAAAAGCCGGCGGCTTGAGGCCGCAAAAGCGCGAAGCGTTTAAGCGCCCGGTGAAAAATATCACAGCGCTGCGGCAAAAAGCCGCGGCGGAAACTTTCTAATGAATAGGAGATAGGTAAATGGCAAAAAACAAAAATGCCGCAGCCGTGCCTCAGCCGCCTCTCTCGAAGCGGATCAAGGCAAACTGGCAGCTCTACGCGCTCCTTCTCATCCCCGTCGTTCTCACCTTTATTTATAAGTACATCCCGATGTACGGCATCCAGATCGCCTTCCGGGATTACAAGGCAAGCCGCAGTTACCTGGGAAGCGAATGGGTGGGACTTGATTGGTTTGAGCGGTTCTTCACG